>CAYOUY010000090.1:0-11202 GCA_964407245.1 uncultured Acidobacteriaceae bacterium
CACATTGCGGCGCATGGACAGCGCCGTGAACAAGCCCGCAGCATAGAAAAGAATGATCAGCAGCACGACCACGCGTTTGGCGTTCCGCAATCCGAGCTTCTGATACCAGCTCTTGTCGCCCGTTCCGAGTTCCTCGCCGTGTTCGCCCCAGACGTAGTGGATAAGGCCTTCCTTGCCGAGGCGGCCGAGCACGTCCACGCAGGCGTCAATGCACTCGCCGCAGTGGATGCACTCGATCTGGTAGGGCGACGTGCGAATGTCTATGCCCATGTGGCAGACGCGAACGCATTTCTTGCATTCGATGCATTCACGGTTTTCGTCTCGATACTGAACGATCAGCGTGTCGCCGTCGCCGAGCATGCCCTGCAGATATCCGTAGGGACAAACGGTGGTGCAAAATCGCTGCCGCAGAAAAAGAAAATCCAGCAAGGTGAGGAGCGTGGTGGTTGCGCCGGCGATCCCGCCGGCAGTCTTGATGTCGAACGCCAGAAGCCGGTGCAGCAGGTCGCGCGGTTCCACAAAATAGGAAATGAAAACGAATGCCAGGACAATCGAGGCCAGCGTGGCGATGGAATAGAACAGAAACTGGCTGAGCAGCTTGCGCGGGCCGGCACTCCAGCGAACGTACTTGTTCACCATGCGGGTCAGTTTGCTTTGGAGCGCCAGCGACGCCTCGCTGAAAATCATCTGGGGGCAGAGGTAGCCGCAATAGACGCGGCCGTAAAGCATAGCCATGGCGGCGATGATGAACATGAGAAACATCAGCGAGAAGAAGAGGATGGAGAACTCGCTGATCCAGAGCTCGTAGCCGAAGAAATAGAAGCGCTGATGCGGAATATCGGCGCGCATCAGGTTGGCGAACGGGAGCGTAAAGAAGATGACCACGCAAACGACGTGGATGGCTTTGCGGAAGCGGTGATAGGCGAACGACTTCTGCTCAGGCGCCGGAGGCTTGCGGTCACACTTCGGCAGCGGCTGGGTTGAGATGGTTATGTTCGGGTTGCCCGGCCTGGCTTCAGTGGTGGGCATGCATGTGCCCCCCCAGCATGAGCATGCCCGGCATCGTCCCGCGCCACACCAGCAGGATCCCCATTAGAGTGACACCTGCCGCGGCTAACTGGCTTCCCCAGCGGTTTACCCGCATGCGGATGGCGGAGGACAGCACTCCCAGAGCCAGCAGCGCGCCAGCGGTGCCGAATCCGAACGCCAACATGGAGCAAGCTCCGGCGAGCGCTGAACCGGTGGCCATAGCTTTCAGCAAAGCGGCATAGATAAGCCCGCAGGGCAGGAAGCCGAGCGCGAGCCCGAGGAGAAAGCGGTTGCCCGCACCTGCCGCCGATATCAACCGGCCGATTCGCCGAAGAAACGCTGACGGAATCCGAAGGAGATTGCTGCCCAGCACGCGAGTCGGAATAATGCCGAGCATCGTGATGCCGGCAATGATCATCAATGCGCCGGACGCAACGGCGATCGTGTGGGTGAATCCGGCGAGACGCCCGAGCAAACCCAAGGTTCCTCCGGCGATTCCGGCGAGGGCGCCGAGCGCCGCGTAGGTGAGAATTCGACCGGCGTTGTAGGCCAGATGGTTGCGGAGAAGCGAGGGGACGGCAGAGTGCGCGGCTGAGTTCTTCGTTAATTCGCTGACCGCAACGCTATAGGAGAGCACGATGGGCCCGCACATCTGCACGCAGTGCAGACTGCTGACCAGACCCAGCATGAACATCAGTCCTAACTCAAGCGGGGTCACGACGCCCCCTGTGAAGCTGCCGGCTGCGCTACGCTGCCGCGGTACAGAATCTTGCTGTTCGGCGTCGGCACGGTGACGCACTCGCGATAGAACTCGAACTTTTTCATATTCACCGCGTGCGTGGGGCAACGCGAGGCGCACAATCCGCAGCGGATGCAGGTGGTCTCGTCCTTGAGCATGACGCCGCCGAGAACATCGAGTTCGCGGCGGCCCTTTTCGCTGGCACCCATGGCGCGCACTTCGTCGCGGCTGATACCGAGCGTGCTTGAGATCGTATCGAGCCAGTGTTCATCTCCGTCTTCACAGAGTTGGCTGAGGCCGACCAGGCGGATGACGCTCTGCGGGCAGACGTCTACGCAGCCGCTGCAGGCGATGCAGGTGGAAGTGTCGAAGACGGTGTTGACGTTGCAGCGCAGGCAGCGCGAAGCCTGGCGGTGCGCATCATCGGCGGGAAAGTTCTCTTCGATGATTTCCAGCGAGGCGGAGCGTTCCGTGGCGTCGATCACCGGCGGAGTGGCGCGCGGCAGCCGGTCCCAGCCCTCGGCCATGGTGTAGACGGCGGGAGCCCAGTGGCTTCGAACAACGATATCGGTACGCGTTCCGCGCAAAAAGTCATGCATGGAGCGGGCCGCAATTTGCGCCGAAGCGATGGCGTCGATGAAAAGCCGCGGTCCGTGGGCGATATCGCCGCAGGCGAAGACATCGGGCGCTGTGGTCTGGTAGGTCTCGCGGTTGACTTTGATCAGACCGCGCTCGCTCTCGACGCCGTCTTCCGGCTTGAGGAAGGAGAGATCCGAGGTCTGGCCGATGGCGTAAATCACCGTGTCGGCGGGGATGTCTTCGACATCGCTTTCATCGAAGCTGGGATTGAAACGGCCGGTTTGGTCGAAGACTGAGCTGCAGCGAATGGTGCGCAACGCGGTGATGGTTCCGTTTTCGCCGAAGATCGCTTTGGGACCGCGGGAGCTGTGCAGCTTGATGCCTTCTTCTTCGCCTTCGATAATTTCGACTTCGTCGGCGGGCATTTCTTCGCGCTTCTCGAGACAAACCACGTGAACTTCCTTGTCGGCGCTCAAGCGCAAGGCGGAGCGGGCCACATCGTAAGCGACCTGCTCGCCGCGCCCCATGTCGGCGATAGCTTCGCCTCGGGTGACAGCACCGGCAGGACGGACGGCGGATCGGGCCACATCGTAGGCGACGTTGCCGCCGCCGATGACCACGACCCGCCGGCCCAGGGGAAGAGGTTTGCCCTCGTTGAAGGCGCGGAGGAAATCCATGCCGTCGTAGACCATCTCGCGCTCGGAACCGGGCAGCGGCAGCGTGCGTCCTTTGGGAAGGCCGATGCCGAGGAAAATCGCTTTGTAGCCCTGGCGACGGAGATCGGCGACGGTGAAGTCGCGGCCGAGGCGCATGTTGCACCTGAGTTCGACGCCGAGCGACAGAATGGCCTCGATTTCCCGCTTCACCAGATCGCGCGGCAGGCGAAAGACGGGCACACCTACCATCAACATGCCTCCAGGTTCGGAATTCGCTTCGAAGACCGTGACTTTGTAGCCGATCTGGGTGAGGTCGTGGGCGACGGTTAATCCGGAAACGCCGGCGCCGATGACTGCGATTTTTTCGTAGCTTCCGCGGTTGGGCGGCAACATGCGCTGATCGCAGCCTTCGCGATAGACGCGGAAGTCGCCGGACTCCGGTCCAAACTGCGTGGTGACGAAGCGCTTCAGGGAACGAATGGAAACGGGCGCGTCGACGTCGCCGCGGCGGCAGTTCACTTCGCAGGGAGCGCCGCACACCCGGCCACAGATCGAAGCAAACGGATTGGTGGCGCGGGCGATGCGGTAGGCGTCTTCGTAGCGGCCTTCACCGATCGCGGTCACGTAGCCACACGCGTTCGTGTGTACGGGGCAGGCGTGCTGGCATTTAACCATCCGGATCCAATAGTCCGCTCCTTCGATCGCCTCGAACTGTGCCCACTCGGTCATTTAGGTTCCTGCGTCCGCTCAGGGGCTAAAGCCCGCATCTCTCTGGGGTCCGAGCGGCGTGCCTGAAGGCGCGCCCTTTCAAAACGTGCTTTCCACAGCACCTCTAGTCCTTGTGAACAGCCTTGAATGCGAACACCACCACGATGACGGCGTAAACCACGACCATCGCAATGACCGCATACATGAGCGCCGGCGAGGACTGCGTTGCAGCATTAAATTGGCGCACCAGCGCTCCGCGATCGGAGTGGTTCACTTCGCCGTTCATATAAATGAAGAAATAGCCGAGCACACCGGCGATGATCACGATGTAAGCAAACTTCAAGAATGTGGGCACGCCGGTGCCCTTGCGCTCACTGATCCAGCCGTCGGCATATTGGTGGATATCAGTTTCAGTTTCAGGTTCTTTTGCAACTTTGGTTTCTGCCATCACTGACCTCCCTGCTTTGTCTCGTTCTCCGCATTGCCGCCGCTCTCATCGTCGGCCAGCATGCGGTATTTGGGATCTTCGCTCTGACTTCCCCAGTAACCGCCATGGCGGGAGCGGACCAGAAAGTAAATGGCTCCCGCCAGGCACAGGAAAAACATCAGGTACGCGAGGTAAACGCTCGGATACGTGTAGTCGTGCATGGTCGCGTCCTCTACTTCTCGTAGTCGTTGTCTGGCCTCCAGTTCTTGGCGCGGCCGAGAGTCTGGATGTAGGCCACGAGCGCGTTGAACTGGTCGTCATCGTTGGCAATCCACGGGAACGGGGGCATGACCGAACCGGGCGTCAAGTCGCGCGGATTGCGGAAGTGCGTGCGGTGCCACTGGCGGTCATACTTGCCGCCAACACGGGAAAGATCCGGGCCCGTGCGCTTGGTGCCGAACATGTGCGGGCTGTCGTAGACGAACTCGTCGGGCGTGGAGATCGGCGAGTCGACGCCTTTCCAGCCGGAACGCTTGGTGTCGGCCCAGAGCGTGCGGGTCTGCTGCGTGTGGCAATACCAGCAGCCCTCTTTCACATAGATGGCGCGGCCCTTGAGCTCGAGCTCGGTATAGGGACGCAGCTTGCCCGTCGGTCCCTTCGAAGGATCGTCGTTCTCGAAGGGCTTGGACCAACTCTTATCGACCAGCGGCGGGACCACTGTGGTGAGCAGGCCTCCGATGAAGAAGAACACCAGGGCGGCAATCACGAAGCCGATCGCACTCTTGTCAGTATTTCCTAACATGGCATCCTCCTTAAGCGGTGACGGCGGGAGCCGTGCGTGTCGCGGACTGGCCGCTGTTGACCACAGTCGCCAGAATGTTGAACAGGAATGTGGCGATGCCGAGGAACATCAGCACGCCGGAGAAGAAGCGAACGGTCCAGACCGGCTTGAGCGCCTTGACCGTGTCAATGAACGGAATGGCCGGGTTGTTCCATTGCCAGCCCTGCCAGAAGCCGCCCAGCCACAGAGTCACGAAGAAGCCGAGGCCGCCGATCATGAAGAACCAGAAGGTCCAGTTGGCCAGGGCGTCGGAGTGCAACTTGGTCTTGAACATGCGCGGCACCACGTAATAAGTGCCGGAGATGGCAAAGAAGGAGAAGCAGCCAAGCAGCGCCATGTGTGCATGGCCGGGAATCCAGTCGGTCTTCGACACGATGGCGGTGACCGAGCGCAGGCTGTGCATCGGTCCCTGGAAGCAGGTGAGGAGATAGAACACGACACCGGACATCAGGAACTTCAGCGGAATGTTGTCGCGCAGCTGATGCCACTGCCCCTTCATCGTGGCGAAGAAGTTGTAGACCACAGTCCAGACGGGGATCAGGAGCATTACCGAGAACGCGATGGCGATGGTCTGCAGCCACTGCGAGATCGGCCCGTGAATCATGTGGTGCGCGCCAGTCCAGACGTAAACGAAGGCGAGCGACCAGAAGCCAATCATCGACAGCTTGTGGCTGTAGAGCGGCGTGTTCGAGGCCTTGGGGATGAAGTAGTAGGCCATGGCCAAGCCAATCGGCGTGAAGATCAAGCCGACGGCGTTGTGGACGTACATCCAGTTCAGGTTGGCCTGATTCGTGCCGGTGGTGAACAGCACGGCGACATTGCCCGTGGGATAGACGAACGTGGTCCACAGGATGGTCGCCAGCGTGTACCACAGGCTGACGTACATCTGTTCATATTTGCGCGTGGCCACAGTCGCGAAAATGTTTATGCCGAACATGACCCAGGCGACAACGACCAGCGCAACCAGCGGAAGT
Organism: uncultured Acidobacteriaceae bacterium; assembly: GCA_964407245.1. GTDB lineage: Bacteria > Acidobacteriota > Terriglobia > Terriglobales > Acidobacteriaceae > Sulfotelmatobacter. Next base: position 5,954 of record CAYOUY010000090.1, read on the forward strand.
GGAAGCTCGGCGTACTCCCATCCCTTGTTGTAGCCGGCGGGCAGGGCGTAGACTGCGCCGAGGACGATGATGTTCCAGAGAACGGCGGTTGCGATGCCCAGCTTCTCACTCCAAAGCTTGACGCCGCACAATCGGGGAACGACGTAGTAGGCCAGCCCCAGGTCTGCGGGCAGAAGCCAGCCGAACAGCATTCCATTCACATGCAGCGGGCGAAGGCGGCCATACGTAAGGTAGGCGACGCTGCCCAGCAGTTGCGGCCAGACAAACTTGGCCGCGATAGTCAAAGCAATGATTCCGACAATGAAGAAGTACGTGACCGAGCTGAGCAGAAACCACTTCGCGGTCGTGTCTTCGTGAACCGAATCGGCCAGCGGTACGGCGCCGATCGGGGTTGCTCTGGTTACTTGCACTTGGCTTTGTCCTTGCCCTTGTCCTGGCATGGCACCTCCTGATTCGTCTGGTACGGGTTCGCCTGGGACAGATTCACCTGCGAGGTGAGGGTTGGAGATTTCTCACCGGCAGGCGGAGCTGTCTGGGAGTTCAAACTGCGAATGAAATTAATAAGATCGCCGGCATCATTCTGTGTGAGGCCATAGTCGATCCACGACGGCATGGCGGTTCCCTGCACGCCGTAGAGGATCGAATCGAACAGCCGCTTGTCGGGCACGTTGCTAATGAAGAAGGAATTGCGCAGGTTGCGCGGGCGCGGGCTGATGTCGAGCGAGTTCGGCCCCTTGCCGTCGGCCTTGCGCCCGTGGCATCCGGTGCAGCGAGTGAGGAAGATTTCTTCGCCGCGATGGATCGACTCCGGGTTGAAGGCGACGGGATTCCTGTCGGGAACTTTGCGTTCTTTGACCTGACTGCGCGGCTCCTTTACGAATGTCTGGAAGACATAGGTGAGGACAGCGCGGCGCTGTTCGTCGGTGAGCACGCGTTCCCAGGGAGGCATCGATGTGCCCGGGACGCCGTTTTTCAGCGACTGCAGGAAGCGCTCGTCGGGCTTGCTGTTCATAAATGCGGCCTTGGTCAGGTCGCGCGGCGCCGGATCGAGATAGAGGTACGTAACGCCCTTGCCGTCGCCTTTTTCTCCATGGCAACGGGCGCAGAGGCCCTTGTAGATTTCCTCGCCCGTCTTGAACGAAGGCGCAGTGGTGCGCGTCTTCAGATAGGCCGAGATGGAATGGAAATCGGCGTCGGCGAATCCAAAGACGGGCATGATGGAATCGGGAATTTTGGATTTCGGCTCGCGGAAGTGGGCCATCATCCAGTCTTCATCGCGGATCAGACCTTCGTAGGAGAGATCGGGTGCGATGTGGCCGTCTTTTTCGCCCAGCCGGTGGCAGGCCGTGCAGGAGCGTTCGCCGATGAGTTGTTCGCCGCGCGTGGCGGAAGGAGCGGCGGACGCCTCTTGCTTCGGCCCTTCAGCCTTTGCCTGCTGCAGACGAGCGCGATATTGGCCGAGCGCGGTTTCCGCGAAATTGATGCCGCGGCGGCTCTTCAGGAAAACGGTGAGCGCCTTGATCTCGTCGTCGCTGAGGTCGAACTTGGGCATGAATGACGTCGGCTGAAAAGCGCGCGGATTGACGGTGTGTTCCCACAGGTAGTTGATCTTGTATTTCTTGCCGACGTCGCTGAGATCGGGGCCGAGAGTGCCGTTGGAAAGACCTTCGATGCGATGGCAGCCGTAGCAGGCTTTTTCGAAGAAGAGTTGCCGTCCGCGCTGCACCAGCACAGTTCCGGCAAAGTTGTCCTCGGTGTGGCACTGGGCGCAGTTGGCCTGCATGTACTCTTTGCCCGTCAGCTTTGGCTTGAACTCGGAGTGCCAATTGGCCTGCGTCACGTAGCCGAGCATGGGGTCGGGCCAGAAGATGTCCCCGCCGTGGGCGTAGAAAGACTCGAGGCCGCGTCCCTGGCCATCGTGGCAGATGGTGCAGCCGAAGTCGGTAAATTTGTGGCGTCGCTCCCAGCGGCCGTTGACCTGCACATCGCCCAGCGCAGCGGAATAAGGATGCGTGCGAAGGGGCTGCGCGTGATTCTGGAAGCGGGGATCGTCGCTGGCAACGTGGCAGGTGGTGCAACGGTCCACGCGCGATTCGCCAAACTGCGTCACGATGATTTGCTCGATGCGGGGGCTGCGCTGGTCCAGGGCGTGCCGTTCGGCATCGGTTTTCGCCAGGCTGCGGGCCTGCTCAAAATAGGCGGTCTGGTGCTTTTCCCACCGGTTGAAGAACTGATCGTAGAAGACGATGCCGTGCACGATCAGCACCACGAAACTTGCGACGGCCAATGTTACGCGCGTGCTCACGAATGTCTCCTCAAACTCTGCTCACACTCTCGTCGCGGCAATCCTGGTCACCATGGCGACACGAACTCCCAGTTCGGGCCGCGGAAGAATGTCCCGATGATGATCAAAACCACGTTGACGACGACGAACGTCAGGAAAAGTGAATTGGCCAGCAGGCGTTCCCGGGCGAACCAGCGGCCCACGCCCGCGACCTTGCGATCGAGATACGGCACCAGGAGCAACAGCAGCACCTCGATGGTGGGGATGCCGACGCCTCCCCAAAACGCGGAGTAGCTGACCTGCTCCTGCAGGCCCAGGAAATACCAGGGCGCTTTCGCCGGATTTGGCGGGTGCATCACGTTCACCGGCTCTTCCAGAGGTGCGTTGAAGAACAACGAGACCAGCAAGACTCCGGCGACGGTGATGAGGAATACGACCAGTTCCGCCATGAACAGGTTGGGCCAGGCGAAAACGGAGCGGTCGGGCACGTTGCCGACCTTGGTGAATGGCCCGCGGACCAGTCCCTGAATTCCATAGTGGCGCTTCTGAAGCACCGGCTGGGCTGCGGCTGCGGCCGCCGGAGACGTTGCCATCACTACAGCGGGGCCCTGAACGAACTCCACTTGAGCTGGCGCGGGGACGTCCGCGGGAAGCGCGTCTTCTTCCTCGCGACGCGACAGACCGCCGTCCTTGCGAATTCTCCAGAAGTGAATGGCGACCAGCAGCGAGAGCACGGCCGGCAGGACAGCGACGTGCAGGACGTAGAACCGAAGCAATGCTTCCTGGCCGACGGTGGAGTCGCCGAGCAAGAGGAACTTGATTTCCTTGCCCGCAATGGGCGCGTAGCTCGCGATCGAGGTCCCGACGGTGATCGCCCAGAAAGCGAGCTGGTCCCAGGGCAGCAGATAGCCGGTGAAGCTCAGGAACAAAGTGATCAGCAGCAACAGGACCCCGAGCACCCAGTTGAATTCCCGGGGCGGCTTGTAAGAGCCGGTCAGAAAGACGCGGCACATGTGCAGAAAGACGACGGCCACCATGCCGTGCGCCGCCCAGCGATGCATGTTGCGCAAGAAAATGCCGAATGCCACCGTGCCGCGCAGGTCGAGCATGCGGTCGTAGGCCTGAGTGGTGGAGGGCACGTAATAAAACATCAGCAGAATTCCGGTCACCACCAGAATCATGAACAGAAAAAATGAGATCAGCCCCAGGCCCAGCGTGAACGTGGCCCGCAAACTATTGCGGTGAACCTTGACCGGATGCAGATGCAGAAAGAAATTGGTGAAGCTGGTCGAGGCCCGCCCCAGATCCGACGACGGGAGCGGGTTGCGGAAGATCGACCGCCAGATGTTCTCCGGCAGAGCGATCAGCGGATTTCGAGTTTTCGTTGGGCTGCTCATACGCGCAAGTAATTCCCCGCTTCAATCTCTGTGTCTTTGTCGACTTCGATATCGCCGTTGGGCGCGAGGCTGACCTGATACCAGGGCAAGGCTCTGGGGGCCGGGCCACCGGTCACATTGCCGTCCTGGTCATATCGGGAACCGTGACAGGGACAGGAAAAGCCCGTCTCGGATACCGCGACGATGCAGCCCAAGTGAGTGCAGGTGGTGGAGATGGCGGCGATTTTGTCGCCATCGCGCACGATGCAGACGCGGCGCGCATCGAGCGAAACCCTGGCGCCAGAGGGAAAATCCTCAGGCTTGCCGATGGAAAAACGATTGGGCTGGCCGTAAGTGGCGCGCGGCTTGATGAAGATCAGATTGGAGAGAACCGTGATAATCAGCGAGCCGAACAGCCCGAAGCCGCTCAGCCACGACAACAGTCTCCGCCGCGTCATCGCGTCGCCGCCTTCTTCAATCTCAGGCTTCGCGGGAGTCTTCATCCTTTTCCTCCTCGTTCTGTTCTTCCGCGTCTTCCCCGTTGTCTTCTTCGTTGGCTGGGGTTGGCTCCCTGGGAGAGTCGACCAGCTCTTCTACGTCGGACCAGAAGACCTGGTACTTGGTGTCTTCCAGGTTGCGGAAGTAATTCTTCTTGACGGCAAAAATAAACAGGAGCACGGCGCCAATTCCCATACACAAGCTGGCGATGATGGCGAGCCAGGTAAGCTCCATTTGCCGCACCTGTTGCGGTTTTCACGGGCCATGACTTCGATGGATCCGCCTGCCGTTGCCCTTTCTAGGGATTCCAGCAATCCAGATTGGTTTGTCATGGCGCTGATACAGCGCCGGCGAACTTGTTTCCGCCTGTGCCGCCAGCTTGGCGATGGAAGCCGCGCCCAAAACCTGCGCCACTGCCAATTGGGCTTCGGCCCAGACCTGGTGAGCGGGGCACCACGACTTCCGGTCGCATGAAGGTCCCTCTTCCAGGCACTGGTTCAAACGAATGGGGCCTTCCATGGCCTCGACCACGTCGAGCAGCGAAACCGCGGCGGCGGGGACGACCAACGTGTATCCCCCGCCCGTTCCACGCTGCGAGCGGATCAGCCGCGACCGGACCAATTGCTGCAACACCTTGGACAGAAAGTGGCCGGAAACATCGGTCGCCTTCGACAACTCCGATTGACGGAGAGAGGAGCCCGCCGGCAGCCCTGCCAGATGGATCATCACCCGGACGGCGTAATCCGTAGCGCGAGTGATCTGCATGTTGATTCCCAAATTGGACTAAGTTGGTCCGATTTGTGGACAGCAAACACTAAACCTGGGAGGTAGGCGCGTCTGTGATCATCGGCACTTGAGTTTGTGATATGTATCACGCACTTTTTGAGATTGGGCGAGAGCACAAAACGTGCGGAATTCGTCCCATTTTCCCCGATGCAGCTTCCGACAGCAAAGCTACACGCGCGAGGTGCAACCTATCGGTTATCAATTGTTAGAGCGATTCCGGGGCTGCTGTATCCCTCATGCAAAGCAGGAGAGCCGAAAGGATCATGTGGGGAGGCAAATCCCGGGTGCCCCACTTCTGGCCGCTT
>CAYOUY010000091.1:0-6158 GCA_964407245.1 uncultured Acidobacteriaceae bacterium
AGGCGTCAACGAGGGCGAGACGCACACCACCGGCAGGGGTTAGTAGTTGATCGCGATGGCTCGCGCTTTGCTTGGGGCATCGCTTTTGCTCTCGGGGTTTCGCTTCTGCAAATTGGCGCCGGGCAGCGCCGGTTGCGGCGATTCGAGGTGGAACAGGCGGGCGACCGCGGCCGCCATCTGCTCCTGATCCTGCTTCTCTGGAATGCCCCTGAGCTCACGGGCCAGGCAGCTGGCAATTCTTCGCGTGACGTGGTTGGTGAGAGCGTGCAGAGACTGATCCTGCTCCCTGCTGAACGGCCCGCGCTCCTCGATGAAGGAGTCCAGTTCCTGCCGGCAGAGTTCGTCCAGACGGCGGCGCAATGCCACGATGGTGGGGACCGCATTCTCCGTCTCTAATTGGCTGCGGAACGTCTGGGCTTCTGCAGCCACGATTTTCGCGGCGCTGGCAACAGCACCATCCGAGTTTTCTGAAACCGTATCTTTTACAGCGCACTCCAGCCCATCCAGATCGTAGAGCAGGATTCCATCGACGCGGCGCACTTCAGGATCGACGTCGCGCGGCATCGCGAGGTCGATCATCAGCAACGGCACACGGTTTCGCTCCATCGCGATACGCTCAGCTTCCTCGCGGGAGAGCACGACATGCGGGCATCCGGTTGCGCTGATGACGATGTCGGCGCACAACATGCACTTCCAGCGATCGGCCAGACTCGCCGTGCTGCCCCCGGTTTTTTCCGCCAGTTCTTTTGCCCGTGCCGAGGACTGGTCGATCACCACCACCGCCGCGGCACCGCCCTCGACCATCTGCCGGGCCGAGAGTTCACTCATCTTTCCGGCTCCTAGCAGAAGTACGCGGCGGCCCTCAAGCGAGCCGAAAATCTGCCGTGCTAAATCCAAGGCCGCGGTGGGAATCGAACCTGCCAGCTTGCCGATCTCAGTTTCGCTGCGCACACGTTGCGAGACGTTGAGAGCCTTTTCCAGCACCGCATTCAGAAAGCGTCCCGCAGTGCCCACATTGCGCGCCTGTTCCCAGGCCGCTTTCACCTGCGAGACAATCTGCGGCTCGCCCAATACGAATGAATCCAATCCGGAACTTACCTGGAAGATGTGCGTAAGCGCGGCTTCATCCAGCAAGCGATAGAAGTGCTCCCACTCGCTGAGCTTCAGGCCATGTTCCGTGGCGAGGAAGTGCAACAGGGAATTGGAGGCCTGGGTGGGCTCACTGGCCCAGAACAGGAATTCTGTACGAGAGCAAGTGGAGAGTATGGCGACCTCTTCGATGCCATCTGCGGTCTGCAACTCTCGCAGCACATCGTAGCGGCGGTTGTCGCTGATCCAGAAACGTTCCCGCATGACCAGCGGCGCTGTGCGGTGGTTCAGCCCAATGACCAGGAACGTAGCTTCCACTCGGTACACCTCTCGCGCAAGTGATAATCGCAAGGATCTAGCCAAACCACACGTTGTCGCCGGATGAGGCAAAGATATTGTTTTGAGTAACTTGTAAGTGCTGCAAAAGACAACAGGCTGATTTCGCGCAATTTCCTGCGGCATATTACGCGGGTTTGCGAGTGTTTTCCCACGACGCGACCTTACCCATGGCGTGCTTGAATCACGATGAAACGTGAGCACGGTCACAGACCATTTTTTGGCTAGTGGAGAAACTGCAAGACGATTAGTACGTTCTTATTCTGTCGTGGTATTCGTTTGCGGGATTCCCAAGCTTCAGCGCAAACGCAGCCGAGACACCAGGTTCTGAAAGGAATGCACTCATGAAGATGGTGAAGCTGGTTATCCTGATCGTGATGATTGCAGTGGCGCTGTTCCTGGTCTTACCCGATCTTTCGTGGGCGGCTGACGACGGCGCGAGTGTTTACAAAGCTAAGTGCGCCGCTTGCCACGGCGTCGACCTCGCCGGAAAACCCGCGGCCAAGATTCCCAGCTTGGTTTCCGACGATGCCAAGAAGGCCTCCGATGCGGACTTGACGGACGCAATCGCCAATGGCGGCAAGGACAAGAAGCCGATGCACGCATTCGCTGCCAAGGGCGTGACCCCGGATCAGATCAAGATGGTCGTCGAATACGTGCGCAGCGAGCAGAAAAAGTAGAAGCGGTTGGATCAGTGGGAATTTAAGATCGCTGTTCCAACGGGCGAACCTGCAGGGCTGCAAAAGCAGGCAGCCGACGCAGATGTGAGGGTATGATCCGCTCACCGGCGTGTTCCGGGCGTGCCAGCCGCACAGCCGGGTCCCCTCCCTTCGCCACATCATGGAACAGCCTGCCCGGGTCTAGGTGCTCACCCCCAGACCCGGGCATTTCTATTTGGGTCTTGGGCATTGGGTCTTGGGTATTAGGCAAATCTCCATTTACACAACGCTGACCCCAAGACCCGAGACCTAGGGGTTAGGACCGCCTTTTTGCGAGAGCCGTCACCGCGCACTGTGATTGCAATCACAGCCTTTTTCTACTAGGAACCCTAACCTGAAGGTGCTTGTGGGAGTTCTTTTTCAGGGTTCAGTGGCAAGCCTTTCTGCGCCGAAGGGGGACATCATGGTGGTAGCCGGTAATCATCCGCACATGGGCCGTGGGACTCATGATCTTCCAAAATACGACTTTTCCAGAAATCCCATGCTGGTTTACTGGGAGATGACGCAGGCCTGTGGCCTGGCTTGCAAGCATTGCCGCGCCGAGGCGATGCCGAACGCAAATCCGCTGGAGCTGAACACGGAGCAGAGCAAGCAGTTTCTCGAGCAGCTTCGCGATTTCGGCGATCCCTTGCCGCATCTGATTCTGACGGGCGGCGATCCGCTCAACCGCAAAGACATTTATGAATTGATCGATTACGCGAGGGGTCTGGGCATCGAAGTTTCCATCACTCCCGCCGCTACGTCGCAGCTGACTAACGACGCGATCTCCAAACTCAAAGCGCATGGAATCCAGGCCATGGGCCTCAGTCTCGACGGCTCCTGCGCCGAGAAGCACGACAACATCCGCGCCGTGCCGGGAACCTTCGAGCGCACGATGGAAGCGGCTCGTCACTGCGGGCGCATCGGCCTTCCCATCCAGGTCAACACGCTGGTCGCCGAAGAGACCGCCGACGATCTGCCTGCAATTTATGAACTGCTGCGCACCAGTTTTCCGGTCATGCGCTGGAGCCTGTTTATGCTGATTTCGGTCGGCCGGGGCAAACAACTCAACGAAGTTTCCCCCGAAGAAGGCGAACGCATCATGAAGTGGGTGTTCGATCTTTCGCCCAATGCGCCCTTCCAGATCAAGACGACGGAAGCACCCTCGTACCGCCGCATCGCCGTCGAAGAAATGCGCAAGCAGCACATGGCCACAGCGGAGATGAAAACCAAGTCCGTCTATCGTGGATTCCAGATCCGCGACGGACACGGCATCGTCTTCGTCTCCAATCTCGGCGAGATTTTCCCCTCTGGATTCCTCCCGCTGCACTGCGGCAATGTGCGCAAGGACTCACTGGTGCACGTTTATCGCAGGACTGACATCTTTCGCGCGTTACACTCGCCAGAAACTTTCCACGGAAAATGTGGCGCCTGCGAATACAGCCACATCTGCGGCGGATCGCGTGCTCGCGCCTTCGCCCACACCGGCGACGCGCTGGGCACGGATCCGTTCTGCCCGTACGAGCCGGCGACGGCGGCAACAACGGTCTGAGAGCTGCATCAACACATGGCGACGCAGACCGATCCATGCGCAGGAACTTTTCTGAGCCCGGAGCGCGCGGCCAGTGACTCCGGCGTCCGACTCACTGCAGTTCAGAAGAAAGCGGTGCGGAAGAAACTCGCCCGCCGCTCGTCGCGCGACTACTCGCAACCGCTGCGGGGAGTCTTTCAGTTTGCATTCCTGCTGCTGAACGTCGGCCTCGGCGGCGTGTTTTATCTCTGGGTTCGCCGCCTCGAAACCGGCGCTTATGATCGGGCCTTCCTGCGGCCCGCCGGTGTCGAGGGCTGGCTTCCCATTGCCGGGCTGATGAACCTGAAATACTGGCTGAGCACGGGCCGTCTGCCGGCTACGCACCCGGCCGCGATGTTCCTGCTGCTTAGCTTCCTGGCTATCGCATTCCTGTTTCGCAAAGCATTCTGCAGCTGGCTCTGTCCTGTTGGAACGCTTTCGGAATATCTGTGGCGGGCAGGGCGGCAGATTCTTCGCAGCAATTTCCGCCTCCCACGCTGGCTTGATCTCGGCTTGCGCAGCCTGAAGTATCTGTTGCTCGGTTTTTTCGTGTGGGCGGTTGCAAACATGTCCGCCGACGCGATCGAACAATTCATGCGCAGCCCCTACGGCGCCATTGCCGATGTGCGCATGCTGAATTTCTTTCGCTACCTCGGAGAAACTGCGGCCAGCGTACTGGGCGTTCTGGTGGTGGCGTCGGTGCTGGTGCAGAACTTCTGGTGCCGATACTTGTGTCCGTATGGAGCGCTGCTCGGCCTCACTTCCCTGCTCAGTCCCATGCGCATCCGCCGCGACGCGACGGCCTGCATTGATTGCGCAAAGTGCGCCAAGGCATGCCCCGCTGCCTTGCCGGTGGACAAGCTGGTGACGATCAAGTCGGCGGAATGCACGGGATGTCTGGAGTGCGTCGCCGTATGCCCGGCGGAAGGCGCACTGCAGATGGCGCTGCCTCCCTGGTCGGAATCTCCCGACCACGGGCGCCTTCCGGTGTGGGCCATGGCGGCCGGGATCGCAGCGCTGTTCCTTGGTATTGTCGGATACGCGAAGACCGTCGGCCATTGGAACGGCGACGTTCCCAACTATGTCTATCGCCAGTTGATTCCGCAGGCGAACGGAATCGAGCACCCGGCCGAGTAGAAACCGCGGACGACCTCACACCCACAGCTTGCCTCGACGAGGTGACGGTTGGGCCGCTGAAACCGGGCTGGCTCCATCTACCGGGAACCAGCCCGCAATACGGCCTCGTGACTCCTACCTACAGAGACCTGAGAAAATCCAGGATCGCTTGCTGTTGTTGCGCCGTCAGATGGTTGAATTTCTGCACGACCGCGCTGGCCTCCGATCCCGGCGAACGATGTTGCTGAATCGCGTTCAGCAAGTCCTGGGTTCTGCCGTCGTGCAGGAAGAAGATTCTCTGCCCGATGCCCCACAGCGGCGCAGTTCTGAACTGGTCCGCGCCGGCCGCACCCTGAGAAACGCCATCCGCCAGATTCGTTCCCATGTGGTGAAGGGCAAAATCGGAAAACGGATGATAAGTGACTTGGCTCATTCCCGTGTTGAAGGAATTCGCAGTCACCAAGGCTTCCGAGTGGCATAGGGAGCATCCGACGGCGACAAATTGATCATGCCCAAGCTGCGTATCGCTCGTGGCCGCAACCGGCGTCGGCGGCGCCGACAGGCGGATGGCGTCGACGAATGCGTCTACGTCGGAGCCGCCAGCCTGGGAATGCGAGTCTTCCGGAGTCGGATTGAAGATGCATCCCTTGATCAGGTTGCGCTCGTTTGGCATCACGTCGTTGGAAATTCCCATCTCCACGTTGTAGGCTTCTCCGGCGAAGATGGTCAGAGACTTGTTCTGCGCCTTCCAGCCGAACTTCATAATGGTGGCGTCGTTCGGGCTGGTATTGAAGCTCCCGCCGATTCCGAGCGCCGCGCGCTGCTGTGCCGTGGCACTCAGGTTGTTGCGCAGCACAAAGTCGGGCGTGTTTTCCACCAGGCCGAGCCCGAACAGAGGTGTGGGAATGCGGAAGATCACATTGTCAGCCTTGAGTTCCGCAAGAAAGTCGGGCTGTTGTAAATTGCATCCGGGAGCATCGGTTCTCCCGGCGATGGTAAACAGATTGTGAACTGAGCCGTCGGGCGTGCCGTCCGGGTGGGTTACAAATCTCGCTTCCCGCACCGGGCCATTGGCGGTAATGAACGGTGGAATCGTATTGGTCGCGCCGCTCGCCGAGGCCGCCGCAATCTGCGGATTCGGTTGAGGGACCTGCGGGCTAGTTGGGCTGGGGCTCGTTCCCAGAGTCGCCGGCTGCGCATGGCAGGAACCGCAACTGTTGGAGTTAAATCCAGGGCCCAACCCGCCGTCGCCCTGGGGTGAATCGATCACACCTTCGACTTCGATGAACTGCGAAATACCGTTGTTAAACTCTCCTTGTTCGGTTGCGTTTAGAGTGGGGAAAAAACCT
>CAYOUY010000092.1:0-4716 GCA_964407245.1 uncultured Acidobacteriaceae bacterium
GCAAAGCGCTACTGACCCAGTGTCTTTTTCTGGACACTACAGTAGCGCCGCCACTTCAGAGCCCAAACTATGCCAGAAGTATAGGATTGGGGCATGCACTACTCACAGTGCATTTGTAGGTACTGAGAAGGTAACAACTTCACAGTAAACTCCCCCTACTTCCCCTGTTGTGCCTCGTTCTCAAACCCCGCGGATGAGTCCTTCTCCGGCCGCAGGAGGGGAAACAGAATCACATCGCGAATCGTGTGCGAGTCGGTGAGCAGCATGCACAACCGGTCGATGCCGAGACCGACGCCGCCCGCCGGCGGCATGCCGTACGACAAGGCGCGAATGTAGTCCTCGTCCATCTGGTGGGCTTCCTCATCACCACGCTCGCGCTCTTTCAACTGGGCCTCGAATCGCCGCCGCTGGTCTTCGGGATCATTGAGCTCGCTGAAGCCGTTCGAGATCTCCATCTGCCCTGCGAAGATTTCGAAGCGCTCCGTCCACTCCGGCTCGTCGGGCTTCTGCTTTGAAAGGGGCGAGACCGCGGTGGGAAATTCGTAAATAATAGTGGGCTGCGTGAGGTGTTCCTCGGCAACAGCTTCAAAAATCGCCGCCACCGTCGCGCCCACTGGCTTGCCAAAGTCATACGCGAACTTGACGCCTGAATTTACAAGTTGGCCGACCATTGATCTGACGATAATTTCCGACGCAAAGTCATCCCGCTGTGGTCTAGGTCCGGGCATTTCCGGCCAGAATTTAATGATCGCTTCGCGCATTGTCATCTTCTGCCAGTTTGCCCAGTCGATCTCCTGGACAATTTCTTTTCCATCTTGCGTAACCGTCCACTTCGATTTCGTGCTGCCGTTCACCGCCTTTGCGGCCTCGGTGATGACCTCCTGCGTCACATTCATGATGCCCAAATAATCGGTGTACGCCTGGTACGCTTCCATCATCGTGAACTCCGGGTTCCAGCGCCATCCCAGGCCCTCATTGCGGAAGTTGCGATTGATCTCATAGACGCGATCGAAACCACCCACGAGCAGCCGCTTCAGATAAAGCTCCGGCGCGATGCGCAGGAAAAGATCCATGTCGAGCGTGTTGTGATGGGTCACGAACGGCCGCGCCACAGCTCCGCCCGCGATCGACTGCATCATCGGCGTCTCGACTTCAATGAATCCCTGAGCGTCGAGTGTCCGCCGCACCGACTGCACCAGCTTGGTGCGCTTCAGAAAAACTTCGCGCACCTCCGGATTCATCACCAGATCGACGTAGCGCTGCCGGTAGCGCAGCTCCACATCGGTCAGCCCGTGCCATTTCTCTGGCAACGGCAAGAGATCCTTGCTGAGAAAGGTGACCTCTTCTACATGAACGGTTAATTCACCGGTGCGCGTGCGGAACAGGTATCCGCTCACGCCCACGAAGTCGCCGAGGTCGAGCAATTTGTACAGCTCGAAGCCCTTGTCGCCGACGGCATCCTTCTTGACGTAAATCTGCAGCCGCTGCCCGCCCTGCTGCAGGTGACCAAACCCGGCCTTGCCCATCAGCCGGATCGCCATAATGCGCCCGGCGACGCGCACGTTCACGCGAGAACTCTCCAGTTCCTCGGCGGTCTTTCCCGAGTGCTGCTCCAAAATCTGCGGCAAGGTGTGCGTGAATTCGTACTTGCTGCGGTAAACGGGCTGCCCCAGCGCTTCGATCTGCTTCAGCTTTTCGCGCCGCAGGTTGTAAATGTTGTCGTCGAGGGCCAATGGGTTCCTTGGGTTGCTTGTAAGAGAACGGAGATTATAAACAATCCGTTCGGGAGGCGGAGAGCGCGGGTACGATGCTGTCCCGAAGTTCCTGCCAGAGCGAGTCGCGAGCGGGCCGTGAAGAATGAAATGGCATCTGAGGCAGCAATCTCTGGAGATACGTTTTCGAGTTCTTGATCAAGCCTTATGCATCCAGAACCGCCTTGCGCCAGTTCGCCAGAGGCTGCATGACTTTCGCAGCGTTTTCCGGCTCGACGCCGACCTCCTCCAGAGCAGCTCGAAAGTGCTTGAGAAACAGGTCAAAGTGCGCTTCTTCCATACCATGCCCCCTGGCCCCGGCATGCGCGTCGTGAATGTTTTTGCCGGTGTAGACTCGTCCGCCGAGGAGCATAGAAACGAACATGATTTGACGGGAGCGGAGGTGCGCCATGTCGGTTTGCACAAAAAAGTGGCGCAGGTTTTCATCGGCCAGAACTCTTTCATAAAAACGCTCCGTCGCAGCTTTGATCGTGTCATATCCCCCGATCAATTCGTACAAATTTTCCATCATGGGGTCCTCCTGGCGGCGGCAAGCGAGGAAGCCGATCCGCTCGGCGAAGATTTTCAGGCCTTTGATTCTAGTTTTCCGGGATGCGGAGTCAACTCGCTGCCGCAAAAAGTCCCACCGATCACGCTTGACTACTGTTGACGTACCTTGGTACATTGGTACCATGACAGATGAGCCCAGACTGGAAGTCGAGCGCGTGCAAACCGGTGTTCGCATCGAAAAACGAATCCTGAAAGTCCTGAAAGCCTTCGCTGAATATCACGACATGACCCTCGGCGATGTTCTGGAAGGTATCGTGCTGCACGCCTTCGACGGCAAGACTCCGTTCAGCCCGGCGTCGCTCGAACGCATTCGCGAGCTCAAGAAATTCTACGAACTCGACCTGGACTCGAGCGCCAGCCACCGCTTGAAGGAAATTCGAGCCGGATCACCACGCAAAGGAGAAAAGTAGGAAGGTGGATCCCATGAAAGCCAACGTCGGTTTGTGCATCCTGCGGTACGTCCTTGGCGTGGTCATCCTGATTGAAGCAGTGCTCTTTGTACTGCCCGGGGCTGCCCACGATTTCGCTCGCACGCACATGCCGGCGTTCGTCAGGATGCTGCTCGGGTGGGGTGAGATTGGCGGCTGCATTCTTCTGCTGATCCCCAAGACTGCCGTTCGTGGGGCGTGGCTGCTGTTTGCGGTATTTGTTTTCGCGATCCTGATTCACCTGCTGCACGGCCAGTACAACGTTGGCAACCTAGTGATCTACGCGGCCGCGGCCTTGGCGATCGCAATCGGCCGATGAGCGTGGAGGCGCGCAGGGAAACCGCAATGAACACGCAACTTGAAGCTCATCTTATGACCAACGCCGAGCTCATCCGCCACTTCGAAGCCGACGCGCTGCCCCGGTTTCATCACGCTGACCACGTCCGCCTCGCATTCGCGTACCTGTCCGAATATCCGCCACTTGAGGCTCTGGAGAAATTCGTCGCGGCCTTGAAGCGGTACGCCGATGCCCGGGGCAAGTCGCAGCTTTACAACGAAACCGTCACGCACGCCTACTTTTTTCTGATTCGCGAACGCATGGCCCGCGATGCCGGCGCCGGTTGGGATGGATTCGCCCACCGCAATCCTGATCTGCTGGTCTGGAAGAATGGAATCCTCACGCGCTATTACCAAGAAACCACGCTGCGGTCGGATCTTGCGCGAAGTGTTTTCCTTTTCCCCGACAAATGCGTTGAGGCCAGGGACTCAACGGCTGAAGCCGCGGTTGGTTTTGCGGCCTTTGACGGCGCGGCTGAAAGCCGCGCCCTTTCAAAACATAAGTCATTCCCCCTTGAACCTTGGTCGCAACCGCGCTAGGATGGCGTGCTGGCCGGCAAATATCATGCCGCAAAATTACGTCCCTATCTTTATCATCGTCGCGATCGTCGGCACGCTGCTGCCCATCACGCTGCTGCTGGCCAAACTGGTGCGGCCGTCAAATCCCAACAAGACGAAGCTGATGCCGTACGAGTGCGGCATTGATCCCATCGACAGCGCCCGCGGACGCTACACCGTTCGCTTTTACATTGTTGCGATCCTGTTCGTGGTGTTCGACGTGGAAACGATCTTTCTCTTCCCATGGGCGGTGAGATTCAAGGCCTTTGGCCTCTTCGGGCTGCTGGAGATGCTGATCTTCCTCGCCATCCTGATCGTCGGCTACATCTGGGTCTGGAAAAAAGGCGCGCTGGAGTGGGTGTAGGCAATTGAGAGATTGGGTAATTGAGGAATTGGGTAATTTACAGGCTGCGCTGGGCTTGCCGTGGGTTGGCAATTACTCAATTACCAAATTACTCAATTTCACAATGACTGACTTGATGGATTCCTCACCCGCCGAGACTTTCTCCGCCAGCCGCTGGACGCAAGGCAACTTCTTCTTTCCAACAAAACTGATCGTCAGCCCGCAGCGGGTCGCCCGCGTAAAGGGACGCCTGTTCGGCAGTAACGAGGAAAGCATCGCCATGTCGAAGGTCGCTTCGGTTCATATTTCCACCGGCGTGTTCTGGGCGGAAATCGTGATCGAATCTACGGGCGGCACCGACCCCATCACCAGCCATGGTCACCGCAAAGGCGACGCGCAACGCATTCGTGAGCTGATCGAAACCTATCAGGCGCAAGCGCGCGGCTGAGCGTGCGCACCCTCGTTGACACCATTCCCTCAAGCTGATAAAAGTGAACGTTCTTCCCTGCGCAGACTCCGCCGGAGGATTGTGCCTTCGCGATATGCCGGACGAAACCAAATCTCCTTCGCCGCCGCCGGAAGGCGAGCCGAAACCGGCGGCGGATAAGCCCGCCAGCCCGGGCGCGGTGAAGGCTACTCCGTCAGGCTCGGATGCATCCTCAGCCAAATCGGCCTCAACTCCAGAAAAACCTGGTGCAGTCACGCCAAAGCCAGCCGCTGATGCGAAGCC
>CAYOUY010000093.1:0-5988 GCA_964407245.1 uncultured Acidobacteriaceae bacterium
GGGACCTTCATGCAGACATGGTGCAGGCCTTCCCCGCGCTTGGCGATGAATTTCGCGATCGCCGAATTTTCTGATGTCGCCTCCAGCAGCTCCAGCCGACTCTCGCCGACTGGAACCATCACCAGCCGCACCTGCTCCTGCTCGACCGTCTCCTCCTCCGACACGGTCAGGCCGAGCTTCTCATAAATCGCCTTCGCCGCCGCCAGCGACTTCACCGCGATTCCGAGATGGTCAATCTGATATCCCATAAGCAGAGTCTGTCATTCCGAACCGGCGCGAAGCGGCGGTGAGGAACCTGCTTTTAGTCGCCCTTCCCAGCCTTCCCCGCGATCTCCTCCACCAGCGTATACGGATCGCGCTTGTGCTCGGCGACTTCCGCCGCCAGCCGCGCAACATTCCCGTCGCCGAGCTGCTGTCGCGCCTTCTCCAGCATGGCGTCGCGCAGCATCTCCACCAGCCGCTCCTGCCAGTTCTCGACGCTCTTTTTCAGCGCCCGATTTTCTTTTTGCAGGTACACCTCATACTCTCGGATCGCGGCCGCCAGTTCCGCAATTCCGACTCCTTCGCTCGCCACCGTCTTCACAACCGGAGGCGTCCAGCCGTCCTTGCGCATGGCCAGCGACTGCAACGCCCGAATCTCGCGCTCCACGCGCTCGGCCCCCTCGTGATCGCTCTTGTTGATTACGAAAATGTCGGCAATCTCCATGATCCCGGCCTTAATCGTCTGCACGTCGTCGCCCATGCCGGGCACGAGAATCACGATCGTGATGTCGGCCAGCCGCACGATGTCCACTTCATCCTGCCCAACGCCGACGGTTTCAATCAGAATCACGTCGCGGCCCGAGGCATCGAGCACCGTGGCGACATCAGCGGTGGTGCGCGCCAGACCGCCCAGAGATCCGCGCGTAGCCATGCTGCGAATGTAGATTCCCGGATCGGAGAAGTGCTCCTGCATGCGGATGCGGTCGCCCAGAATCGCCCCGCCAGTGTATGGGCTGGTTGGGTCGACCGCAATGATCCCGACGGTACACCGGTCGTCGGTTGCCCCACCCTTGTCTCGCGCATTTTGCGAGACAGGGTGGGGACGTTTCGTCCGGCGATAGACGCGCGCCAGTTGATCGACCAGAGTGCTCTTCCCCGCTCCCGGCGAGCCCGTCAGCCCAATCATGCGCGCGTGGCCAGTATGAGGAAACAAGGCCTTCAGCAGATCGGACCACCCCGGCGCTCGGTTCTCGACCGTAGAGATGGCGCGCGCCAGCGCCCGCGCGTCGCCGGAGCGCACGCCTGAGATCAAGGCTGAGTCCTTGGCTTTCAAACTGTTCAGTGTAAAGCAGGAGCGGAAGAAAGACATCCGCCGGACAGAGCCAACGAGTGCTATCGGAATTTTTTGCCTGCTATTTTAGGAGAGCATCGGAACGGCAGAGGCATCCCACTCGACCGAATAGCCCAAACCAACATAGCGCCACCGGTCACTGCTAGGAGCGCCAACAAACTGCCATCGTAGGCTGACATGATGTAAGTGACTGGCGGAAGCGTCCCCAGCATAGCCATGAAGAACCCGCCGCGAACCCCGTCCGGACCAGCAAAACCGCCCCCCGCTGGAGTCGCCCCGATTGCCATGAATGCTCCGCCAGTGAGCCAAACGCCAATCAGCATCACAGCACCAACCCATCCGAAGTTTCGTCTCAGCGCGAACCTCCGTGCGACTAAGTACGCGCACAGGAAGGTTACTGGCACCAGGAGCGTGATCACTTTCACCTGAGCGGCATCGAGGCGCATTCGTGCCGCGATGTGGATCGCCACGTCGGGTAGCCAGAAGCTGAGCGCTCCCGTGACCGCAAAACAAGAGGCCAACTTCATTTGTTCTATTCGCCAATACACTGCCGAGTTGCCCCCACCGTTATGCGCCGGGGCCTAATTGTCGAAAACAGCAATTGCACACTGAACTCGGATTCCTGGACCAACGCTAATCCCTCGGCAACTGCCGCGCAATCACCAACCGCTGAAGACGCCCCGCTGGCCCTGTTGGCGTCCGGCGCGGGCAGCGGCCTCACGAACCGAGGGGTCGAGCAGATTCCCGCCGACCGATGCAAACGCTGCTTGCGACGCCTCGTCAGGATGGACAACATCGACACGTGCGCCGCTGTGCCTCAACGTGTCGACCGCGGCATCGAGCGATGCTATGCAAAGTGGCGGCACGCGTGCCGGCAGCGTCAAAATCAAGACGTGCTCGTATCCCACGGCAAGATCTGCGTTGTCGATGGAATACATGCCGCCGTCCATATACCTGCGGCCACCTAGTTCGACCGCGGGCCAGATTCCCGGCACGGCACCGCTCGCCGCCACAGCGTCGATCAGGTCGAGCCCGCTCGAATGATCGAACGCACGCCGCGCGCCACTTTCCACGTCGACGGCCACGATCAATAGGCGTTCGGGCCAAATCTGCGTCGGCAGCGCCGCAGCGATCATGTTCCGGCGAGTGTCTTGCGAGCCCGCCGCTGTCTGCAGAGCCAACGTACCGAAGCGCTTGAGCACAGTAACGGCGTCCCCTGGCTCTTCGTCTTTCGGCCCTTCTCTGGCACGCATGAAATTGGCACGCCAGTGCGTAAAGTCGACCGGCGGAGCCGGCTCGTTCGTCTGCAGACGCGGATCGGCCTGCCGCTGAAACAGTTCTTCCAGTGTCAGATGGCTTCTGATTTGGACGCCGACCCGCGCCCCGGCTGAGGTGCCCACGATCAGGTCGGCGTCGCGACTGTCGACGCCAGCATCAGCCATGCCCGTAATCACTCCAATCTCCCAGGCAGTGGCGGCATGTCCGCCGGCCCCGAGCACCAGCGCACGCTGTCCCATATCCGAATCCCCCGCAGCCGCTAATCCTTCAACAGCTGCCTTGCAATCACCAGCCGTTGAATTTCGCTCGTGCCTTCGCCGATGGTGCACAGCTTCACATCGCGGTAAAACTTTTCCGCGGGATAATCTTTGGTGAACCCGTACCCGCCGAAAATCTGCACGCCCTCGTTGGCGCATCTCACGGCCACTTCGCTCGCGTAGAGTTTGGCCATGGAAGACTCCTGGGTGGTCTTCATCCCCGCATCTTTCATGGACGCGGCGCGCATGGTGAGCAGCATGGCGGCGTCAATCTCGGTGGCCATGTCGGCCAGTTTCCACTGGATGGCCTGAAAGTCGCTGATGGCCTTGCCGAACTGCTTGCGTTGTTTCGAATACTTCAGCGCCGACTCGTACGCTCCCTCGGCCATGCCCAGCGACAACGCGGCAATGGAAATGCGGCCGCCATCGAGCACACGCATGGCGTCGGGAAATCCCTGGCCTTCGGCGCCCAGAAGATGTTCCGGCGGAATCACACAGTCTTCGAAGATCAACTCGGCCGTATCGCTGGCCCGCAGTCCAAGCTTGTTCTCCTTCTTGCCAGGACGAAATCCTTTGGTGTCTTTTTCCACGATGAACGCCGAAAGCCCGTGCGTGTGGGCCGTGCGATCGGTCACGGCGAGCACGACCAGCACATCGGCATAGTGCCCGTTCGTACAGAAAGTCTTTGTGCCATTGAGCACCCAGTTGCCGCCCTTGCGCACCGCGGTCATGCGCGCGCTTCCCGCGTCGGAACCCGAGGCGGGTTCGGTCAATCCCCACGCGCCAATGAATTCGCCGGTCGACAGCTTGCTGACGTATTTCTTCTTCTGCGCCTCGTTGCCCGCGAGAAAAATGTGATTCGTGCACAGCGAGGTATGCGCCGCTACGATGATTCCCACCGAGCCATCGACGCGCGAGAGTTCCTCGATCGCCGTAACGTACTCCACGTAGCCCATGCCCGCGCCGCCGTATTCGTGAGGAAAAATCGTCCCCAGCAGCCCCAGCTTGCCCAGTTCCTTGATGGTGCAGAGCGGGAACTGGCCGGCTTCGTCCCACTCCATGACGTGCGGCTTGATCTCGCGCTCGGCGAATTCACGAACGCTCTTTTTCAATTGCAGTTGTTCTTCGTTCAGCAGGAAATCCAAGGTTCCTCCGGAGCGCGCGGGTGCTCAGCTGCAGACAGCCGGCAGCTCGATTGAATAGTCAATCCGCCCGAATTTTGATTAGAACATAGCGCCGGAAAGGGAAGAAGTTACCCGCGGAAGGAAAGGAGAGAGGTGGCGAAAACCGCATGAACACTGGCGATTCTGCGTATTTTGATGCGCCACCCAACCGACCGGATGGTTTGCCTACAGCGCCGAAAATCTTCGGGAACCAGCGCTCGCGATCCGTTGCTGATTATACGCCTCTCGATACAGTCAAGCTTCGTCCAAAGCCTCTGCCGTGGCAATGAAAGCCTGGAACACTTCATTCGAGAGAAGACGCCCGCGCGGCGTCAGCCAAAGTCGATCGCCATCCTGCAGAGTCAATCCGTTCGCTGCGACTTCAGCAATGGTTGACCGCATATCATCCATGACTTTCTTGCCGAAGCGCGCTGAGATTTCGCTCAGGTCGACACCCCGGTTCAAACGCAGACCGAGAAAGAAGCTCTCCTCCAGCGCCGTGGTTTGTGAGACCACCGTCTTCTGCAGTGGCGATCCGGCCACATATTTTTCCAGCACCTCTGGCATGGCGATACGGACTGCCTCGACCTCCGGCGAAGCCGAAGGCAGCATGGAATGCGCATCTACGCCGAAGCCCAGATACGGCTGACGCGTCCAGTACTTCAGGTTATGCCGCGACTCGAATCGCGGCCGGGCAAAGTTGGAAATCTCGTATTGCGAAATTCCGGCCTCTGCCAGACTTTCGCAAGCCGCGAGATAAAAATCGGCCATCATGTCTTCGTCGGGCACGAAATGTGCGTGATAGCGCGTACCCCCGGCGATCAGTTCCCGCCCCAGCCGCGAATCTTCGTCTACTTCAAGCATGTAGACACTCACATGCGGCGCTCCGGTCGCAATCGTCTGCGCCAGGGATTCCAGCCAACTCCCCTCGGTCTGGTGCGGCAGGCCGGCAATCAGATCAATATTGATGTTCGCCATCCCAGCCGCTCGCAGCCGTGCGATATCGCCCAAAGTCGTTTCGCGCTTGTGCAGACGCCCAACCGCCGCAGCCTCGCCATCCACAAACGACTGCACGCCCAGACTGACGCGATTTACGCCGCACCGCAGCAAGGTGTCGAGGACTTGAGGCGACAACGTTCCGGGGGCACACTCGACTGTGATCTCTGCCTCCGGCTGCACTTGAAATTGCCCGCGCACCGCGTCAAATATTCGTTGGAGTTGCCGAGGGTCGAGGACCGTCGGCGTACCGCCGCCCAGGTAAATCGAATCGACTTCGCGCTCCAGCAGTCCGCCAGCCTCTGCTGCGAACAACGACGCGTTGCCGATATCCGCGCACACGCGATCGACGTAACGCTCAAACACCGCTCGCGAAAACACGTCGGACGCGAAGTTGCAGTAGCTGCACTTTGTGCGGCAGAAGGGCACCGAAATGTAGATTCCAAGCGCCATGTATCTGATTATCCCATCTGGGAGGCGGCAATCGAACCTACCAGACTTATAGCGCAGAACTTATAGCGCAGATTTCTGTGGTATGGTCTGGGCTTTCGTGATTTAATCACGCGCTATGAATTGGGCAAAACTGGCCTTTGCCTGGATCCTCCTCTTCGCGGCCGGCTCCGCGACCGCACAGACGCTGGTCGAGCGTGCCTTTGTCATGCGCACAGAAAGCACATCTTTCGACTCGATGGCTGGCATGAAGCACACCTGCGTGCTGGTCTACCCAGATGGCCGCTACCGTTACGAAAGGAGTTTTCAGGGGATCCAGGGGGGCGCGCCCGAGATTAAGGTTTATATTGACACCCTGCCCGATGCCGACCTCAAGGCCCTGCAGTCCATTCTGGACGACAGTTCGTTCCAGGCGATCAAGACTGCGCCGCTGCACGGCGGAATCGTAAACGATATGGATACGCTGTTCGTCACGATTCCGCGCGAGCATGCAGTGCAAAGCATAAGTTTT
>CAYOUY010000094.1:0-2937 GCA_964407245.1 uncultured Acidobacteriaceae bacterium
CATCCAACCGACGGCGTTTGCGTCCCGGGTCCCCAAAAGCGAGAGACCGAGACACCTGCACGCGCCCTCAGCGAAATGCATACAAGAGGCTCGTTCCCACAATGTTCAGGATGGCGAGCGGAAGCAAGAACCGCCAGCCGAAGCTCATCAGTTGGTCATAGCGGAAGCGCGGCAATGTGCCACGCACCCAGATATAAAGAAAGAGAAATACGAAAACCTTGGCGGCAAACCAGAACACGGGCAAAATCGCCTGCAGAATTGGAGGCCCGAATAGCGGCCCATGCCAACCGCCGAAGAACAGCAACGTAGCCAGGCACGCAACCGTGATCATGTTGGCGTATTCGGCCATGAAAAACATGGCAAACTTCATGGCGCTGTATTCGGTGTGGTAGCCGGCAACGAGCTCAGTCTCAGCCTCCGGCAAGTCGAACGGGATGCGGTTCGTCTCCGCGTACGCCGCCATGATGTAGCAAAAAAAGCCGATGATTTGCGGGAAGACATTCCAGCGCGGAATGAATCCCAGAAAATGACCACCCTGCGCGTCCACAATGTCACGAAGATTGAAGCTGCCGGCCATAATGAGCACGCCGACCAGAGAGAGGCCCAGCGAAATTTCGTAGCTCACCATCTGCGCGCTGGCGCGCAGGCCGCCCAGCAGCGAGTACTTGTTGTTCGACGACCATCCGGCGAGAGCTACGCCGTACACGCCGATCGAAGTGACACCCAAGATCAAGAGCAGCCCCGTGTTGACGTCGGTTGTAATCTGCAGCGGGATGCTGTAACCGGCAATCGTAATCGCGTTGCCGAAGGGGATGACGGCGATCGAAGTCAACGCGAAAACCACCGCGATCAACGGCGCTGCAATGTAGAGCGGTTTGTACACATGCGGCGCAGTCAGATCTTCCTTGAACAGAAACTTCAGGCCGTCTGCGACAGGCTGCAGGAGCCCGAACGGACCCACCCGCGTGGGACCCCAGCGATTCTGCATGTGACCGACGACTTTGCGTTCCAGCCACACGGTATAGGCGACGGCGGTGAGCAATACCACAAGAACGACCGCCGACTTAATTACCGAGGCCAGAATGTAGATCCAGATGGGCAACCTTGCTCCTCGTTAAATTTACAGATCGTGAGCTCCAAGCTGCATGCGACTCGGGACTCAGGACTCGTTCAATCTGCCGCAACCTCCGAATGTTTGACTTCTTGGCTCTCCAGCACCGATTGCAGGGCGCGCGAGTACCGTCCCAGCGTGCCCGAGGTGAACAGGCCGTCGTTGGCAGGAGAAATCGATTCCGCTTTTTGAATTGCGCTCTCGCCACTCTCAGAAAGTGTTGTGTGCTCGGGGTTGCCGGCCAGCAGATTAATGCGCGACACCGCATAGCCGGGAACCAAGCGCTGGATTTCATCCAGAATCGCCGTCGGATCGAGGGGACTGAGCTTCGGTTCCAGACCATGCTCTTGGAGCCACACCGCGTGGCGATCGGCCTCGCCAGATTGCGCTCCGCGCGATTGCCCCATGTCGGCGCGTGTGCCGCCGCCAAATGGAACCAGCTTGTGAACGTCGAAGCCCATGGCGTCAGCGATGCGGACGATCATCTCGAAGTCGGATTTGGCGCCGGAGACCTCTCCGGCCTTCTTGACGAGCTGCACATCGCCGCAGGTGTTGGTCATGGAGCCGGATTTCTCATATGCGTTGGCGGCAGTCAAGACCACATCGGCCATCACCGCCGTTTCGGTGAGGAACATGTCCTGCACCACGACAAAGCTCTTTGAAAACACGAACGGGTCAATATTCAGCCGGCCAACGGGATTCGAGCCAACGACATACAGGGCTTTGAGATTTCCAGCCTTTGCGGACTCCACCATGCCCTGCAAGTCGAGCCCATTATTCGGCGGAACGGCCCACTCCTGATGGAAAACGGTGCTGCCCGCAGCGGGATGGTACCCGGGAAGCAGATCGGGGTAGAGGCCCATGTCTGCGGCGCCGCGCGAGTTGGCGTAATCGGCAAGGCAGATAAATTTCGCGCCCGGAATTGCCGAGCCGAAAGAAACGAGACTGGCAACGTCGTTGCCGCGAATTTCCGAACCGAAAATAATGATGAGATTCTGCTCGCCGCGGAGTTTGTCCCGGAGAGCGAGCCAAGCCTCTTTGCCTGCGGGATTGGCGAGCGCATCGGCAGCGGCATCGTTTCCGGCCAGGAAACCCGCAACTTTGCCCTCGGCTCCGGCCGGAATTTGAGTGAAGCTCATCGCCTGACGGCGCAATTTGATGGGCTGCGAATTGATCACGTACAGCTTCGCCCGGTGCAGTCGCACATTGTTGCGAATCTGCCAGGCCAGGAGCGGATGCTGCTCCGTCGGGTCATTCCCGATCAGAAGGATGGCGGGCGCGCTGAACACATCGGCCATCGTGGCCGTTGCGTCAGGCTTGCCGCGAAGTGCCGCAGCCAGGGCAGGGAAGTCTGCCGTGCGGTGATGGTCGATATTGTTAGTCTTCAGGACAACACGCGCAAACTTCGAGAGCAGGTAAGCTTCTTCGTTGGTCGTGCGCGTCGAGCCGATCACGCCGATCGCCGATCCACCGTGCTGATCGCGCACTTCGGCGAATCTCTTGCCGACGAGTTCGAACGCTTCTTCCCATGTGGAGGGCGTCAGCTTGCCGTTCTTGCGGATGAGCGGTTGAGTCAGCCGGTCTTCATGATTGGCGAAGTCGAAGCCGTAGCGGCCCTTGATGCAGAGGAAGTCGCCATTGGTGCCGCTCTTGTCGCGATTGTCGCCGCGGACGATTTCCATGCCGGTGTCGGAGCGGCGCACGCCCAGCGTGGTCTTGCATCCGTCGCCGCAGTGCGTGCAGACGGTGCCCACGTGCTTCATCTCCCAAGGGCGCGTCTTGTAGCGATAGGCGCCGGAAGTGAGCGCACCGACCGGGCAGATGTC
>CAYOUY010000095.1:0-14460 GCA_964407245.1 uncultured Acidobacteriaceae bacterium
GGCACCGGCGTCGTAGAGAAAAAGCCGGAACCGGGCGTGACTTCACGGCGCCACTCTTCCGACCAGAAGAAGAACGTTTTCGTCTTGTTCTGGTTGTAATGGCCGGGAATGTACACCGGTCCGCCGATGGTGAATCCGAAATCGTTCTTGTGGTAGGCGGGGACTGAGCTCTGGAACTCTGGAGTGGCGTTGAATGCGGTATTGCGCAGGAACTCGTAGACGTCACCGTGGAAGGCATTGGTGCCCGACTTGGTTTCAACTTCGACCGTGCCGGAGCCGTTTTTGCCATACTGCGCCCCGAAATTCGAGGTCAGCACCTTCACCTCGGCGATAGCGTCAATACTGGGATAGACGTTGAGCGTGGTATTGCTGCCGTTGTCGAGCGCGTCGCCCCCGTCAATTTCGAAGTTGTTGTACTCGGTGCGGCCGCCGTTGATGCTGAACGCCACGGTCGAAGCGCCAGGTTCGCCTTCGTCGGAGCCGGACTGGTCAGTGACTCCAGGAGAGAGCGCGACCAATTGAGTGAAATCGCGGCCATTGAGTTCGAGCTGCGTAACCTCCTTGCCGCTGACGGTGTTTCCTAGATCCGAAGACTGGGTCTGAACCTGGGCCACCTCGGAGCCTTGCACCACGACTTCGGTTGTGATGGCGCCAACTTCGAGAGTAACGTTCACGCGGGCCTTGTCGGCCACGCGCAGCACGATGCTCTTGGCTTGGTACTTCTTGAAGCCCTCCGCAGTAACGGTCAGGTCATAGGCACCGATCGGCAGGGAGGCGAACAGGTAGTCGCCGCTGCCGTTCGTGGCGGCGGAGCGGCTGATGCCGTGCTCGGCATTGCTGATGGCCACGTGCGCATTGGTGATGGCAGCTCCGCTGGGGTCGGTCACTGTGCCCGTGATCGAGGCGGTGTCCTGAGCCCAGGCGGCTGCGCCAAACGTCACCACCAACAACGACACTCCCAGCAGAATACGGCGGAATCTCATGGTCACCCTTCTCTCCTTGGGGCGAGGTACACTACTACTCGCTCCCTCGCCATAACCGAAGCTTCGGCCGAGCGTCGTGGCTCGGCGCATTCCTGCAAGACGGTCAACTGTGTTTCGGATAAGGCCCCAGACGAGTTATTAAATCGTATGAATAGTGCTTTTTTACTATGCCTTCTGTCAAGCAAAAAAGCCTGACGAACCAGCAATTGTGCCAGAATGACCACGCCGCCCGGTAACCTGGGAAGCCTGGCGTAAAGCGCTTACAACGGACTGCGCGTGGACTCCCGGACCACCAACTCGGGAGCCACCCTCCGGTGGACAGCGGCGCCGATGTCGCGCTTTTCCAGTACGGCGTTGATGCCATCCACAACGATGCCCACGGCCGACGCGCCCATCGCCTCCATGGGCTGGCGGACAGTTGTCAACGATGGCGTGTAGAGCGCCGATGTGGCCACGTCATCAAAACCGATCACCGAGCACTGGTCGGGCACGCGAATTCCGGCGCGAGCCAGGGCACGAATGGCGCCGAACGCGCTCATGTCGTCGAAAGCGAGCAGCGCAGTGAATGGACGCTTCTGCCGGACCAGATCCTCCGTCAACTTCTGGCCGGCTTCGAAGCTGGAAATGGGATCGCGCGACTCGGGCAGATCGGCGACCAGGCGAGGATCAATTTCCAGTTTGCAGGAACGCGCGCAGTTGCGAATGCCACGCCAGCGCGGCGAGCTGTCGGTGAGCGCCTTGGGTCCGCGAATGAAGGCGATCTTACGGTGGCCGAGCGAATGCAAATGCTCGAGCGCCATGTAACCGCCAACCTCGTTATCGACAATGACAGAACTGACTGAGTCAGTGTCGAGGTCGCACCCAATCATGGCGGTCGGGATACTGTTTTTCTCCAGGTCCCCGAGCAGATTGATGTCGAGAAACAGCCAGTTGGCGAGGACGATGAGGCCTTCGATTCGGCGGTCGAGCAGCATTTCCAGATAGCGCTCGAAGCGGCTACGCTCGTTGTGAACGTCGGTGAGAATGGGAAGATATGAAGCCTGATAGAGAGTATTCTCGATGCCGCGCAGGACCAGCGTGCAATAGGGATCGGTCATGTCGAACACCATGACGCCCACAGTGTGACTGCGCTTGCTGCGCAGCGAGCGGGCAAACTGGTTGGGCCGGTAGCCAAGTTGCTCCGCAGCGCGCTCGATCTTCTTTTTTGTCTTGGCGGGAATGTAGCGGGAAAGCGGAGCATTATTCAGAACGATCGACACGGTGGTCGACGAGAAGCCGCTCCGCTTCGCAACGTCGCGAATGGTTACCATCGAGACCCAGCGCCGGATCAGCCATGTACGACCCTACCGGCAAAAGCTCCCTTCTCAGCGCCGGCATCGCGCTTGAATTCGGAGCGAGCGCTGGCGGACACTACAGCAGAGAGTACAACCAGTGTCAAGCGGGCGAATGTTATCGCGATGGTTGGTTTCACTGTTGCTCGTGGCAGGCACAGTGATTCCGTCGCCGGGACAGTCTTCCTCCACGGGTGGGGCAAATGCCGCGACTGGCAGGCAATCCGGGGCGGCCGTGAACGGGAAATCTGCCGATCCAGCGCTGCTTTTTCAGCGTGGGCAGGACGCCTTGTCGCACGGGCGCTTGGACGAGGCAGAGCGTGATTTCCGAGCCGTGTTGCAGATCGATCCGCAATCCGGTGGGGCTTACGCCAATCTCGGTGTGGTCTACATGCGACGCAAGCAGTGGGAGCGGGCGCTGCTGGTGCTGGAAAAGGCTGAGCGACTGATGCCGCAGCTCGCCGGAATCCGGCTCAACATTGGGCTGGCCTATTATCGGCAGAATGAATTCCTCAAAGCGATCCCGCCGTTCGAGTCGGTGGTGCACGACGAACCGGACGCGTTGCAGCCGCGGTATTTGTTGGGGCTGTGTTACTTCTTCGCCGAGCGCTGGGCCGACGCATCTGCGACGCTGGAACCGCTCTGGGAGCGGGAATCAGGACAGCTGGCATATTTGTACGTACTGTCGAATGCGGCTCACCGCGCCGGACAAAAGGAACTCGACGAGCGAGCTACCACCCAACTGATCAAGCTCGGCAACGGCTCGCCGGAATACCATCTGTTTGTGGGTAAGTACTACCTGAATCTCGAGCAATACGACACGGCCCTTGCGGAGTTTCAGGCCGCAGCCGAGGCAAATCCAAATCTCCCGTTTGTGCATTTCAACTTGGGCCTGACTTACCTGAAGCGGCAGGAATATGAGCGGGCTCGCGACCAGTTTCTGAAAGACGCAGCGGTTGAGCCGGACCTCGGACTGGATTATGACGAACTAGGCGACGTGTATTCGCTGCTGCAGGACGACAGTAATGCTGAGAAAAGCTACCGCAAGGCGCTACAGCGTGACGCGAGGTTGGTGAATTCGCAAGTTGGGCTGGCGAAGATTTATGAACGGCAAGAGAAGTATTTGGCCGCTCTAGCCGCCGCCGATGCCGCGGAAAAACTCGATTCCACGCGAACCGACATTCATTACTTACGCGGACAGGCGCTGATACACGTCGGGCGCAAAGAAGAAGGAAAGAAGGAACTGGAAGCGGCCGTGCGCATGGACAACGAGCGCCGGGCCGAGCGCCAGAAACAGATGGAAACTGGAACTGTGCCGTCGCCTGAACTCTTACAGGACCCGCAGTGATACACTTGCGGCAAATCAACTTTCTCCGCAACTGGCAACTCTCGCAATCTTCCAGCAGGAGGTATGAATCATGAAACGCATTCTGAAAATCGTAGCCATTGTCATCGTCATTCTGCTTGTCATCGTGATTGCCCTTCCTTTCGTGATCGACGCCAACACGTTCCGGCCGAAACTGGAGTCAGAACTGACGGATGCGCTGGGCAGGCAGGTCAAGGTAGGGAATCTGTCGCTTTCGCTCCTTTCCGGAGGAGTAACGGCGGATGACATTTCCATCGCCGACGATGCGAAATTCAGCGCGAGCCCGTTCGTGCAGGCGAAATCGCTCAAGGTCGGCGTGGAAATGATTCCGCTGATTTTCTCGAAAACGCTGAATGTGACCGAGTTGTCGTTGAACCAGCCAGAGATCAGCCTGGTGAAGTCCGAGAACGGTGAGACGTGGAATTTCTCGAGCTTGGGCGGAAAGAGTCCGACGCCGGCGGCAACGGAAGCAAAACCCGTGACTGAGCAGAAGCCAACCGAGCAAAAGCCGGCCACGCCAGCAGGTGCGGCACCGAGTGGGAACCCGAACCTGACAGTGGCAAAGTTGAACGTGAAGGATGGACGACTCACCGTATCGCGTGCGGGAAAATCAGAGAAGCCGCACGTGTACGATAAGGTTAATATTGAAGTCACCAACTTCAACTTTACTTCCTCTTTTCCCTTCAAAATGACCACGCAGCTTCCCGCCGGAGGCAGTCTGAGCCTCGACGGCAAAGCCGGGCCCATCGATGCCAACAACGCCGCGCTTACTCCGCTCGACGCCAAAGTTTCAGTCGAGAAAATGAATCTGGCCGAGTCGGGTTTTATTGATCCGGCGTCCGGGATCGCCGGCATTGCGGATTTCGATGGAACGGTTACTTCCGACGGACATGAAGCCAAGACCACCGGCACGCTGAAAGCCACGAATCTCAAGGTCGCGGAGAAGGGCTCGCCCGCAGGTAGACCGGTCGATGTGACGTACACTGTGAGCCATGATCTGGTGAAGCAGGTGGGCACGATCAGCCAGTGCGACATTGCCATGGGCAAGGCGGTTTCCCACGTTACGGGGACGTACGACGCGCACGGTACGGTTACGGCGGTCAACCTGAAACTCAACGGCCAAGGCATGCCCGTGGACGATCTGGAGGCGATGCTGCCGGCGCTCGGAGTGGTATTACCTCCGAAGGCAACATTAAAGGGCGGCGATCTCAACGTGAGCCTCACCATCGTGGGCCCGGTCAACAAATTAGTAACGACGGGCAGCATCCGCATGGAGAACTCGTCCCTGGCCAACTTCGACCTCGGTTCCAAACTCTCGTCCGTTTCGGCGCTCGCCGGAAAGAAGACGGGGAACGATACGACGATCAAGAACTTCAGTTCTGACGTAAAGGTTGCGCCGGAGGGTACGCAAGCCAGCAACATCAATCTGGATGTGCCGTCCATCGGCGTAATGACCGGCGGAGGCACGGTCAGTCCGGCGAACGAACTCGCTTTCAAGATGACTGCCAGCCTGGGCGGTTTGGGCATTCCGTTTGCAGTTCAGGGAACCACATCCGACCCCAAGTTCGTTCCGGACGTGAAGGGAATGGCCACGGGAATGCTGAAAGGCCTGACCAAGGGCAATCAGAACCCGGTCAGCGGATTGACCGGCCTGTTCAAGAAGAAGCCGCAGTAGCGTCAGTCACGACAACCCCAGGTCTCTGGCGGCGATGTCGACAATCGCCTTGCCAATGGTGAGCGACGCCGTCGCAGCCGGTGACGGAACGTTAAGCACGTGGAGAATCCTGCGGGAAGGAACAAACTGAAAATCATCGACCAGAGAACCGTCAGGCTTGAGAGCCTGAGCGCGCACGCCCGCGCCCCCGGGGACAAGGTCGTTCTCACGCACTTCGGGAAGCAGCCGCTGCAAGGCGCAGACGAAGGCCGACTTCGACAAAGAACGATGCCACTCTCCGAGTCCCATGCGCCAGTACTGGCGTGCCATGCGCCAGAAACCAGGAAAAGCGATCGATGAAGCCAGGTCGCTCAGGCTGATGTCGGAGTGACGATAGCCTTCGCGGGCAAAGGCGAGCACGGCGTTCGGTCCGGCGTCGACTTTGCCAGTGATGCGGCGCGTAAAGTGCACGCCGAGGAATGGAAAGCGCGGATCGGGTACGGGGTAGATCAGACCGCGCACCAGTGACGCGCGCTCGGGTTTCAAGTCGTAGTATTCGCCGCGGAAGGGGACGATCATGACGCCCGGTTCGTCGCCAGCCATGCGGCTGATGCGATCGCTGAACAGTCCGGCGCAATTGATCAGCGCGGTCGAGGAAAACGCTCCGCGGGAGGTCTCGGTTACGATTTCGTTGGCCTGGCGCCGGATACCGATGACGCGGGTAGACGTGAGCACCGTCCCGCGGCGCGCCGAAATCAATTCTGCATATTTTTCGCAAACCAGCGTGTAGTCGGTCACTCCCGTGGCCGGCACCACCAAGGCTTGCACTCCACTGGCGTGAGGTTCAATCTCGCGCAATTCTTCAGGTCCGATGAGGCGCAGGCCAGTGAGTCCATTGGCTTCGCCGCGCCGGCGCAGTTCTTCAAGTCGCGGAAGTTCGGCGGCGTGGGTTGCGACAATCACTTTGCCACAGACGATGTGCGCGATGCTGTGCTCGCGGCAAAACTCCACCATGGCCGCGGCTCCAGTAACGCACAGGTGCGCCTTCAGCGATCCTGGCTTGTAGTAAACCCCGGAGTGAATGACGCCGCTGTTGTGGCCGCTCTGGTGGCGGGCAACGCGGTCTTCCTTCTCTAAGACCAACAACCTTAAATGCGGGAAGCGGCGCGTGATTTCGAGCGCCACGCCAAGACCGACCACGCCAGCGCCAATGATGACCACGTCGTGGTGAGAGTCCGTCATTGAAAGGAGAATCCGCAGTCTGCTGGAGCGCGCAAGCAGCAGGTAATCGCGCAGGTTGATAAGGAGGCGAGCCGAACGTGCGTTTGCTGCGGCGCAAAGAGCGCGCCGCCTCGCGCGGCTCGCCCAGATCCTTCGCTGCGCAAGACACGCTCGCTCAGGATGACAGGCAAACTGCACCATTGCCTAACAACCACTTAGTTTACGACGAGCGTGACTTGCGTGCTTTGCCCGGCGTCAGAGGAAGTTCCCGGCGAAGTTCCAGTGATGGTGATCGTGTAGGCAGTACCACCGGCCGAGGTCGTGACGCTGATAGGGACGGTCTGTGCGGAGACTCCTGCGGCGTCGCCCGCGGCGACGGAAAAACTGTACGTGGTTGAGGGCGATAGCCCCGTGACGTTGTAAGTCGTGCCGGAAGCGGTGGCGATCGCGGAGCCGTTCTGATAGACGGGATAGCCGAGAACAGAGCATCCTGTGGTCGCGGTAGAAGCATTCCAGGTCAAGGTCGTGCCCGTGCTGGTAGTGGATGATGGTACCGTCGTCAGCCCGGACGGAATACCCGGCACCGAAGAACAGTTGCCGCCGCCCCCACCTCCGCCGCCGCTGCTGACGCCTCCGCACGAGGGCAGGTACAACACGAACGCAAGCAGGCCAAACAGCGCGAGAGGAACTGACAGGCGTTTCGTTGGGATTCGGTCTTTCCCCTTGGCCCAAACGATGACGATTGCAGGCAAGAGCAGTCCCAGGGAGTAGAAGATCAAATCGCCGCGCGAAGCCCGGCGCGAGTTTGAGGCCGTGGAAATGTTCATCACCACATCAACCGCAGAACTGCCTGGCGTGACTGGAGTCGAGGGGTCGAAGAGGCATTGCGCACCGGCGGGCAATCCGGAGCACGACAAAGTCACTGGTGAGTTGAAGGAAGAGCCGACGGGCTGAACTGTAAGGTTGTAGGGGCCGGAGGTCTGCCCTGGGGTGACGGTCTGGCTGGGCGTTGTGGAGCTCACGATGAAATCTGGCGACACGGAGAGCGCGATGGTGAAAGTGTGGCTGGGTTCTCCGGTCGTATCGTGTGTGCTAACGGTGACGTTGTAGTTGCCGGGCGCGGCATTGTTGGGGACGTTGACGGTCGCGGTGAGACTTGCGGTTCCGCCACTCGAGAGCGAGAGGGGATTTGCCGGCGACGTCACGCACTGCGCACCGGAAAGCGCACTGGCATCGCAGGTGGCGTTGATTTTTCCGCCGTAGAGGTCGAGCGAGGTGAGGGTGAGAGTGGCCGCGCCCTGCCCGCCCGGATAGAGCGACAGCGACTGGGTTCCGGAAATGGAGTAGTCGCCAACGTGGAAGGGAACAATCACAGAGTTTGTCAGCGAACCGGACGTTCCCGTGATCGAGAGCGAATAGCTACCGGGCGCGAAGCTTTTTCCGTTGATAACGAGGGTCGCGGTTGCCGGGAACGAACTGACCGTGGTGGGGCTGATGCTGCAACTGTTGGCGCCGTAGGTCGTTGGGCAACTGAGCGTGACCGTGCCGCTGAAGCCGTCCTGGGCAGTGATTGAAATCGGGCCGCTCGTGTCGGTACTGCCGGCATTCACTTCGGGAAAGGGGGAGGCTGACAAGGTGAAGTTCGGATTGGTCGTGACATTCAGAGTGAAGGCGGTGGAGAGAGTGGCTGGGGCGCTCGCGGTCGAGGCCTGGATGGTCGCGGCGTAACTGCCGGGCGACGTGGCGGCGGGAACAGCGACGCTGGCCGTCATGTTCACCGGATTGGTTGATGTCGGGTTCACCGTCGTGCCGGGCACCAGGGTGCATGTCGCACTAGCAATGCCCGGGTTACAGGAAACGTTGACGCTCTGATTGAACGACGCGGCGGCCGTGATTTGGAAGCTGACGGGCGAGGATGAAGTTCCGCGCGGCACGGTGACGCTCGAAGGCGACGGCGTACTGAGCTGGAATCCGACGACGTAAAAGGTGACGGAAACCAGCTGCGTGATTTGATCGGGATCGGAGCCGACGGCCTGAATGTTGAAAGTGTAATTGCCCGTAGTGGCCGCGACAGTGACGGTAAAGGGAGTGTTGGTTGCGGGCGTAAGTGTGGAGGGCGAAACCGTACACGTTGTGGGCGGCGGCGTTGTGCCGGCGACGCAGGTCAGTGTCACTGAACTCGAGTAACCGTTCACGCTGGTGGCAGTCCCGTTGAAAGTTGACGGCAGGCCGTCGAAGCCGACCAGCGGCGAATTGGAGATTGCAATTCTGTAGTTGGGCGTGGCGGCAACGGGAAACTGCCACACTCCTCGGCCATAGGTAGAGGCGCGCAACAATTCTTCTCCTCCAGAATTAAACAGGCCGAGGGCAGTGACAGCGACGTTCGGCAGGAAACCGGATTGGCCGCTGTCCGGATTGGGCGCAACTTCGGTCCAGTCGGCGGACGAGGTTGAGCTGACGAAGGCGCCGACGTCTGTGCCGACATAAACCTGAGCATTTACGGGATCCACAACCACCGCGTTCACGGGCGAGTCGGGCAGATTGGCGGTGAAGTCAGTCCAATTCGCGCCGAAGTTCGTTGTTTTCCAGATGTGGCCCGTGCCACCGGTAAAGCCCATCACGGTGACGTAGGCAGTCGCGCCGGTGAGGTCCGACGAATCGATCGCAGCATTCGAAATGGGAAACTGGTTCGGATTGAGGCTGCCTTGCGGGCCGTTGCCGGTGACGTTGGTAAAGCTGGGCGCTCCGGCCGTTGCATCGGCGGTAACCCAGACCTGACCACCGACAGGCGAAGACAGCGGACCGTTGATGGGGCCCAATCCACTCGTCGTCGCGTAGAGGACCAGCGAACCATTCGTGTCGGTGGGACCTCCGGCGGCAACGGCGCGCACGAGATTTACTTCACTTCCGGAGCACGTTCCCGAGCCAAGCGTATCGAAGTTTGGACTCAGCACGGTGTAAGTGCCGCCGGTGCGGGGGCCGCGCCACACGCGGCATGTGCCGACGAGCAGAGCCGAGGCAGATTGCGGATCAAGAATGTAGGGAAAATAGAAGGCGCCGTCATCTCCGCCGATGGTGCTGCTGGTGACGACGAAGCTGAACGTGCCGTCGACACAGTTCACGCCATCGGCGCAGAGTTGAATGCCCAGCCCGCCCGGAGGGAGGTCAGGATTGGAGGCGTAGAAATTCAGCGGCGTGTTGGGATCGATGGCGTTGTAGCCGCCGTCGCCACCGAGCACGTTGATCCACGAGGAACTTGAGGCGGCCTGATTGGTGGCGGGCGAGCCGTTGTCCTGCGTGCCTCCCAGAAGCGTGTTGGGGTCGGTGGGATGCTGGGAGAAACTGACGAACTGCGTCATCGAGCCCAGATTCTGGTTGAGGTCGTCGAATTGATTCGTGCCGGAGCAGGAGCCGGTGGTGAGGCCGCTGTATCCGTCGAGTGTGCGATAGACGCCCCCGTCGTTGGCGAAATACATCAGGTCGTTGGCGGAATCGCTGCCGGAAGTTGGAACCAGGTAGGCCAGAGCGTGCTGATCGGGATGCACGTGAGATGGAGCAGCGATCGGATCACATCCGTAAACGTGGGTGAGATTGATGAAGGGGGATCGAGTGCAGGAAGAATTCTGCGTGTTAATGGAACACTTGTAGAGGTTGATGGCACCCGCATATAAATCTGTGCCAGAGCCATTGGGAACAGCGAGCAGTTCGAGATTGTAGGCACCCTGCTCGACGCCGCAGCCGTCGACGTCGCCGCAGTTAGCAACTGCGGTATCGGAGATCGAAGTCCAGGTATTGCCCCCGTCGGGGCTCTTCCAGATACCGGCGTCAACAGGGCTGCCGGTGGAAGAAAGATAGATGTACCAGACGTACATCTCTTTGCGCCCAGGCACGACTGTGATTTCGCCACGGTAGATGGGGCAGGCGTAATTGTTGGAGGACGATTGCGGCGGGCATGCGGACGTGCTGAGCAACGCGCCTCCGGGCTGAGTAGCGAGACGCGTCCAGTTCACTCCGTCAGG
The DNA here is from genome assembly GCA_964407245.1 of uncultured Acidobacteriaceae bacterium. Classification (GTDB taxonomy): domain Bacteria; phylum Acidobacteriota; class Terriglobia; order Terriglobales; family Acidobacteriaceae; genus Sulfotelmatobacter. The sequence goes on from CAYOUY010000095.1 coordinate 10,575, forward strand.
AGAGGAATAGAACCCGTGATAGCGGACTGCGGCGAAGAATAGCCCGGTGCTTGCGGCACTCGCGTTGTAGATGACGGACGTGGCTGAGGTCGCGTCGGTTGCGTTTCCACCGGGATCGGTGAGGGCGTCGTAGGTCCAGGTGAGGCCGGCGTCTTGGGAGGTGTAAAGGCCGCGCGTGGTCCCGGAGGTGATGGCTCCGTCAACCAGTCCGACCGATGAGGTCGCCATGGCAGCAACGACCGTGTTAGTTTGTCCCGAGGCCGTGCTGAAGGCCATGCGCGTTCCGCCGAGGCCGCTGAAGGAAAGCGCGCCGCTGTTGGCCGAGGAGATGAGAGTCCACGTATTGCCGGCATCGGTGGAGCGCAGAATGCCAAGACCGAAATACGAATCGGCCGAGTTGTTGGCTTCGCCCGTAGCGGCGAGAATCAGAGTCTGTGTGGGATCAGTGTTGCCGGGCTGGATGGCCAGCGCGCCGATCGAAAGTGTGGCTTGATCGTCGGCAACCGGAGTCCATGTCACGTTGTTTGCCGTGCTGTTGGCGGCATTGGTGGATTTCCAGATTCCACCCTGCGCACCGCCGATGTAAACCGTGTTGCCGGTGGGATCGGCGGGATCGATAGCAACGGCGGTGGCACGCCCAGAAACCTGGTTGTAGTTTTGCGTGCCGTTGCCGGTGGCGTCGGAGGCCAGCGGAACCGGGCCGAGCGGAGACCAGGGCGCGGGCGGCGCGATTGCATTGGCGTGCGCCGCGGCGAGCGCGGCGGCATGCCGCGCACGCATCTGAAGTTTGGCCTGGTAAGCGCGGCGGCGCAGCTCGGCCGCGGGCTTGCCAGCAATGATGCGTCCGCGAAAGAACCATTCGTTGCGCTCGGTGACGTGGTCGGCATCGGAGTCGCGAATCGTGGTTTCGGGGATGTGCTCACGGGCGCCCTGAGCGAGCACAAGCTGAACCGGTGAGAAGAAAATGAGGGCAAAAAGAATAGAAAAAGGACGGCAACTTGGCATGACGGCTCTCACCTGCCAGTATGGAAAGGAAGGATTGGTGATTCAACGCAAAAGCAATGCCGAAAGCAGCGGCTGGCCCACTTCGGGAAAAATTGTGTGCGCAGAATCACAATATTCACTTAATTCAAGGCAGGGCGTCACTGCACTTCTTGTTGCGGGCCTTCTTTTGTGTACTGTGCTATCACCGGCGCAGCAGAACTCGGCGTCCAGAGAACTCGTCGTCGCTGCCGCTGCGGATCTCAGCTCGGTGCTGCAGGAAGTTTCCGCGCGTTACGAAAAAAACACGGGCGTAAATGTGAAGCTGTCGTTTGGGGCGTCGGGTGCGCTGACCCAGCAGATTCAGAATGGGGCGCCATTCGATGTGTTCTTTTCGGCCGACATGGACTATCCGCGGCAACTGATTGCCGCAGGACTGGCCGATGGACCGAACCCTTATCAGTATGCCGTGGGCAAGCTCGTGCTGTGGGTCCCTGCAGAATTGCCGCTCGATGTCGTGCACAAAGGGATGAGTGTGCTGCTCGATCCGTCAGTGAAGAAAATCGCGATTGCGAATCCGCAACACGCTCCGTATGGACGGGCCGCCGTGGCGGCGCTGCGGCACGCGGGAATGTACGATCAGGTTCAGGATCGGCTGGTGTTGGGCGAAAACGTTGCGCAGGCGGCACAGTTCGCGGAATCGGGCAACGCACAGGCCGGGTTCGTGGCGCTGGCCCACGCCATCGCCCCGGCAATGCAGGGCAAAGGAAAGTATTGGGTGGTTCCGGCGGATTATTATCCTCCGCTGGCGCAGGGGGTCGTGGTGCTCTCGCGATCGGAACACAAGAAAGAGGCGGACGAGTTTGCCGAGTACATCAAAACGGGAGAGTCGGTGGAGTTGCTGAAAAAATACGGATTCGAAGTGCAGTAGAGGCATCACGATTGGATACGGAAGCGAGCCTTGCGCGCGATTGTTGCGTCACAGAAATCGCGACCCGTTCGGCGCGCTTCGCTTGCTCAGGGCAGGCTGCTCGCGCGGCTCGACTAGATCCCATTCGGTCGCATGCGCTCTCTCAGGGCAGGATCTTCGGTTCGCAAAGAACGCTCGCTCAGGACGACAAGCAAATCCGATGATGATTGACTGGCAGGCATTCTGGCTTACGGTGCAACTGGCCGTCGTCGTGTCGGCGATTTTACTGGTCGTGGGCTTGCCCGTCGCATACTGGATTGCGTTTTCCCGGTGGCGCTGGAAGTTTCTGGTGGAATCCGTCGTGGCGCTGCCGATTGTCCTGCCCCCAACGGTGCTTGGATTTTACGTACTGGTTGCGCTTGGGCCGCGCAGTCCGCTCGGGCGATGGTGGATTTCCCTGACCGGCCACACGCTGGCCTTCACGTTCAGCGGGCTGGTGATTGGATCGATCCTGTACAGCCTGCCGTTTGCGGTGCAGCCGTTCGCGACGTCATTTGCCGGCGTGGACCGCAAGTTGATTGCGGCTTCGGCCACGCTGGGGGCTTCGCCGTTACGGACGTTTTTTCGCGTGATCGTGCCGCTATCGTTGCCCGGGCTTGTCACTGGTGCAGCCCTAAGTTTTGCTCACACTATGGGCGAGTTCGGCGTGGTGCTCATGGTGGGAGGCAACATTCCTGGCGTCACGCGGACGGTTTCGATCGATATCTACGATCGGGTACAGGCGTCTGACTATGCCGGCGCGAATGCCACGGCGCTCGTGCTGCTGGTGTTCTGCTTCGCCGTGCTGACGCTGGTGTACGGCGTGAATCGAAAGGTGTGGTCGGTGGGGCCGGCGAAATAGACGTCTACCTAAACAATGACCACTACGCGCACAGTCGAACCGCGAGCGGTTGCAGGAACGACGCCGGAGTCGCGCGCCGATGTGGCCGGCGTTCGGCTCTCTGCACAAATCAGCAAGCGACTCGCCGGGCCGGGACACGAGTTCGATCTGAACGTTGACTTCCAAGCTGCTGCGGGATTCACAATTTTGTTTGGTGCCTCCGGAGTGGGAAAGACCACGCTGCTGGATTGCGTCGCAGGTTTAACCAAGCCAGACTCCGGCAAGATTGCCGTCGGCGAGCGCGTCTTCTTTGACTCCGCGCGCCGGATCGACGTCGCGACGGCCCGGCGGCGCACGGGCTATGTATTCCAGGACCTGGCGCTTTTCCCGCACCTGACCGTCGAGCAGAATGTGCAATATGGCCTGGCACATTTGCAACCGGCGGAGCGCCGGGAGCGTGCGGGGGCAATTCTGCAGGCGTTTCGCATTGCACATCTGGCGCGGCGGCCGGCGCTGGAAATTTCCGGCGGCGAGAGCCAGCGCGTGGCGCTGGCGCGGACGCTGGTCACCGATCCGGCGGCGCTGCTGCTCGATGAGCCGCTGGCAGCGCTGGATGCGCCGACGAAGGCGAAAATCATTGACGACCTGCGGGAGTGGAACCGGGCGCACTGCATTCCCATTCTTTACGTCACGCACAGCCGCGAGGAAGTTTTTGCTCTCGGCGAGCGCGTGCTGGTGCTGGATGCGGGACACATCGTGGCTCAGGGTACGCCGCACGAAGTTCTAAGAGCGCCACAGGTCGAGACAGTCGCGCAGCTCGCGGGTTTTGAAAATATTTTCGATGTCGTGGTGGAAGCGGTTCGTCCCGAGCGCGGCACGATGACCTGTCGTCTGCTGATATCGGGCGATCGCAGCCACGTGGTGCTGGAAACTCCGTTGGTGCGTGGCGGCGTGGGGTCGGCGATGCGCGTGGGCATTCGCGCCGGCGACATTCTGCTGGCGACCGTGGCGCCGACGGGCCTCAGCGCGCGCAACGTGCTGCCGGGGAGGATTGTGTCGCTCGAGCAGCGCGACGTGATCGTCATCGCGCGTGTAAACTGCCGGGTCGAGATGGA
>CAYOUY010000096.1:0-7098 GCA_964407245.1 uncultured Acidobacteriaceae bacterium
GGAGTTCGGCAACTCACGAACGATGCCGAGCCAAAATTGAAGGGCCTTGAAAGCAGCGCCCTGGTGACGGATGGACTGCGTATCTACTTCGACGAGGATTCGGAAAACGATTATCCGGTGTCCCAGGTTTCCGTCACGGGCGGTCAAACCTCGGTCGTGCCCATGAGGCTTAAGAACGTTACGATAGCTGATATCGCCCCGGACCTCTCCGCGCTTTTGGTCATCAACGGTCCTTTTCCTGCTGATAAAGCCTGGATTCAACCCCTTCCCTCAGGTGAGCCACGCAATCTGAATCTCGTTTCCGCCGATGCTTCCCGATTCTTGCCTGACGGGCGCATTGTTCTCGCCGACAGTGACAGTCTCTATCTGGCCAACGGCGATGGCTCGGATCGCAAGAAGCTTGTGGATGTTCCTGGAATGCCCACCGACACGGCAGTATCACCGGATGGCACGCGCATTCGTTTTACCGTGGTTGACGATCGTTTCCTTCTTTCCATCTGGGAGGTTCACAGTGACGGAACCGCTCTCCACCAGCTTCCGCTGCGGGGAGTGTCGACGACGATAGGAGAAGAGGCCGGGGGCTGGACCCGAGATGGCAAGTACTTCCTGTTTCAGGCCGAGAATGCTGGAAGATGGGACCTGTGGGCCTTGCCTGAGTCCACAGGATTGCTGCGTCGGCCCGCTGCGCCGGTACAACTGACCAACGGGCCCCTTTCGTACGAAAACGCGGTTGGGAGCCGCGATGGGAGACAGATCTTTGCCGTCGGCTCCAGGAAACGAGGTGAATTGATTCGTTACGACGTCAAATCGCGGCAATTCGCTCCTTACCTGGACGGGATTTCGGCGGATGAGAGCCGGGTATCGCCGGATGGCAAGTGGATCCTCTATGTGTCTTATCCGGATCGCACTCTGTGGCGCTGCCGCGGTGATGGCAGCGAACGGGTCCAGCTGACGTTTGCGCCGATGATGGTGTTCTTTCCCGTCATTTCCCCGGACGGGACGAGAGTCGTCTTTAACGGACTAACCGCCTCCGGGCTCGGAATCTACGTCATGAATATGGAAGGCGGAACTCCGGAAAGAGTCGCTGAGGTAGGCCACGCACCCACTTGGTCGCCGGACGGAAACTCGCTAGCCTATGCTACGATCACCCCGGGCGGTCAGCTTTGGGGCCCGGGTCATTGGTGCGACATCGACGTACTGGATCTGCGTACGAAACGCATTTCAGTCATTCCCAGCCAGCGAGCACGGTTCAATGCGTGGTGGCCGCAACCCAACAAGCTCGTGACCACAAGTTCGGAGGGACTCGATAGCCTCGCGGTATTCGATTTCACGACGCAAAAATGGTCGCTACTTGGGGAACAATTCGAGGTTGATGATTGGATACCTTCCCGCGACGGCAAATACCTTTATCTCTTCACCACGGGGCCCGAGGTGCAAGTGCGTAGGATTCGCGCTTCCGATTTGCTGATCGAAACGGTCGCCGACATTAAAGGAGTCCGGCTTGTGTCCGATAATGCGCCGGGGGCGAGCAAGAATGAGTTTTTCGGCTTGGCTCCGGATGGCTCGCTGACCCTCACACGCGACCTCGGCAGCGATGAGATTTACGCGCTCGATGTGAAGTGGCCCTGAAATTGGTTCTCCGTTGGGCTGCCCTGTTCCGATAATTCTGCCGTTCTGCCTTAACAAGAGTTAACCAGACCCATAGCCCTTGGCTTGATTCCGGCAGCGTCTGAGGTTTATTCTACCGCCAAGTTTCTGTGCTCGCTTCCCCCTCGGAAATTCAGGTGGCAAATGCTGGTCTCCCAGCGATGCTTGCGGATGTCGGGGCTTGTTTTTCTTGCTGCGCTGCTGGTTGTCCCAGGGGAGTTCCTCTTCGCCCAAACCACCATTGGCACGGGCAGCATTGTCGGCACAGTCACTGATCCCTCGGGCGCCTTCATCATGGGCGCGAATGTGAAGATCACGAACGTGGACACGCAACAGGTGGTCAGTGTTGTGACCAACTCCTCCGGCTCCTTCAACTCGGGAGCGCTCCTGCCGGGAAATTACAAAACGCTGGTCTCAGCGAAAAGCTTCAGCTCGGCCGAATCCACCACGACCGTGTTGGTCGGCAACACGGCTACGGTGAATGTGACCCTGCGCATTGGAAACGAAAAGCAAGTGGTCGAAGTGCAAGACTCCGCCTCGCAGGTCAATACGGAACAGGCCACCGTACAAGGCGTGCTGAACGAGCAGCAGATCGAGAACTTGCCGGTCAATGGCCGCAACTTCCTTGACCTCGCCCAGTTGGAGCCCGGAGTTCAGATTCAGGATGGGTCGAATTTCAGTTCGGATAAGGATGGCTTCTCTTCAGTATCCTTTGGTGGCCGTTTCGGACGCACCACACGAATCGAAGTGGATGGCATAGACGTGTCCGATGAAATCTGGGGCTCGACCACTACCAATATTGCCGCGAGCGCGATTCAGGAGTTTCAGCTCAGCCAATCCAGCCACGATCTCTCAACCGAACTGACGACCTCGGGGGCGATCAATGTGACCACGCGTTCTGGGACCAACGCCATTCACGGCGAAGCTTTCGATTTCTTCCGCGACAGCTCGCTGGCGGCAGCGTTGCCCGCTCCGCCCGGACTTTCTGAACCGTTCCAGCGCTCGCAATGCGGCGGGCGAGTGGGCGGTCCGATCATGAAAGACAAGTTCTTCTACTTTCTCGACGGTGAGCGCACGCTGCAGCATGAGCAGGCACCTGTGCTGGTTGCACCTCCATTTCAGCAATACTCTGGCAGCTTCAGTGCGCCTTTTCATGAGGACAACCTCATGGCCAAGGCGGATTATCAGCTCCCGATGCTTCACATGTTCTATCGATTCGGCTATTTCGCGGATCCGCTGATCGCCAATCAGGGTATGGGCTACTCGATTTACAACAGCAAGAATGTGACGCGAACGCACGTGGCGGGGTTGGATTTTGGCCGCGGGAACTTCAGTCACAGCATTCGGTTCGGGTATCTGAAGACTGTGCATGAAGTAACAGACGCAGCCAGCGACAGTGGCTTGCCCTTCGGGGATTACCCGCTGGATTTAATCATGGGCAACACGGGATTGGTGAGCGGTCCAAGCGAAAACGCTCCGCAGAAGATTCTCCAGAGCAATCATCAGTTCAAGTATGACGGCAGCAGAACCGCGGGCCGCCACATTTTTCGCTATGGCTTCACGTTTAACCGCATTGCAGCGGCTGGCCTTGTTCAGTTCCAGAGCCTTGCGCCGTACCTATCCACCAATATTGGCGCTACTGAAGAAGCGTTCGCGGCCGCAGGAACTCTAACTTGTTCGGCGCCCGGCGGGGCCACGCTCACGGGGGCAGCGTGCCCACTGAACTATCCCGTGGAGTTCGTAGAGGTCAGCAATGGGTTGGGATACGTGACACCATTTCCTGGTCTGGGACTTCCGGCGGGCAGCTTCGTTTACGATCGGCTGGGTGCATATGTGGGGGCCAGCTCGAAATGGAGAAGGAATCTGACGCTGACCTACGGCGTGCGCTATGCACGCGAGCCCGGCCGCAGCGACAGTCAGTATCCCGCGATTCCTGAACTCAACGCCTTGATTCCGGGCTTGGGCAACCGGGTCCGCAATCCGGAGTCGAACTTCGCGCCCCAGCTCGGCTTCGCCTGGGACGTAAAGGGCAAGGGCAAGACTGCGATCCGTGGCGGTATCGGGTTGTTCTACGAAAATGTGCTCACCACTGTGGCGCAAGGTGCTGATTCCGAGTTTCGCTCCGTGGACGGCGACGTTTTCGTGCAGACGCCTACCGCCTGCTCCGCCACGGGGGAGCCACAAAGAGTTGCGATTCCGGGCGGCCAGTCGCTGTTGCCGACTTTTTGCGGTGCCAGTGGTAGCCCCGTCGCGATCGGAGCGGCGACGAATGAAATCGTCGCTTTTCAACAACAGTACCAGGCCGACTCCCCGTTTAGTCTGACGGCACCGAACCCGAACTATGTTGGAACGCTGCTCAACGAGGGACTAGGCTCCTTTTCGTGGTTGTACGATCCCAACTTCCGCACACCGCGTTCGGTAGAGATGAACATCGGAGTGCAGCGGGAGATTCGTCCTGGCATTGTCTTCAGCGCCGACTTTCTCCGCAACGTGCAGACCCACTACTTTATGGGCCTCGACGAGAACCACGCCGGCGACGTCCGCTACTTTTATAAGACAGCAGCCATTCAGGCGATTAACAACACGCTCGCGGCCTGCGGAGTCCCGTCCGTCCAGGCGGGGATCAGCGCACCATGCCCAAGCGGATACTACGTGGACGCCAACGGCAATAACCGCTCTCTGATGATCGCCGATTTCGCTGGTTGGGGAATGACTTCCTCGGCAGACTTTGGTGTGGCTTGTACGGCAGCATCTCCAGTCGGGTTCGGCTATCCCTGCGCATTCTCAGGAATCAATCCGAACGCCCCTCCCTTGGTCTTTGCCAAGCCGATCGGCCGATCGGTGTACAACGGACTGCAGGCCAAACTCACGGGAAACGTCCCGCATCCATTTGCCGGCCTGTGGTCGTTGCACTTCCAGGTTTCGTATGCGTTATCGAGATTTGAGAACTCAGGCGGGAGTACACCTGTCAATGCACTGGCGTCGGACCAGGATTATGGGGTCCAGGCGATCGACTATGCCAACCCGAACCGTTTTTTCGGGCCGTCGGTACTGGATCGCACGCACCAGCTTTCGTTTGGTGGATATGCCGATCTGGCACGCGGATTTCAGCTGAGCATCATGGCACATTTCTGGAGTCCACTCTCCACTTCGTTGGTCGTGCCCAACACCAACTTGGGACCAGGAGAGATTTTCCGCACCGATTTCACAGGAGACGGCACAGTCCAAGATCTTGTTCCCGGAACGCATGTCGGCAACTTTGATCGTGGCATTAAAGCGTCGAACATCAATCGCGTACTCGCCAACTACAACAACACCGTAGCACTTCAACTTACTCCCGCTGGGCAAGTGCTGGTTCAGAACGGGCTATTCACGACTGCTCAACTGGGCGTTGGCAATGCACTGTGCTACAACAACCCCAACAATTTGCCCGTCAATTCCTTGTGCGCGGTCGCGCCTCCCGTGCCACTCGCTCCGCCTGGTCAAGTAAATCTCTCCTGGCTGCGTGCTTTGGATGTGAAGGTCGCGTGGTCGTACAGGATTCGGGAAGCACTCGAAATACAACCAAGCGCTGGCTTCTATAACCTTTTCAACTTTGCCAATTTTGACCTGCCCGGGACCGCCCTGAACGGACTGTTGACGGGAGCCGCCGGGCAAATTAACGGGACAACTCCCATTGGCCACAATGTGGACCGAGTTGGCGTTGGAACAGGAGTCTATTCCCTGGGCGCGCCACGGCAACTCGAGTTCGGATTGAAGTTGACTTTTTAGCAGAAGACCAGACGGACATACTTCAGGAAAATCCTTGGAAATCAGTGCTGGCAAGCGTCCTACTATCTGCTGAGATCGAGCAACACTCTTGCACTGGGTTGCGAGTGCCATGCCGCTTTCAATCCCACGCCCTTTGCCTTGACCACTACCAGCCACAACCTAACAACCGAAGCTCAGTTATTACCGGGAGAATAATCTCGTCCTGAGAATTCATTGGACAGGGTTCCGCGTCGATCCCTGCTGTAGCCTTTAGCTCCAAGCGTGGTGTTTGGAGCTTTTCGGTGCTTCGCACCGGGAGTATTTTCGACAGTCCACCCCTGAAAGGGTACACGTTCGTAAACTTTCGCTCAGGTTGGTCAACTCGCGATGAATGAGCCAGTTGCAGAAGGCGCCGTTTACAAAGGTAAACGGCCCCTAATGCGCTTTCTAGCGAGGCAGACAGTCGCGACAGGTCACAACATACGCCGTCCATAAACACACCTTTGAATAGGGAGAAAGCCCATGTTTCCTGCGCGATTGTACGGAGCGCGGGAGCCGCTTCAAGCCTCTCCGCTTCGCTGCGACCGCTAGGCGGCGCGCTGAGAAAACGCGCGGGCTTGACTCGTCTCCCTCTCCGCTCCTGTCTTGTTTCCGCTAGGAAAAAATGGGAAGAAATGGACTTGTCCTCGGGAGACTTCGAAGTCGTGCCTTCGTTTTCTAGCGGAGCAGCTTGGGCAAGCGGGCGAGAGTTCAGTCATAGGTCGAGCGCAGCGAGCCGAAGGAAAACCTTGACCGGTTTCTTGAACGCTGGCGTGTTGCCCGCCCAAAACGAAGCCGCCAACCCATCCCATAAATGTCTCTGATCCGCGACGCCCGGATTCTGCCGTCTCGCTTCGGTGTATCAGCTTCCGCATTGCCCGTGATTCGGGATCGACCGTCACGAGTTTTCGATGCATTCGAATTAATGCGAGCGTGAATCGTCATCAGTTTCTAAGCTAAACTATTCCGTCATCGGATCACAGCTCAGGGCAAGACCCGTATGGGCGGACAGGTGCAGATCACGCCGGACTCCAGTTCACGACGCTACGAAGCCGTCGTTCGCATCAGCGAGGCGCTGGTTGCGTGCCGCCAACCTGAGGAATTGGCCAAGACTCTCGCTGATCTATTGAACGAATTCCTCTCTTTTGAGCATCTCGACGTGCTCATCCTGAAGGAAGACTCCGCAGAGACCGAATGGCACGTGTGGGGCAAAGGAGGCCCGCCCCCTGGCGAGGAAGCACCGACCGTGGATTTAGAAGTACTGCCGAGGTGGCCTCACAGTACGCAAGAAACGCTCTTTATTGCGGACTGGAATAGGGATGAACGATTTCCATACGTGAAACAGTTCCTCGCCGAAAAGGGCATTAAGATCGGCTCCGTAGTTCGTGTCCCGCTGACGACTCCACATCGTCGCCTGGGTACAATAGGTATCGCCAGCGCTCCAGGAGTGACGTACGGGGCTGAGGACATTGAATTCCTGCGGCTCGTCGCACGCAATGTCGCCTTCGCCATCGACGACGGCCTCAATCTCCGGCGAGCCCAGGCCGCACTGACGCGCTTGCAGGTGCTTTTGAACCTCACGAACCGCATCACCTCGAACCTCGAACTTCGCGAGGTGTTGCGCGAAATTTTGGCCAACCTTCGTGAGGTCATGCATTGTGA
>CAYOUY010000097.1:0-3364 GCA_964407245.1 uncultured Acidobacteriaceae bacterium
CCGCGCCTGCCGGGCAACCGCGGCGTTGTTGACAATCAACTCGACGCGCTCATGCTTCGCCAGATGTCGGATGATTTCCGCATAGACCCACGGGATCGGCTCGAATTTCCCAGGCCAATCGCCGTGGTAGTGCGGCCAGGCGAGCCAGGTGGCCGTATGCGGCTCCCATTCGGCGGGCATGCGATAGCCGAGTGTGGCGGGAACAATATCCACGCTTAAAGTGTTGCTTGAAGTTCTGCGCCGAGACCTGGCCACAGTTGATCCGTCCTAGTCCAGCATCCGATTCGTGATCGGCGCATAAGCGTCAATGCGGCGGTCGCGCAGGAATGGCCAGTTGCGGCGAATGTCTTCCAGAGCCTTCAAGTCGACGTCTCCGACCAGGATTTCTTCGCGATCATGTGACGCCTCGGCCAGCACGCGCCCGAAGGGATCGCAGAAAAAAGACCCGCCCCAGAATTCCAGTCCCTGGCCAGGGGCCGACTTGCCGCGCACATTGCCGGTTTCAAAGCCGACCCGATTCACCACCGCCACGTAGACGCCGTTGGCAATCGCGTGAGCGCGCTGAATCGTGCGCCAGGCGTCATGTTGGGCCACGCCGAACTCGGCTTTCTCCGCCGGATGCCAGCCGATCGCCGTGGGATAAAACAGCACGTGCGCGCCCTGCAACGCGGTCAGCCGCGCGCCCTCGGGATACCACTGATCCCAGCAGACCAGCGTGCCCAGCCGGCCCGCTGACGTGTCGAGTGCTTTGAATCCCAAGTCGCCCGGGGTGAAGTAGAACTTTTCGTAATAGAGCGGATCGTCGGGAATGTGCATCTTCCGATACAGGCCGCGCAGGGAACCGTCACTGTCGAAAATTGCCGCAGTGTTGTGATACAGGCCCGGGGCGCGCTTTTCGAACAGAGACGCGATCAGCACGACTCCGTTGGTGCGGGCCGCGGCCGCCAGTTTTTCGCTGCTGGGGCCGGGAATCGTTTCGGACAAGTCGAACAGCGCGTGGTCCTCGCGCTGGCAGAAATACTGCGTCTGGAAAAGCTCGGGCAGGCAGACGACCTTCGCCCCGCGGCCAGCGGCTTCCGCGATGCGGCTGAGCGCTTTTTCCAGGTTCTGCTCCGGCTCCGGCCCGCACGACATCTGCACCAGAGCCACGCGAAATTTTTCAGGGGGCACGCGCTCCGACCTCCGCGACCAATATAACAGGGCGGTGGGAAGGCAGGTCTTAGCTCTTGCGTCTGAGGTCTGATGCGCTCCGACTGGAAACAAAACATCAGCCCTACACCTAAGACCTAACACCCAACACCTAACACTTAACGCCAGCGCAAATGGCACCAACCCGTAGGCATCTTGTAAAGTATCCTGTCGGGAGGAATCGCAGTCCGTTTGGAGGCTCGCGATGAAACACAGCAATCATAGCAACTCGCACAAGGGCAACTCGCAGCCCGCACATGCAAACCACGCACACGGGGGCGAGGGCAAAGAGCGTCACCTGCATAACCCCATCGAAGACCGCCTGATTCCGCTGGAGCCGCTCGATCTGGCCAAGATTTCTTCCATTGACGGCCTGGTGCGGGCCATGGCCAAGACCGCGTTCACCGGCCGTCAGCTAGGCGAGGCCGCGGATGTCCTCGAAGCCATGGCACTCGACGAAGATGCATTCATCGTGATGACCCTCGCGGGCGCGATGACCGTGGCCAAACAGGGACTGATTATCACGGAACTGATCGACCGCGGCATCGTCAACGCGATTGTGTCGACCGGAGCGCTCATGGCGCACGGACTGGTGGAGGCGACCGGCCGCGCCCACTTCCGCGCCAACCCGGAAGTTTCTGACGAAGAGCTCTACAAACAGGGGTACAACCGGGTCTACGACACGCTCGAGCCCGAGCAGAACCTCGACGACGTGGAAGAAGTGCTGTCCCGCGTCCTCGAAGCCTGGGATCACAACGAGGTCATGTGCTCGTACAAGCTGAATCACGCCATCGGGGAATATCTGGTCAAGCATGCGCAGGGGCAGCGCGGGATCCTGAAGTCGGCCTACGAAAAAGGTGTTCCCGTGTTTGTGCCTGCGTTCAGTGATTCCGAGCTAGGCCTCGACACGGCGCTCAACAACCGGCTGCGGGAATCGACGGGAAGGCACAAGATTCGCTTCGATCCGTTCGAAGATCTGGAGCATTTCGCGGCCACGCTGTTGCGGCAGAAGAAGCTGGGAATTTTCACCATTGGCGGCGGCGTGCCGCGCAACTGGTCGCAGCAATTCGGGCCGTTTATCGAACTGCGTCACCGGCGGTTGGGAGAAAAGATTCCCCTAAAGCGCTACCACTACGGATTGCGTATTTGCCCGGAACCGGTCTACTGGGGCGGACTTTCAGGCAGCCCGTACAGCGAAGCGGTTTCGTGGGGCAAGTTCGTGCCGCCAGCGGAAGGCGGCAAGTTCGGCGAGGTCTTCGTGGATGCGACCGTCGGGCTGCCAATTATCGCTGCGGCCGTACTGGAGCGACTGGACAAGAATGGCAAGGGTGCAAGCAGGAAGAAAAAAGAACTCGCCAGAAGGCGCTAGACCTTCTGGCGCAGGTTGATTTACGCAGGTGATTCGCAGGTGGAGGAATCGCCCGCTGTGAAACTCAGGGCTCCGTCGTGATCGGACGCTTCGGGTTCAGATTCTCTAACTCGACGATATAGCGGTGCAAGAATACTGTTTTCAAGGATTTCCGATTCGGCCTTCACCCAATCCTGCAAGGCATGGCCGTCCCCTTGGCCGCGCTCGTCGTAAAGCTGTTGGGCGCGCGAGCGCACCTTGCGCTCGACCAGCTGCACCATGAGCTCTCGCTGCTTCCGTCTGCGGGTTTCGATATCCACTTCCACTCCTCGTTTGTTTTGAACCGCGTCTGTTTTTTGCACCAGGTTCTTATCGGATCAACTTCCATTCTACCCGGCGGCTGTTAACGGAAGATGATAATCGGAGAGAAGCCGATGTTACCAAAGTACCAACCACCAACCGAACTTCACTCCCTTTGTTTAGATGTCCAGTAACCGAATCGGCTGCAATGATTTAGCGGGCTGTGGACAGGGAGACGCCGACGCGTCGGCAGTGTTGAGATCAGCTGAGGAACCTAAGAAGGACGTCGGTGCGCCCTGTCTGCCGCTGGCCTGAGTTGCCGCCTAGTCGAAGATCAATACCGCCGAGGCAATCACGGTCGTCCACAGGCCGCGCTTGTCGCCCACCGCCGATTGAGTCACGTTCGCAGTGCGCACGATTTTGTTGGACAGGCGATAAATCTGCTTCTTCTCGTCCCAGGAGCGGTCGGGATCGAACTCCACGTTGAGCGTGGTGGCGAGCATCTCAGCGGCAAGCTCCTCGGCGTAC
>CAYOUY010000098.1:0-13666 GCA_964407245.1 uncultured Acidobacteriaceae bacterium
ACTTGCCTTTCTGGACGAAGGCCTTAAGAACAGTTGCGATGCCACGGCCATCGGAACCGGAGAAAGCCTCATCCGAGACGAGCGCGGCCTGGTTTGCGCCCATGGCCAGTTCCCGCCGAAGAATTTCCTCGTCATCTTCGCTGCCGACGGTCACGACTGTGACGTTGCCGCCGACGCGATCGCGAATCTGCAGGGCCTCTTCCACCGCGTAGTTGTCGGGTTCATTGATCGAATAGACGAGATCGTCACGCTCAATGTCACTGCCCGCGGAGCTCAGCTCAATCTCGTTTTCTGAAGTGTCGGGTACTCTTCGTGCGCAAACTAGGATTTCCATAGTTACCTTCCTGAAACGAATTCCGGCTCCGCGAGAATTTTTTCCGCAGCCGGTTCCGCGGAGGGGACGCGTGCGAGCTGCTGGTCCACCAGTTCGGTCAAGTCGATGGCCGCCATCTTGCCTTCGAGGCCCGCAACCTTGATCGCGTCTTCGATGTTCACCATGCAGAACGGGCAGGCAGTCACGATTACGTTGGCGCCCGCTTCGGCGGCCATGCGCACGCGGAGCACGCCCATGCGTTGTTCTTCTCTCGGCTCGTAGAACAGCATGAGTCCGCCTCCGCCGCAGCAGAACGAGCGGTCACGCGAGCGCTTCATCTCGACCCGCTTCAATCCCGGGATGGCATCGAGCACCGTGCGCGGGTCGTCATAGCCCTGGTTGTGACGGCCCAGATAGCAAGGATCGTGATACGCGTAAACTGTGTCCTCGTTTTGCACGCGGTTGAACTGAATTTTTCCGGCCTTGACTTCGCGCGCAATGACCTGGCTGATGTGCTCGACCGGCGGGACGTCTTTGTAGTCGTGCTTCAACGCGTTGAAGGCGTGCGGATCGGCCGTAACAATTCGTCTTGCGCCTGACGCCTGAATGGCTTCGGTGTTGTGGTCGCGTAAGGCGAAGAACAGGGTCTCTTCGCCGAAGCGCCGAACCTCATGGCCGCTGTCCTTCTCCGCGGCGCCGAGAATGCCGAAATTTTCGCCAATGTGAGTGAGAATTCGGGCTGTGGATCGTCCGATGGACTGCATGCGATCGTCGTAAGACGTGATGCTGTCGACGAAGTACAAAGTGTCGGCAGGATTCTTCGCGTTCAGGGTCTGGACCGGGCAAGTTGGCTGAAAATCCGGGGCTTTGATCCAGTCGGCTTTCTTCTTTTCCATCTTGCCGTACGGATTGCCGCGACTTTCGAGAGCCTTCAGCGCTTTTTGCAGAGACTGCGGAACATTGCCTTCGTCCACCAGGCCTCGGCGCAGGTCAACGATCTTGTCGATGTACTCGATCAGCAGCGGGCATTCCTCTTCGCACGCCCCGCAGGTCGTACAAGACCAGATTTCATCTTCGGAATAAATAGTCCCCACCAGCGGTTTGCTATTGTTCGCTTTGCCGAAAAGCGGATAGTGCTGGAACGCGTAATCCCTGGCTTTGATCGTGAGGAAGCGCGGGGCGAGTGGCCTGCCCGCCGCGTTGGCCGGGCAATTGTCGGCGCAGCGGCCGCAATCGGCGCAGGAGTAGAAATCGAGCATGTTTTTCCACGTGAAATCTTCGAAGGTCTTAACGCCGAACGACTTCACTTGATCGAGATGCTCCTCGGAAACACCCCAGCGCACCGGCTTGATCGCGCCACGTTCCAACTTTGCGAAATACACGCCAAACAGCGACGTCTCCACGTGGAACTGGATTCCGAATGGCCGATAGCAGAGCAGGAAATAAAAAGTGATCTGATGGAGCAAATAGGCGCCGACGTTGAGGTTTGCGGTTACCGCCAGGGGCAGCGAACCGATAGCCAGCTGCAGCATCCACGGCAGGGAGAGAACCGCTAGACTCTCAGATGCCTGACCGAGTTGCGTGTGACCTGCCGCTTTGCTGGCGGCAAAGAGACTATCGGCAGCCATCAGTAAAGCAATGAGTCCCAGGAGGAACACGGCGTCCGCCGTATGAGATTTGCCAAACTTCGCGGGCACCGTATACCGCGCCGGCTTGAACACGAGCCGGCGAACAACAGCCACGATCATGCACAGGAAGACAACCGTCGCCGCATAGTCGGTGACAACGTCGTAGAGATGACCAAAACCACCGGTGAATCCGGGCAGCTCAAAATGCTCAGCGCCGACGGTGAGCACTGCGAACGCACGCAACACCAGGAGAATGAATCCCGCAAAAATGAGGATGTGAAGCGCTCCCGCGAACTTGTAGCGCGGGTGCTTCCACTGGCCAAACCAGTACTTAAACACGTTGCCCAGGCGAGTGAGCGGGCGATCAAACCGGAAATCGTTCTGACCACGAACGAGCGGCGCCAGCCGTTTGGCGATGATGTAGCAAAAGCATGCGACGCCAAGAATGTGAATGGTCAGGTACAGGCTGCGGCCGGGAACCAACCAGTCAGGGGCCTGCGCGAGTGAATAGATACCTACCACGGTCTACTCCAGTGCGTGCGCGTTGCCTATGCAACGTGGAATTGTGCCAGAGGCGTCTCCTGTTCTCTTGGGGCTGGTTCGGGCTGCCGTTTCGACTCGTTCGACTCCGGGGACTTCGATTCCTGAAGTCTCGATTTCTGTCCCGTCGATTCCACTGAAGAAATGGTGCCAGTCGAAGCGGGCGCAATCTCTGGCTCGGCTTTCACCGGCGCGGTCGCGGCCCGTCCTGCTCTCGATTTCCTGCCCGCCTGTTTCTTTTGCGGCGTCTTGACTGCAACGGCGGCGTGCAGTTCGGCGAAGCTTTCTTGCAGCAGTCGTTCCATCCGTTGAAGGTCCGGAGCAGCGTGCACATCGCCGCTGAAGCCGAAATAGACTCCGCCGTTGTAGCTGAGGATGGCGCAATTGACGGCCATCTCACCTCCCACGGGCACGTAGGGGTAGCACTCGACCATCTTGTGACCGAGCAGATAGAGCGGGAACTGGGGCCCCGGCACGTTGGTGCAAACCAGGTTGAAAGGGGTGACCGGCAGTTGGCTGGCGAGCGGTCCGACGAACGCCTGCAAAGAAGACGGAAACATGCCGATCAAGCCGCCGGCAAGGCTGACCAACTCGGCGGCATGAACGCGCTTGAGAAACTCGGTACGCTTGTGGGCTGCCTTGAGCAACCTCTTGGGTTGCCGGATATCGAGTGGGATCGTCACCGGAACCAGCGAGATGCGATTGCCGAGTTCCGCTGCGCTGCCGTTGCCGCGCAGATTCACCGGCACCATAATGCGCAGCAGTTTTCCCCGGACCGGGTCGCCATGCAGTTCGCAGTAACGCCGAACGGTGGCCGTGACCAGAGCGAGGATGACGTCGTTCACGCTCGTGCCACATTCGTGGCGGATGGCCTTCACTTCGGCCAGGGGAATCTCCGTGCAGGCGAATTTTTGCGGCCCGCGATAGAGCACGTTAAAGCGCAGACGGCTGGTGAACGCCGTGAGTTCGGGAAGCAGTCTGGCGAACTCGTCGGCCGGCACGTTTCCTCCGTTGGCGCCGGCGCGCTGTGCCATGCTCAGCAGATCAGTCAGGGCGGAAAGAATGCGCTTCACAAAGTCGGAATACGAATCGACGAAGCCAGTCGTCAGCGCCGTGAGCGGGTCCGGGGGTTTGGGAACCTTGAACTTCAGTTTGGCTTTGGGCAGGCGAGGCGCTTCCGGGTTCGCGTCAAGGAGCAAGTTCATGATGCCCACCCCGGCGATGCCGTCAGCCAGGCAATGATGCAGACGGAAGATCAGGGCTGAGCGCTTGCCTTTCTGACCTCGTGCTTTCAAACCTTGAACAACGGTGATGTCCCATAGCGGATGCCGCCGGTCCATGACCTTGCTGAAGAGCTTTCCCGCAAGGGCTTTCAATTCCGTCGCGGTGCCGTGCTTGAGCACGACTTCCGTCATGTGCCGGCGGATTTCGAATTCGGGGTCATACTCCCAACTGGGCAGACCGAGGCCGAAAGCTGAGGGCACGATCCGCTTGAGGTAACGGGGCAGCAGCGGCAGCTTCGATTCCACGAACTGAACGCAGTCCTCGAACGAGACTTCGCCGTCGAAAACGCATACGCTGGCCACATTGAGCGGCATGCCTTCCCGTTCCAGATGGAGAAAAACCGTGTCACCCCAGGAGAGCCGGTCACTCTGTTCTTGGTGCTGCACAACGACCTCCAGATTCATTGGCTCGGGCACATCAGCTGACGAAAGAAAATCGCCGCGACAGCCTGACCAGCTTGAGCACTTTGTAAACGTCTACGCATACGCCCTTCAGCGTGACTTTGACCTCTTTCTCATCGGCCAGCCGGGCAAGTTCTTCCAGCGCGCGCAGTGTGCTGGCGTCAATCCGGCGTACGAAAGAGAAATCGAGCATGGTTTCACCTTGCGCGCTGTTCAGTTTTTCCCCGGCCAGTTCCACGGCTGCAGTCACTGTCTGATCGTTGATTTCGATTCCTTCCGCGATGCTCGTCATAGGTTCACCACCATGCTTCACAGGGCCTGCTCTTCAAGCGTGCTTGCAACCAGCGAAGGCGCAACCTTTGCTTTCGCCTGACCCCGTCCCGCGTAGGCTTGCCAGAACAGTTCGACCACTTCTGTCATGAGCGGCATGCGCGGGTTCGACCGCCAGGAAGGATCGTCGAATGCGTTCTTGGCCAGTTCGGGGATGGCACGCTCGAATTCTTCTTTCGAAATGCCCAGCTCGGCGATCGATTTCGGAAATCCCAGCTTGTCGAGCAACTGTTCAATCGCCCGGATCAGGTTCGTCACTTTTTCTTCCACGCTGTTTCCGCCCAGGCCGAGCAGGTCGGCGAAGGTTGCGTATTTCGTGTGCGCGACATACCCCTGCGTATAAGGAGACGGCATGAACTTCGTCGGAACCGAGGCGTTATAGGAAATGACGTGCGGCAACATGAGCGCATTGGCTCGGCCATGTGCCACGCCGAAGCGCGCGCCGAACGCGTGCGCCAATGCGTGGTTCACGCCAACAGAAGCGTTGGAGAACGCCATCGCAGCGATGCACGAAGCGTTGTGCATCATCGACCGCGCTTCTTCATCCCGCGGATTCTCGAACGCGATCGGCAGATACTTGAACGCCAGCTGCAGCGCCTGCAGCGCGCAGGAATCGGTGTAGGGCGAGGCATAGTTCGAGACGCCCGCTTCCAGAGCGTGAGTCAGGCAGTCGATGCCAGTGTCAGCGGTCAGGCCCTTCGGCATGGACATGACAAACTGCGGATCGACAATGGCGACGTCAGGCGTAAGCGAATAGTCGGCCAGCGTGACCTTGCGGCCGTTTTCCTTATCGGTGAGGACGGCAAACGGAGTGACCTCGCTGCCGGTGCCGCTGGTCGTGGGAATGGCGATCAGTCGCGCCCGGGTACTTTTTTCCGTCGGGTATTCGACCACACGCTTGCGCAGATCGAGGAACGGCGCGGCGAGATATTCCAGATCAGCTTCCGGCGACTCGTACTTGAGTTTCATGATCTTCGCCGCGTCGATCACCGAGCCGCCCCCCAATGCGATGATCTGATCCGCTTTGTAGAAGTTGAGTGCCTCGACTCCCTGTGCAATGACCTTGACTTCTGGCTCCGCGTCGGGAATGACCACAACGTGAACATGGGTCTTGGGACAGACATTGCGCCGCACGATATCTACGTGGCCGATTCTCTCGAGCGGCGCATTGGTGACGATGATCGTGCAAGTCGAAGTGAACTGCCCCAGGTTCTCGACCGCATTCATGTTGAAGTAGATCTGATTCGGAACTCGGAACCACATGTGGTTTTGCGTCCTCCGAGCCAGCCGCTTGATGTTGAGGTAGTGGTAAATGTTGACGTTGTCGGTGGTCGAGTTGCCTCCGCCAGTTCCGCAGCCAAAAGAAAAAGTGGGAACCAGATCGTTGTAGACCGCGCCCAGTGCCCCGATCGACCCGGGCGAATTGACGATAATGCGGCCCGCATTGATCACTTCGCCGAACTTGCGGATGACTTCGTCGTTGCGCGAGAAGATGACGGCTGTGTGCCCCAGGCCGCCGGAGTGGTTGACGTCCACGCAAACCTTCAGCGCTTCATTGACCGACTTGGCGCGATAGACCGAGAGAACCGGGAAGAGTTTCTCGACCGACAGCGGATGCTCGCGCCCCACACCTTGGATCGGCGCAATCAGCAGCTTCGTGTTCGCTTTCACCGAGAGGCCAACGAAGCGCGCAATGTCGATCGCCTTTTGCCCTACAGCCATGGGCTGCATGAAGCCAGTCTCCGGATCGATCACTGTCCGTTCCAGCACTCTGGTTTCCTTCTCGTTGCAGATATGTGCACCCAGATCGGCAAATTTCTTGAGGACGGCGTCGTAGATTTCGTCGTCGATCACGACGGTTTGCTCGGAAGCGCAGATGGTCCCGTTGTCGAACGTCTTGGAAATGATGATGTCTACGACTGCGGTGTTGATATCGGCGCTTTTTTCCAGGTAAACCGGCGTGTTCCCCGGACCGACGCCGAGAGCGGGTTTGCCCGAGCTGTAAGCAGCCTTGACCGCGCCCGGACCGCCCGTGGCGTCGATCAGCGCGACGTCCTTGTGCTTCATCAGGTAGGCGTTGTCGGGCAGTGTGGGCGATTCCAGGCAGGTGAAAACTCCTTCGGGCGCGCCATGCTTGCACGCCGTTTCATACATGATTTTCACGGCCTCGGAGCAGCAGCGCCAGGCCTTGGGATGAGGGCTGAAAATCACGGCGTTGCGCGTCTTAATCGCCATGGTGCATTTGAACAGCACGGTGGACGTGGGATTGGTGATGGGCGTCAGCGAGAACAGAACCCCGATCGGTTCCGCGATCTCGGCCAGATTACGCTCGGGATATTCGCGGATGACACCGACCGTGCGCTTGTCCTTGACGTAGTTGTAGACGAACTCGCTGGCCACCATGTTCTTGATGACCTTGTCTTCCATCACTCCGAGCCGGGTTTCTTCCACGGCCAGCCGTGCCAGGTGTTGAGCCTGCTCGAGTCCGGCCATTACCATGGGCTTGACGATGCGGTCCACGTCGGCCTGCGTGAATTGAGTGAACACGGCGGCGGCGGCTTTGGCCTGACGGACCAGATCGTCGAGATAGGCGATTCGCTCCGCGCTGAGGCTTTCTGGATTCAGCGGAATTTGAATACGCTCCTGCACCGCTTCTTTTGTGGCCATTGCCGCCTCCATTGCACTGACTTCCTCTTTTCGCGGCCCTGGTGCCCAGTTATGCTGCGCAGTTATGCGTAGTCGATCGGGTTCCGTTCAAACCAGTGCTCGTCGCGCGTTTTGCGGACACTCTTCCACGCGCGGGAAGCAACGCTTGCCGTCAAGTTCCGGCTGTCCCAGAGCACTCCGGCGCCAAAACCGAGCGCGCCGCCGAGGATGGCGCAGGCCAGCGCCCGCGCCGGTGACCGGCGCGAGCCTCCCAAATACCCCCCGACTATGCCGACACATGCGCCAATCAGTGCCGGCTGCAGCGCGTGACGTGCCGACTCTTCCAGATAGGGGACCAATGGCTCTTCCTTCAAGAATTCGCTTTCGCCCGCGCGGGCTCCCTCAAGGGCGGAATCCATCAGCTTGCGTCCGTAGTCAACGTTCGCTTTCGACCATTCCAGGAAACTCATATGCCCTCACAATGCTGCGCGTGCCTATGCTGCTTTCTGCGGGTCTTCCAATCTCGATTCGATCGCCTCGAGCACTTCTTCGAAGGTCTTACCCTGGTCCAGCATTTGGACAAGGGCATGGGCATCGAAGCCGACCGCCTTTGCCGCCTGCACCAGTCTTTCGATCGCTTCGTACACCGCTACTTCGTGGCACTCGTGCAGGCGAGCGACCAGGATCTCGATGGTGTTAGCAGACTCGGTTCCGGCAGGCACGATGTGTAAAACCTCTTCCCAAAGTAGAAACGAGGGTGCCGAATGAGTCAGCAATCTTTGTCACGTATTTCTGTGACCCGCATCACATTCGTCACTCTATGTTGTGATCGGAGTCACAGACGTGCGTGGAGGATATTCCGTACTGCTCGTGTGTGTTGAGCAGTCTGCATCGACGACTGTGGCGTTCCCAGGTGAGTTTTCATTTTTCCCGCGGCCGTGAGTTTCGTCACAGCGGAGAGGCCCGGCGAGAGTTTGAATGAAACGTTGCGGTGCGGATCAGCTGTCCGGACCCTCAGGTTCTGCGAAGATCTGAGCGAGCCGAACCAATAAGGAGAAAGGCTGATGGAGAACGCGACCGGTTTGGTGATCACCGGTGGGGGCGCGAGGGGTGCATATCAAGCCGGTGTTCTGCAACGCATTGGCGAAATCAAAGGAATCGATTCCAAGGGCAATCCATTTCCGTTGATTGGAGGGGCATCCGCCGGAGCTGTGAATGCCGCTGCCCTGGCGGTCGCCTGTGACGACTTCCCATCGGCTACCAAAGCGATGGCCGCGCTCTGGGCCAACCTCAAACCTGGCGACATTTTCCACTGTGATCTGGTGTCGCAAGCCCACAACTCCCTGACCTGGATTCTGGATCTTTCCTTTGGCGCGCTCGTAGGAGGAGGCAATGCGCGGTCTTTGCTGGATGCGACGCCGCTTCGCAATTTTTTGAATCGTCATCTCAACTGGGATCGCATCCAGGAGAACATCAAACGCGGGAATCTGTACGCGGTCGCCATCTCGGCGACCAATTACAACTCCGGTAAGAGCTATCTCTTCATCCAGGGGGCCAAGGGGCACGCGCTGTGGAACCGGCTCCGGCTGGTGACCCTTTCGACCAAAATCACCGCCGACCATATTTGTGCTTCGGCGGCGATTCCCCTCGTGTTTCAGCCAGTGCGGCTGAAGCTTCCGCGAGGGTCGGCGTTTTTCGGCGACGGTTGTGTCCGTTTGCAACAACCGCTCAGTCCGGTGATCCGGCTGGGAGCCGAGAAGGTCTTTGCCATCGGCGTCCGCTGCGACGAGGAGCATCCTGATCTCAATACCGAGCAAACCAATCCCTCTCTCGCTCAGGTCATGGGCATTTTGTTCAACGTCATGTTCCTCGACCATCTCGCGACCGATCTCGAACACCTGGAACGGCTGAACCATCTGCTTAAAACCGGGCATATCGTGCAACCCGATGTGGATGAATCCAGCAGAATACGGCCGCTCTCGACTTTCATCATCACGCCGTCGGTAAACCTGTCTGCGCTGGCGGCGCAACATCAGAAAGACATGCCCTACCTGATCCAGTATTTCGTCAGCAGCCTGGGGCGGGATGTGGCTTCTTGTGCGGATTTGATGAGCTATCTGATGTTCACGTCGAGGTACACACGGGACCTGATTTCGATCGGCTATCACGACGCCGATGATCGCATCGACGAAATCGAAGACTTCCTCTTTGCGGGAAATGGGAAGCGCCGCACGGGGGGTATGGCGGTCAGTGAGACACGGGGGAACCGGACGCGCCGCTGAGGTGTAGCAGGCCGCCAGGGCTAAACTGCCGACAATAAATTTTCATGAAGCCGGGGCAGTTTGAGAACTGCCCCGGTTTCGTCACAACTTACGCTACTGCCGCTGCCGCCTTCGCCTTCTTGGCCGCCTTCTTGACGAAAGGCTGCGTCTTGCGGGCCGGATTCACCATGACTTCCATCAGAGCCTTTTGCGCCTCCACATAGCTCTTCACCGCCTCGCGGGTGAGTTCGTTGAGGGGCAGGAAGGGAAATGGCTGCAGAAGATCGAGCGCCTTGCCTGCGGTTTTCACGTTGGCATTGAGCTGATGGCCGGCAACGTCCACCAGCCGCTTCTGTGCCTCGATGAAGGATTCCGTCGCTTTCCGCGCCAGTTCTGACCATTCCACCGGTTTAATCTTGCGGGCCGCAGCGTTGGTCCGCTTGCCGCCCGTAGCCTTGGCCGTTTCCTCGGCGACGATGTCGAGGTATTGCTTCTGGGCGTGGACGAAGTTGTCCATGGCTTCACGGGCCAGATCCACCAGATGCTCAGGCTGGTATGGCTTGCCGGCCTTGGCGGCCGCCACCCAGGTGTGGGCCTGTTTGCCGGCGATCTTCAGATACTCCTCCTGCATGTGGATGAACGTGTCCACGCTGCGGCGCAGCATGTCGACCATGGCCTGAAGCTGCGGGGAGCCGCCCACACGCTGCTTCACGCCGGTCGCCAGGATTTCATTCTGCTGCTTGCCTAAATCCAAAAGTACTTTCTGTCCTTCCAGAAAATTCGTTATACCCTCCGCCGCGACTTCCCCGAGAATGGCGGTTGGAGAATGAAGCGGATCTGACAACTGCTGCCGGATGGCGTGCATCACGCTGGCATTCTGCCGCATAGCCAGATCGAGCAGGATGCGCTGCGTGGCGAAGAAGGTCTGTACTCCCTGCTGTGCCCAGCCGGAAAGCAGCGAGACCACCGATGGGGCTTTGGGATGAGGAGATTCATGTTTGACTGCGAGGGGCATATTTCAACCTCCGTATTGCTGCATTGCAGCATCAGCTAAACTATACGAGCCGAAGGCTTATATGTCAAGATGTTACTGGCGCTTGTGCATGGCAACATAGGCAGGCATGGATGAAGCCGTCCGAGGTCCTCATCAAGAAGTACGGGAACCGGCGCTTGTATGACACCGCCGGCAGCCGCTACGTGAATCTCGACGACTTGGCCGCGCTCATTCGAGCCGGGAAACAGGTCCGGGTGGTGGATGCCAAGACCGGTCAGGATCTGACGCGCGTCGTTCTCACCCAGATCATCACCGAAGACGCCAGGGGCAAGCCCACCGGCCTGCCTTTGGAACTGCTGCGTCAACTGATCATCGCCTCCGATGAAGTGCGGCAAGAGTTCCTCATGTGGTATCTCAAGTCGGCGTTTGACACCTATCAGAAGGTCCAGGAAACGGTGCAAAGCAGACTCAGCGAGGTCCAGTCCGCCATTCTCTCGCCGGTAGACATGATGAAGCGGTTCTTGGGAGCAGGAATCACACCGCCCGCGACTGCGCCGCCGTCCGAAGTGGACATGCTGCGCCAGCGAGTCGCGGATCTCGAAGTGCAGTTGGTGAAAAAGAAGGCAGCCGCCAGGAAACGCCGCATGGCTCGCCACTTGCGGTTTCCCAAAACGTAAACCTCAAAACGTAAACCGAAGTGTCGATTGGGGCAGAATTGTCCTTTTGCACGTCAGGGACTGCAGGTATAATCTTGCACTGCAGCAATGGCTGGTCTCGTCGCGAAGCGGGACCAAGCAGGGTCCACGACGAACTTGCGCCGTAACCATAAGAAGGTCAGAGCGCGTGCCTCGGCTACACGCAGGCACAAGTCTAGTCCACGGTCCTATCCCGAAGCCGACACCTCTCTCTGGACCGAAGCCCTGTTTGGCGCAGAAGTTTTGCTTTTGCACGCAGCGCCCGTCTATTACGGATTCGGCGTGCCCCGTGGCGACGGCTCCGGCGTCGTCATCATTCCCGGTTTTCTGGGCACCGACCTTTATCTCATGGAGCTGCACGCCTGGCTCCGCAGGATCGGTTATCAGCCTTACTTCTCCGGCATCGGCGTCAACGCGGAATGTCCCAACCTATTGATCCAGCGCCATCTCAACCAGACGATCGACAAGGCATTGGCCGAAACCGGCCGCAAGGTTCACCTGATTGGGCACAGTCTCGGCGGAGTGATTGCCCGTTCAGTGGCGGGCCAGCGACCGAAAGACGTGGCCTCGGTGATCACGATGGCTGCGCCGATCCGCGGCACGGTGGCGAACAAAGCGGTCCTGCGCGTCGCGGATGCGGTTCGCCTGCGTATTCTCGAAGAGCACGGTCGGGGAGTCCTGCCCGACTGCTACACAGGGCGCTGCACCTGCAACTTTCTCGATTCGCTGCGCCGCAACGTGCCGGATTCGATGCTGGAGACGGCGATCTATACCCGGCACGACGGCGTTGTGGACTGGCGGTATTGCCGGACGATGAACCCGGACGTGGACGTGGAAGTTCCCGGCACGCATATCGGCATGACATTCAATCCGGCAGCCTATGCAGTTGTCGCCGAGCGGCTCGCCCTAGCTCAGGTGCCAAGAAAAGACCAGTTGCCGGGAAAAGAGCCGTCGCTGAGAAAACAGTAGTCATCCCACCATCTCGAGCACTGCGCCCGTAGCCGTTTCCAGTTTTGTGGCACCGCCGTCCGCACCCTGCAAGACTACAGACGCCGACGCGAGGCTGTTATTCGCGACTTCAAACGTGCTCGAGCAATCCGTCTTGAGATAGGGCAGATGATGCAAGCCCAAGCCGCGTCCGTCGAATGCTGCTTCCAGGCGAAGGCCGTTGCGCGCGACCGAGCGAAACTTCCACTGCAGATTGGTACGATCGCATGTTTCCTGCAAATGCCTAAAGACATGTTGCTGACCGTCGTGCCAGAGCACTGCTTTGCGAAAGACCAGCCCGAGCGGCATCTCGTAGGTCAGCGCTTCCAGCGTGCTGGGTGTCTTGTCGCCGCGCAGGAAACAAGCGTGTGCCCAGGTCCAGAAGTTGCGGTGCCGGTAGCCGCAGTTATGGCCCTGCAGCCCGAACCCCAGGGGCTCGGCGGCAAAACGGCAGCCGTCGAAGTCGATGGAGCCGGAAAACACTGCATCGGAGTGCGGCGTGCGTGAGAAGCCGATCCAGCCTTTGCTGCTCATACTCGCTCGGAACGTGGAGCGGTAATGCAAATCCCATGCGATTGCATGCCCATCGACATTCAGGTTGCCGCAGCAGGATTCTTCTTCAATTCTGCAGTCACGGATTCCTTTGTGGCCCACTCGAAAGTGAAACGGTGCTTCGCCTTTTGCGCTGATATCTAGTTCCTGCAGCGAAAATCCTTGAATGAAGCTCTGCGGTTTTCCTCCCGCTGGAAACCAGGCTGCCCAAACCTGTACCGGCATTCCGCGCGGATTTCCGGCACAGCCACTGCGTCCGGGATTCATGAGAAGATAGCGAAACCACCACGCGCCGCTGCCGTCGGCCAAACCCAAGCGGACAAACCAGACCTCATAACGCCGCCGGACAGTTCGCGTGGAGAACACTTCATTGAGCGTCGGCAAGTCTGTCGATCTCCCGATTGCGCTCTCGAAACACACGAGTCTCTCACAGACCCTCGAATTCCAGGGTGATTCGGGTCACTGCGATTCCAGGCGGCGACGGCGATATTGAACGGGTAAGTTGTAGTGGTACGCTCATTCCATGCTGGACGTGACCGCCATTGCCGGAGGCCTCGGGCAAGTTGCGCCCTCGCAATTGCGCGCCGCCCTCGAGAATTTTCTTCCGCAGGGCGCCACGACCGAAGAAAAAATCCGCACCATTGAAAACGGCTTGAAAAGCCCTCTCGGCGAATCTCTGCGCGACACCATGGCCAAGTGGATCGTCGATGGGATCGTGCCGGTGGATGCGCTGGTTCCGAACGCTTATGTGAAATGGCGACCTCCAGTGCGCGACGCGATGATGTTTGTGGTGGCGCGTCTGTCGCCGGCCCGCCTCGCTCCCAAGCTTTTGGAGCAGATCGAGCTTCCGCCCGACACGCCTGCCGAAGCGCGCCTGCTGCGGCTCATCGCGAAAGTGCCGGGCCTGCAAAAGCTGGGCCAGGTCATCGCGCGCAACCAGCACCTGCACCCGGCGCTGCGCAATGCGCTCGCCAAGCTGGAAAACGGCATTCGCGACGTGCAACCCGAAGACGTGCGCTCCATCGTCGCCAAGGA
>CAYOUY010000099.1:0-6615 GCA_964407245.1 uncultured Acidobacteriaceae bacterium
CGTTCAAAGCCCTGCGTCATGACTTCCATGTTGGAGTTCACCACAGCCTCGCCGAATCGGCCGAACTTCTCCACATATTGGTTGCGCACGACCTTGCGGAACTGCTCTGCAGTAATGCGGAATTCGGACAGCAGCGTCGAGACTGCGAAGAATGCACCCAGGAACGCGTTTCCCTGCATCCGAAGTTGCAGGTCAGCCCGGTCAGTGGCCTTGCGCGCAATCTCGAACCCTGGCAGGGTGAACACGTGAATTTTCTTGTCAATGATCTGCTTGCGTGCCCAAAGAGGTAGCTGCTCCCACGCTCGCTCGCCTTCTTCCTCTGACTCCCACACCAGGCTTCCGCCTTCAGACATGCCGTCCAGCGGATTGGTATGGGTGAACGCCTTCGGATCGCAGCAGAGCACGACGTTGACATGACGAAGATCGCAATTGACCCGAATCCGCTCCGGTGCGGCGACCATGAAATAAGCCGTGGGAGCGCCCTTCTTTTCCGATCCATACTTGGGATTGGCGCTGACGTGAATGATCTCTTTCGGATTGCCAAGTTCATCCACGATCTTGTCGCGCTCGTACAACAGATCGTTCAGATCACCGATGATCGCGCCCAGGTTCTTCCCTGTGGTGATCGCTCCCCATCCGCCGATCGAGTGAAAGCGCACGGCGATGGCGCGTTCCGGCAGCAGCGAAGGCGTTTCGTCCGATTTCACGGAGTAGGGATGGTCAACGCCCAGCACAAAGTAGGACGCTCCATCTGCGGCGCGCTTACCGTCCTTGCGGGCGCGGGAGTTCGTGGCAAACTCGTAGGCGCCGAAGATGTGCTCCGGGCGAAAGTCCCGCGACCCCAGGCCGTAGATACCGGAGAAAATCCGTGGCATTCGCTCCGCCGTGATCGCAGGCAGTCCCACGACGGCGGGATGATTATCGGTGCGGAAGGCTTTGTTGAGCGCGGTGCGTATGTCGCGCCCCATGGGATTATCACCCGCCAGGGGCTCGTCGGTGCGCTCGAGGATGATGGCATTCTTCTTGCCTGCGAGCGCTTTGACCACCGCTGCCTCCGGGAACGGCCGAATCACGTTGAGGTGAATAGAGCCGACCTTGGTTCCTCTGCGCGCGCGCAGGTAATCCACCGCCGCTTCAATGTTCTCCGCGGCCGACCCCAGCGAGACAAATATCGTCTCCGCATCGTCCGTCTTGTACTGAGTGATCAAGCCATAGTAGCGGCCGGTCAGCTTCCCGAATTCCGAGTACGACTGCTCGAGAAAATGCAGGATTGGTTCTGAGAAGTTGTTGCGGCGTGCCGCCACGCCTTGCATGTAGTGTTCCTGATTCTGCACGGGGCCGAGAAGTACAGGATTGGTGAGATCGATCATCTGCGGCACCCGCCGCCGCTTCGGCCCGAACAGAATCCGCTGGCTCTCGGTTGGGCAGTCGATGATGTCGTCCGGCGCACCGAGAAACTCACGGATCAGTTCCGACTCATGTTTGTAAAAAGTCCGCTCGAGGTGCGAAGTGAGAAAGCCGTCCTGCACATTCATCCCGGGCGTTAAACTCAGCTCCGTGACTCGGCGCAGGATCAGCGCTTGGTCGGCGGCTTGTTGCGCGTCTTTGCCGAACAGAATGATCCACCCGGTGTCGAGTGCGCCATAGACGTCGTCGTGGCCGCAGTGCACGTTGAGCGCGTGTTTGGTGAGCGCGCGGGCGACGACCTCCAGGACCATGGTCGAGCACTTACCTGGGGCGTGGTAGTACTGTTCGACGCCATACAGGATTCCCTGCCCGGATGTGAAATTGACAACCCGTTTGCCGCACACCGAGTGGGCGATCGCTCCGCCTTGAGCCGCGTGCTCGCCTTCGGCTTCTATGGCCAGCGTGTTGCCCCCGAATACTGTCAGACGGCCTTCTGCGAAGGCCTGCTGGAAGAGTTCTCCCCCTTCGGTCGACGGTGTGATTGGATAAAATACGCCGGCATCGGCAATGCGCGTTTCAGTATGGTAGGAGATGAGTTGATTTCCGTTTGCGGTGACCCGTATTCCAGGGTAGCGAGGGGCGGTGATCATAAATCCCTCCGCGTGCACGGGCACCTCCAGCTGAGGTGTCAGTAGATGGTTTTTTAAAATTCTAGGCCTCGCTGTCTTGAAATTTTGTGATTTTGATCACATTGCCTTGTGGACCCCGCAAGCCATCCTCATCAGTGGCGGCTTGATCGGCAAACTGTTACGCGGTGAAGAGGTCGGTCTTGGTGCGAAACAGCTTGATCGGTTCCCGGATCGCCCGCCCTAACGTCAGTTGGTGAACAGGGCGACTGCAGTTCGGGAAGCGGTTGGGTTCCATTTGGAGAATTGGAAGAAGTGAAAGAAAATTCTGGACCCGTCCCATTCAATCCGTTGGGCTATTGTCCGATGCTCGTCCTCGGCGTAGGCTCTCGCGCTGTGCGCAATGAAATCGGATTTTCGATTCTCAAGCATCACGCGGGAACGCCCGTTCTCGCTATGTGTACGCAGTGTCAGTGGAAGTTCTGCACGCCCTCAACCTTAATGCGAGACTGCCAAGCCGCACATACATACCTCTGGCACAAGTACTCCAATTACCACTGCCCAGCTGTGGCGCGAACTGAGACGGGCGACGACTCTCTATCAATGCTGGAGAATTACCAGCCGCCAAAGCGCCGTGCCCTGTAGCGCAAGGCACTGCGCAAGCATCCCAGACACGATGGCGTGGTATTTCGGCATAAACCCTAACACGGGCCACTGGCGCCGGACCTGCACCGTGGCCTTTTGTTCGACCGGCGTAACCGCTCAGGTCGGATCCAGGGTACCAGAGATGTCTCTACCTCTAGGTGTGATTCAGCGCTACTGTTAACTTGTGTGGGGAAGACCATGTCGTCTATCCCCCTTTTTCTTGCGCGAGTAGGCCCGCAGGTGAGAAACGTGTTTTCGATGCTGCGTGGGCCGGTCGCGGGAGATCGGGCGCGATGCAGCGCTACATTTGCATCCATTGTCATTTCTATCAGCCACCGCGGGAAAACCCGTGGCTCGAAGCGGTCGAGCTGCAAGAATCGGCTTCTCCCTACCATGATTGGAATGAGCGAGTCACGGCAGAGTGTTACCTTCCGAACGGGGCGGCACGGATCTTAGATGGGCAGTCCAGAATCGCCAAGATCGTCAACAACTACTCGCGCATCAGCTTCAATTTTGGTCCGACACTGCTTTCCTGGATGGAGCAAGCCGCACCGCAGGCTTATGAGCGGATCCTCGCAGCGGATCGCCAGAGTCAGCAGCAGTTTTCCGGTCACGGATCAGCCCTGGCCCAAGCTTACAACCACATGCTTCTGCCGCTGGCCAACAGCCGCGACAAGCGCACGCAGATTATCTGGGGAATCCGGGACTTCCAGCACCGCTTCGCACGCGATCCCGAAGGCATGTGGCTACCGGAAACGGCCGTTGATGTGGAATGCCTGGAGCTGCTCAGCGAGGCCGGAATCAAGTTCACCATCCTCGCTCCTCACCAGGCTCGAAGGATGCGCAATCGAGTCTGGGAAGAGTGGCAGAACATGGAAGGAGGCAGGATCGATCCCACGCGGGCTTATCAGTGTCACCTTCCGTCCGGGCGCATGATCAGTGTGTTCTTCTACGACGGTCCGATTTCGCATGCCGTCGCCTTCGAGAACGTGCTGATGGATGGCGAGCGCTTTGCACACCGGCTACTGAGTGGGTTCAACGCGGACCGAGACTGGCCGCAGCTCGTGCACATTGCCACCGACGGCGAAACCTACGGCCATCACTATCCGCATGGTGATATGGCCCTTGCGTACGCCCTCCAGTACCTGGAGGACCACCAGCTTGTCCGGATCACCAACTATGGCGAGTACCTGGCCTTGCACCCGCCGACAGAGGAAGTAGAGATCGTCGAAAGGACCTCTTGGAGTTGTGTTCACGGCGTAGCGCGGTGGTACAACGATTGCGGCTGCAGATCGGGAAGCGGCAATGGATGGAACCAACAATGGCGCCGTTCGTTGCGGAGAGCCTTGGACTGGCTGCGCGATGATCTCAGCGCGGCCTATGAGATAACGGCTGCGGAGTTGTCCGTCGATCCTTGGGGCGCGCGCAACGACTACATTCAGGTGGTTCTCGATCGTTCTTCTCTGAACAAAGAGGCTTTCCTCACGCAGCACGCCACACGGCCGCTCTCCTCTGTGGAGCGCATCCAGATGCTCCGACTGCTCGAAATGCAACGTCATCTCATGCTGATGTATACCAGTTGTGGTTGGTTCTTCAACGAGCTCACCGGTCCGGCTACGTTGCAGATTCTGCAATATGCGGCTCGTGCTTTACAGCTGAGTCAACAGCTCACAGGAGAGGATCGGGAAGAAGCGTTCCTAGAGCGCTTACAAGAAGCTTGGAGCAACGTGCCCGGATGTGGAAATGGCCGGCACGTTTGGGAACGCTTCGTCAAACCCACGATGATGGATCTAGTGGGAGTGGGCGCACATTACGCCGTCAGCTCGATCTTCGGCGGATTCCACGGAGACGACTCCATTTTCTGTTATCGGGTCGCGCTGGAGAAGTGCCAGGTTCTGGAATCCGGCAAAACCAAGTTTGCTGCTGGCATGGCTTGCTTCACATCGGGCGTGACCGACACGTCGTTGCGACTGGGTTTCGGAGTACTTCATTTTGGCGATCACAACCTGAGCGCCGGCGTGCGTCCGCTCGATGACGACCTGTGGTTCGAAGAATTCGTGAATCAGGCTGGCAGAGCCTTTTCTGGAGCCGACCTCCCCGCTTGCCTGCGCCTGATTGATCGCTACTTCTATGGTTCAACCTACTCTCTGAAATCATTATTTCGGGACGAACGCAAGAGGATTATCAACCAGATCGTGAATTCGACGCTGAGCGAGGCCGAGACGCTGTACCGCCGCGTCTATGAGGATCACGCACCGCTGATGTCCTTCTTGTCCGAGTTGCAACTGCCTTTGCCGCCGGTTCTGCGACTTACTACGGAATTTGTTCTTGCCGCGGCTGTAGGTCGTGCTTTGGCAAATCAAGCAACGGAGCTGGAGGTAGTGCGATCGCTCTTGGAGGTCGCCCAAAGAATTGGATTTAACCTCGATGCTTCGAGCCTGGAATCTGCGTTGCGAGAACGATTGAACGTGCTAGTCGACCGCTGGATGCGGGATCCAGGCAATCTGGAGGCATTGAAAGAGTTGGAGAACGTGGTGGCGCTGTCGCGAGTGCAGCCGTTCGAACTGAATCTTTGGAAGTCGCAGAACGCCTATTACGAGCTTTCCCAGGCCGTTTCAGGGAACGGTCACAGAATCGTGAATGAGGCTTGGCTTACCCATTTCCGCGGGTTGGGGCAATGGTTGGGCGTCGTCGCATTACCTCAACCGCCACCACCGCTGCCACAGCTGGACCAGGATCCCGCCGCCTAGAATAGAGTCGCTGATTCGCTGCACACTTGTGATTGTGTCTCGCTCTCGGGTACAAGTCACGAAGATAACGGCCAATGAGGTCTAGGTCTGCCCCGTAGTCCTGTTCGCGTCGTGACTTTAGCGGCGTCGCGTAAAGTCGCCGCAATCGCTCCCGTTTGATTGCACCAAAATCGGGCGTTGCGCTCTCGTCCCAAGCTGGCGTAAGTTTTTCGAAACTCGACAGCCTGCGTACGGTAGGCTCGTCCTTGCGCAACCTCCAGCCGAAAGGAGGACTCCTCATGGCAAGAGTGATAACACTCGCCGACAGCAAAGCGCTCAACGATGTCAAAGAGCAAATCGCCCGTCGGGCGTATGAACTGTATGAAGCACGGGGTCGGGAGGACGGCTACGACTTGCAAGACTGGCTTTGCGCTGAAGCAGAGATCGTGGGCCACACCGCAAAAGCAGCCGGAGCTTAGTATCGCCTGATGATGATAAGCAAGCCTCAGATTGTTCTGGGGCTTGCATCTCTGAATTCCCAATAGAAAGTCGATTTGCACCCAAAGTCTGTTGCACGCAAGGGCACTAAGGCTTTTTATTTCATGCGATGACTCCCTGGTTGCCTGACTAAGGTGTCACGATCGGACCGCTATCAACCATAACGGAGCAGACTCGTTAATGAATTTTTCCTGTAGCCGATCAGTCGAAAGCTAATTAACTTCCCGTTTGCCCGTCATCCGACCGGAATCCGGACCCAGCCAATTCAGGCAGTGAGCGTATCGCTTGATTGAGCAAATTGGTCTCAAGGCGCTTCGAAATCGAGCGCGTTAGACTTCCTGCGGCCTCAGAGTTCGTTTACGCCAGGCCCAACTTGCGCAGCAGGGCCTGGAACCGTGGTACGGGCCGGAGCGGGCTAAAAGAGGGTTCAACGGCCACGACAATCAACAGCCCCAGTCCAGACTGCTCGGCTCTTTCCAGCCATTCGATCGCCTCATCTTTTTCACCCAATGTGCAGCGGGTCAATGCCACGTAGTATCCGACCGCAGGCTCATTGTCGGCCTCGGCTTCGAGTTGTCTGACGATCTCGAGCGCGCGATCCCGTTCCCCCATCCGCGCATAGATCACCCCCAGCATTCCCTGGGCCGCTTTGCTCTTGGTCAGCGTGGCAATCTTTTTCCCTCCTTCAATTCCCACCTTGCACCGCTCGG
>CAYOUY010000100.1:0-12342 GCA_964407245.1 uncultured Acidobacteriaceae bacterium
GCTACACGTATCCGTGCTCTGCCCGCGAACCTCCGCGGCCAATTCCTAGCCCACGGACGAACCGGAGATAATTTTGCGACGGAGCATTCACGCGTGCAGCTGTGGACGTGAAGGTCTGAACGTGCAGGTCTGGAGTAATGCGGCAATGAAAACCCTCGTCGTACCCGGCGGATTCTTGCTCGCTGCCATCGCCATCCTGGTGCATTCGGGATGGCTTACCCTGCCTCTGCCCGCCCTGACGTTCCTGTATTACTGCGCTGTGTTCGGCGGCATGCTGCTGGCCTGGCGATTTCACTCTAGCCGCATCTTCTTATCGTTACTCGTCTTATTTCTGGCGCGGGAAGCGACAACTGTTCTTGCTGCCGGAGCAGCATCGAACCCATGGCCCAAAGCTCTGCAGATGGCATCGGTGCTGGTTCCACTGAACTTCATTCTCATAGCGCTCATGCATGAACGCGGTTTCACCAAGGCCAGTGTGGCGCCGGTTGGACTGCTCCTGTTCTCAGAATCCGTGATCGTGGCGGTCGTCGGCTCCGCCGGCTGGGGATTGCCGGCACATCCGCATCATGCGGCAAAAGCCGCTTTACCCGACTACACCCTGATTGTTTTTGCTGCGGCCGGCGTCTTTCTTCTGGTGCGCGTGCTCCTGACTCGCAAACTCGCGGACAGCGCTTTGCTGTGGTCGCTCGCAGCTTTTTTTCTGTCTCTCCGGTTCATGCCTTCGGCCCGCATTTCGACCGCATACGCGGCCGGCGCCGGCTGCATACTTGCGGCGGCAATCATCGAAAACTCTTATTTGCTGGCCTATCACGATGAACTGACGACACTGCCCTCACGTCGTGCCTTCAATGATGCGCTGCTGCGCCTGCCGCAGCCTTATTCGATCGCGGTCGTGGACATCGATCACTTCAAGAAATTCAACGACACCTACGGCCACGACACCGGCGACCAGGTATTGAGATTGGTCGCAGCCAGACTTTCGCGGGTGAGCGGCGGAGGACAGGCGTACCGCTGCGGCGGCGAAGAGTTTGCCATTCTCTTTCCCGGCAAAGTCACAGCGGAGGTCCTGCCACACCTCGAACAGCTGCGGGCGACGATCGAGGCATCCGAATTCCACCGGCGCGGCACCGATCGCCGCCAGGTTCCGCGCGGACCTGACCGGCGCAATGAACGCGTGCGGGGCCGTGTCAGAAAAGGGCATGCGATTCGGCGACTTCTGCGGGAAGCTCCCGCTGGTGCACTCTCCGTCACGGTCAGCATTGGCGTCGCACACTCAACCGCCGCACATACAACCGCACGCACAATCGCTCGCACAAATAGGGATGACCGCCCTCATCCTGATCTTGTGCTCGAAGCGGCTGACAAAGCTCTGTACCGCGCTAAGGCCAACGGCCGCAATCGCGTGGAGACCGCGATTGCGGTTCGGGGGCGAAAGAGTGCGGAGGCGGCCGGGATAGCCTGAGGGGGCTAGTGTTCCGGCGCGGGGGCAAATCAGCAGCACTGGAAGGACGAACTCAGGAGGAGCCTTTGCAACGTGCGGTCCGGGCCGTCAATTGTAGGACGGGAAGTTTGACGGCCCGGTTCCGTACGTTTTCGCAAGCACCGCTGGCCGTGCGGTCAGCCGGCGGTTGTGGGCGGGGTTGGAAGTTTCCGTCCGCTGCCTGCGCAGGCAGGACATTTCACCCGGATAAACGCAATCCCCTCGGACTTGCCATTCAAGTCCACCGGTTTCGCGACGTATCCGGTACCGCCGCAATTCGGGCAGTCGTCCGGGCTCAACCCTCCCCCCTCTGTGGTAGGAGTATTTTCCACGACTCGCAGGAAAAATTCGCAAGGGATCATTCCCTGTTACGAATCACGAACAAACTCCCGGCCGGGAACATGAAGGAGCAAGTACTTGGCCAGCAATGAAGAGCGCGTCGGCAAGTTCCTGAAGCGCCTGCTTGAGAGACGATCGGCGCTGGAAGTGGCCCAGTCCCTTTCCGCATCGGACATTCCCGCCCCTCCGCGCATCCCTGGCGGCGCTTCGGTCGACATGTCTATGGTCAACAAGCGTTGGGAGCTATTTCCGAATCGCGAAGACTTGCGGCGCGCGCTCCTGCCCCGCGAGTCCGAAGGCGACCTCGCGGCCTATGAAAACCACGTCGAAAACTGCATCGGGACGGTCAAAATTCCGATCGGCATCGCCGGGCCTCTGCGGGTGCGTGGCGTTTTCGCCTCCGGCGACTATTACGTGCCGCTCGCCACCACCGAGGCCGCGCTGGTCGCTTCCTACTCCCGGGGCGCGAACGTGATCACCGCCGCCGGTGGCTGTGTGAGTGTCCTGTTGCACGAGGGGGTCAGCCGCACGCCCGGGTTTGCCTTTCGCAGCCTGGTAAGCGCGGGACTGTTCGCCATCTGGTGCCATGAGAATCGCACGGAACTTCGCGCTGCCGCCGCAGCGACCACACGGTACGGCGAACTCACCGACATTGGCATCGCCATGGAAGGCAACCACGTCTATTTGCTCCTCGAGTTCGCTACCGGCGATGCCTCCGGACAAAATATCGTCACCATCGCAACCCAGGCTGTCTGTGAGTACATCGCGCAGAACTGTCCGCTGAAGGCCGACTACAGTTTTGTGGAGGCGAATCTTTCCGGCGACAAGAAAGCCACGGCACACTCCTTTATTAATGTGCGCGGCAAGAAGGTGAGCGCGGAAGTAACCCTTCCCCACGCGCTGGTCGAAGAACGCCTGCACACGACTCCCCAACAGCTCGAGCAGTACTGGAAAATGTCGGCCATCGGCGCGATCCAGAGTGGAAGCATCGGGGCACAAGGGCATTTCGCCAACGCGCTCGCCGCTCTATATATCGCGTGCGGGCAGGACCCGGCCTGCGTCGCCGAATCAGCGGTCGGCGTCACCCGGATGGAGATCAACCGCGACGGCGACCTGTACGTGTCTGTCACTCTGCCCAGCATCATGGTCGGCACTGTCGGAGGCGGGACTTCTCTGCCCACGCAAAAAGCGTGTCTCGAGATTCTGGACATGGCAGGCCCGGGGCACGCTCAAGCTCTCGCCGAAGTTTGTGGCGCGCTTGCGCTCGCCGGTGAGATCTCGCTCACGTCAGCGATCTGTGCGAATGAGTTCGCCCGCGCGCACCAGAAACTCGCGCGAGGTCCGGGCGAGTCGAACCGCGACCCAGGGCGAGCTCAGCACGATTAACTACACATGACCACCCCCGCCGTACCTTCCGGCAAAAGCGTCGACCGGCCCGGGAACCGCTGGTGGATTTACCAGCGCGAGCGCTTTCCTATCATCGGCCATGCTCCCCTCATTGCGGCATTCAGCTTGTCTGCCGTCTGCTACTCCGCCCTGATGCGCGGCGCCCATCGGCCGCCCCACTGGCAATCTTGCGTCGTCGCCTTCTTCAGTTCGTTTCTCTTCTTTCTTCAGCTTCGCATCGCCGATGAATTCAAGGACTTCGAGGAAGATTCCACTTACCGCCCTTATCGGCCCGTGCCCCGCGGCCTGGTCACTCTGCGCGACCTGGGATGGGTTTGGGCCGGTTGCATTGCAATTCAGTTGGCGCTGGCAATCTGGCTGTCGCCACGACTCATCGTCTTGCTGGCGATCACATGGCTTTATCTCGGGCTGATGAGCAAAGAATTTTTCGCGCGCCGCTGGCTGAAGGCCCGCCCGGTCACCTACATGGTCACGCACATGCTGATCATGCCGCTCGTCGACCTTTACACCACCGCCTGTGACTGGATACCCTCCGGTTACATCCGGCCGCCGCGCGGGCTGCTGTGGTTTCTCCTTGTCAGTTTCTTCAATGGCATGGTGGTGGAGATCGGGCGCAAGATTCGCTCGCCGCAGGATGAAGAAAACGGAGTTGAGACCTACAGCTATCTGTGGGGCCGCAGGAATGCCGTCTCCGTCTGGCTTGCCATGCTGGTACTGACGGCCGCTTGCGCGTATCTGGCAGCCGGGTCGATCTCCTTCGCCCTCCCGGTCCTTATTATTATGTCGACCCTGTTCGTGGCCGCGGTTGGCGTCGGCAGCTTCTTCCTGCACAACCCCGTGCCAGGGCGCGGAAAGTCGGTTGAGCTGACGTCGGGGGTATGGAGCCTGCTCCTCTATCTGAGCCTCGGAGTCATTCCAACCGTTGTACGCTACGGGTTCTGACATGCGATTTGCTCTACGCGAAGGCGGACTGGCCGAACTCGGAGGCAAGGCTCTCGCACTTCTGCGCCTGCAGCAGGTCGGGTTGCCAGTGCCCGCCTGGTTCGCGGTTCCACCCGCCGCGTTCACGGCTAGCTTGAGGACCGATCTAGCGGTGGCGCTTTCATCGCCGGACACGTCTCGACTGAACTCCGGGTTGGCTTCGCTGCGCCCGTCTGACGAAGTTCAGGCCGACATCGAAACCGCTCTTCGCTCCCTCGGCAGCGATTCCCGCTTCGCGGTTCGCTCCTCTGCTGTCGAAGAAGACAGCGCTCAGCACTCCTTCGCCGGCCAGCTCGAAACTTTTCTCTTCGTCGCTCCTGAAGCCGTCAGCGAGAAGGTCGCCGACGTCTGGCGCTCCGGCTTCAGCGAGCGCGTCACGGAATATCGGCGTCAACACGGGCTCTCCAATGCGCCCCTCACTGCGCCTGCCGTGCTGGTACAGAAAATGATCAATGCCAGCGTTTCCGGAGTCGCCTTCAGCGCAGACCCAGTGAGCGGCAGGCGTTCGTTGGCCGTCATCTCCGCTGTGCCCGGTCTGGGCACCGCGCTGGTCGGCGGCGATGCCGCGGCCGACGTTTACAAGGTCGATCGAGCCGGCAAAATTGTGGATCGCACGATCATACGAAAAAACATTTGCCACCGATTTGATCCCGGCACCGCGGAAGGCGTGTCGGCTGTCGCGCTAACCGACGCCGACGCGCTGAAGCCCGCGCTTACCGATGCGCAGGCGCGTGCCGTTGCCGACCTCGCCCGTCGGGCAGCGCATGCCTTCGGGCAGCCCCAGGATATCGAGTGGGCGATCGAAGACGGCCACTTGTTCCTTTTGCAGTCGCGTCCCATCACGACTCTGCGCGATTTGCCCGACCCCGAAGGCGCGCTCAATTTATGGGACAACAGCAACATCACGGAGAGCTATAACGGTGTCACCACGCCGCTCACCTTCTCGTTCGCCCGCTATGTGTATGAAGGCGTATATCGCCAGTTCTGCCGCATCCTGCGTGTCCCTAAGAGCAAAATCGCCGACAACCAGCGCACGTTTTGCTGCATGCTGGGTCTGATCCGGGGCCGGATCTATTACAACCTGTTGAACTGGTATCGCGTGCTGGCACTCCTCCCCGGATTCACCGTAAACCGCCGCTTCATGGAACAGATGATGGGCGTGCGTGAAAGTCTTCCCGACGAAGTTGTGGGCCAGCTCCAGCAGGCCAGCACTCGCGATCGAGCCGTGGATGCACTTCGCAGCGTGCACATGGCCGCGGGACTTGGGCTCAGCTACATCCGGCTCGATCGTCAGATAGAGAATTTCTACGCCCGGCTGAATGAGGCGCTGGCCGCACCCAACCCCGCATTCGAAGAGATGCGTCTCGACGAGCTGGCCACGCACTATTACAAGCTCGAGCATCAGCTGCTTTCGCGTTGGGATGCACCACTGGTCAACGATTTCTTCGCCATGATCTTCCACGGCGCTCTGCGCAAGCTCACCGCGCGCTGGTGCGGTGATGAAAACGGAATGCTCGCCAACGATGCCATCCGCGGCCAGGGAGACATGATCAGCCTTGAACCCGCGACCCGTGTGCGCGAGATGGCCGCCGTCGCTCGCGCGAATCCGGACCTGGCTGCCGCTCTGCGCGAGGCTCCGCTTTCGCAAATTGCTAGTGAGATCCGACGACATCCCGAGTTTGCCAAGCTCTATGACGCCTACCTCGCCAAGTTCGGCGATCGCTGCCTGGAAGAGTTGAAGCTGGAAAGCGAAACGCTTCGGGACAATCCGTTGGTTCTATTGCGCAACATTGGGGAGATCGCTCGCGTGGCCGACCCGGCTCCGATGCAGCCGCGTGACACTTCTGTCGCCCATGCCGAACAGAAAATGCGCGCAGCATTATTCGGTTCGCCGATTCGCCGGAGCGTACTGTTCTGGGTTCTGCGCGAGGCACGTAAGCGAGTGCGCAACAGAGAAAATCTCCGTTTTGAACGGACGCGCCTGTTTGGCGCCATTCGGCGTCTTTTTCTCGAGGCCGGACGGCGCCTGCAGGCGATGGGGAAACTCGACGACGCCCGTGATGTTTTCTACCTCGAGCTTCCCGAGATTCTCGCTTTCAACAACGGCACAGCGACCACCGCCGATCTTCATTCTCTGGTCGCCTTGAGAAAGTGGGAATTCGCAAGCTACGCCAAGCTCCCCCCTCCCTCCGACCGCTTTGAAACTCGCGGAGCCGTTTGCCACGCGCAGACTTACACGTCGACCGAACCCAGACACGAGGTCGCGGCCGAAGACGAGGAGCGGCACGGTCTCGGCTGCTGTCCGGGCGTGGTGCGCGGCACAGCCTGCGTGGTGCGCGATCCAAGAAATGCGCGACTACCCGCAGGCTCGATCCTGGTCGCCGACCACACTGATCCGGGATGGATCATGCTTTTCCCGTCCGCCAGCGGCCTGCTCGTCGAGCGTGGCAGTCTTCTTTCTCACTCTGCTATCGTCGCCCGCGAGCTCGGCATTCCCGCTGTTATCTCCCTCCCGGGCCTGCTCGACTGGCTGCGCGATGGCGACGAAGTCGAACTGGATGGCGCCGCCGGCGTGGTTCGCCGGCTCAACCGCAAGGAGGGCCATGCGTAGCGAAGCCGCCGAACGCGCCGATTTTTCTGGCATTCGCTACGCTCAATGCTGGGAAGACGCCGACGTCTTGTTGGAAGCTTTGCAGCCTGGCCCAGGCAAACGATGTCTCTCGATTGCTTCTGCTGGAGACAACACGCTGGCCCTTCTTTCGCGCGATCCCGAGAGTGTGCTCGCCATCGATCTCAGCCCGGCGCAGCTCTATTGCTTGGAGCTGCGCGTCGCCGCCTACCGCGCACTTCAGCACCAGGAACTGCTCGCCCTCATTGGATCTGTGGAAAGCAACGACCGCC
Source organism: uncultured Acidobacteriaceae bacterium (assembly GCA_964407245.1). Classification (GTDB taxonomy): domain Bacteria; phylum Acidobacteriota; class Terriglobia; order Terriglobales; family Acidobacteriaceae; genus Sulfotelmatobacter. Next base: position 7,109 of record CAYOUY010000100.1, read on the forward strand.
CGCGGTTCTATCAGGCCTGTCGCAAGCACCTGACCTCAGCAGCCGCCGCATTCTGGGATCAGCGGCCTGCTCTGATCGCCGCCGGCATCGGTTCGATCGGCAAGTTCGAGCATTATTTCCAAATGTTCCGCACGCGCGCCCTGCCTCTGGTTCATTCGCGCAGGCGCGTGGACGACCTGTTGCGCGCCAAATCGCTCGCCGATCGGCGGTCGTTTTACAAAATGGAATGGAACAATTTCCGCTGGCGCCTGGCGTTTCAAATCTTTTTTTCCAGGACTGTAATGGGGCTGCTCGGACGTGACCCGGAGTTTTTTCGCTACGTTCAGGGCAGTGTCGCCGACCGCATTCTGCAGCGCACCGAATACGCCCTCACCGAACTCGACCCCTCTCAGAATCCATATGTGCATTGGATTCTGGCTGGTCGTCACGATCAGGCTCTTCCCGCCGCGCTGCGCGAGGAAAATTTCGAGCCCATTCGCAGAAATCTCGACCGGCTGGAATGTCTCTGCGGCTCGCTGGAGGAGTCTCTTGCGCAATCGCAGAAATTTGACTGCTTCAACCTGAGCGACATTTTCGAATACATGGCAGTCAGCACATATGAAGAGTTGCTGCGATTGATCGTGTCCAGTGCTCGGCCTGGCGCACGGCTGGCATACTGGAACATGCTCGCGCCGCGTCGCCGCCCAGAGTCCATGGCCAAAGCGTTGCGACCTCTCTCTGAATTAAGCGCGCGGCTGTTCGCACGGGATCGAGCCTTCTTTTACAGCGCGTTCGTGGTCGAGGAGGTCGTATGACCGAACGCGACGCACTCGCCATCCTGATCGTTCTGGCATGCGCCCTGGCCATGCTCTTTGTCTTGCGCCTCTATCGCAAGCGGACTGGAGCCGAAGCGGAATGGGTGCGCAAATTGGCACACATCGGCACCGGCCTCATGTCCATTTGCCTGCCGTGGATCTTCACCACCCGCCTCCCGATCTTTCTGATCTGCGGCGCCTCTGTCGCGCTTCTCCTCGCCATGCGCGATCTGCCATTTGCCAGAAAGCGTCTGTCCGGCGTTCTCGATGGCGTGGCTCGCGAATCCTGGGGTGAAATTTGTTTTCCGATCTCAGTTGCCATCCTTTATCAGTTGGCCCATGGCAGCAAACTGCTATACGTCGTTCCTCTGGTAGTCCTCACACTGGCAGATACAGTCGCGGCCTTGACCGGTACCGAATACGGAAAACACGGCTACGCCGCTGCCGGCGCCAGCAAAAGCATGGAAGGCTCGATCGCGTTTTTCATTACGACATTCTTCAGCGTGAACGTAGCTCTGGTCGTGTTCTCCGACGCAGGCCGCATCGAAACTCTCCTGATCTCGCTCGACATTGGCATCATCGTGATGCTGCTCGAAGCCATCGCTTGGCGCGGCCTCGATAACATTTTGATTCCGCTCGGCGTATTTATCCTTTTGCGCATTTACCTGACCATGCCGCTCGGCCAACTATGGGATCGCTTCCGCGTCGCGGCGGCGCTGGTTCTTTTTGTCACCGCCTACGCTCGGCGCACCACGCTGCAAGGCAGCGCGCTGCTGGCTGCAGCCCTTGTGCTTTACGTCTCTTGGGCGCTCGGCGGATGGCAATGGCTGGTTGCACCGCTGCTGCTTCTCCTGACGTACGTCTTCTTTATTCCCCGCAAGATCGCGCCCGAAGATCGAACCCATACGGCCCACGCGGTCTTGGCGATCGCCTCTGCCGGATTGCTTTGGCTCTTTCTGTTTCGTGTGTGGCAACAACCCGGCCTTCTGTTTCCCTACACACTGGCTTTCGCCATTCATCTGGCGATCATCGCCTGGAACTTTCTCTATCCGCGCTTTCCTTCTACCCGGCTGACCATGATCGCCTGCGTTCTCGCCGCTTGGGTGCTGATCTTCTTGCCGTACGTTCTCATCGAGCAACTCGATCAGTCATCCCTGATCCAAGCGGCGCTGGCGTTGCCAATCTCTGCCGTCGCCTTTGCAGCTTTCTATCTTTTCGAACCGCAACAGGACGGTATCTATCCAGCGAGCGGCGCCCGCTGGGCGCGGCAAGCCGGCATCGTGTTGCTTTCAACCGGAGCAGCGAGGATTTTGTGGCGATTCGTGTAGCTCTTTATAGCAGCGCTTCCGAGGTTGATCGTCTGGGACATTCTGATCGTCTGCCGCGTTTCAACGCCTCCGATTTCGAAGCCCAGCGCGCCGACCTTTACCCTTGCGCGCTGGCAAGCGACGGTCAAGTCCTCGCGCGATGCTCCCTTTGGTGGAGCGAAGCTCCGCCCTATCAGCACCATCACGTGGGCACGATCGGGCACTATGCCGCCGCAGTTGGCGCTGCCGCCGCGGCCGTGTTGAGCGATGCGCAGACTCGTTTACGCGCAGCCGGCTGCACCATCGCGATTGGGCCGATGAACGGAAATACCTGGCGCAGCTACCGCTTCGTGACGGACGCCGGCGATCTGCCGCCGTTTTTTCTGGAGCCGACGAACCCTCCGGAGTGGCCTAATCAATTTCTGGAGGCAGGCTTCTCTCCGCTCGCCTCCTATTTCTCCGCGATCAACAACGATCTGTCACAGCGCGATGCGCGCATGCAGGAAGTCGCAAAGAGGATGGAAGACGCGGGAGTCGTCATCCGTTCTGCCGGTTTCGATCTTCACCGTGAGCTTCCTGCGATCTACGCCGTCAGCCGAATTTCCTTTCGGCAGAATTTTCTGTATACAGAACTCCCCGAGTCCGCATTCATCGCCATGTATGAACCTGTGCTTCCCCACGCTCGCCAGCAACTCGTGCTGCTGGCTGAGCAACACGGACAATGCGTCGGCTATCTTTTCTCTATTCCCGACTACGCGCAGGCCGCCCGCGGTGCTCCCGTCGACACTTTCATCGTCAAGACCGTCGCCATCCTCCCGTACCACGAACTCCGCGGCCTTGGAAGTCTTCTTGTCTCCCGCGCGCAGGAGATCGGCCAGAGTCTCGGCTTTCAGCGCTGCATTCACGCCCTCATGTTCGAGAGCAACGTTTCGCTGAACATTAGCCACCACTACGCCTCGGTGATGCGAAAGTACGCGCTCTATTCCAAGGAACTCCGCGCATGAACATCGCCGAAACTCTGCTCGCCCGCGCATCCGAACTCGGCGATCAGCCGGCTTTGATCGATGTTCACAATGCAAAAGACCGCGCCTGCAGCTTTCACGAATTCGAGCGGGCAACCGCCAGAGTCGCCGCACAGTTCCGTGCGGCCGGCCTGAAGCCAGGCGATCGGGTTCTGCTCTTCCACCCCGTAGCCACCGAACTGTATCTGGCGCTTGTCGCACTTTTTCGGCTGGGCTGCGTCGCCGTTTTTCTCGACCCTTCAGCCGGACGCGCCCACATCGAGCGTTGCTGCGCAATGCTTCCTCCCGCCGCCTTCTTTGGCAGCCGGCGAGCCCACCTCCTGCGTTTGGCGATACCTGTGCTTCGCCGCGTTGCCGCTGCGTTCTGTCCCGAATGGTTTCCTGGCACGACACGGGTTGATCCAAAGACGACTGATTCAGCCGGCGCTGCAAACTCGGCCGACTCGGTAGTCTCCCTTCCTGACGAGGCTCCGGCCCTTATCACTTTCACCAGTGGCAGCACGGGTCAACCCAAGGCCGCAGTGCGAACTCACGGATTTCTTCTCGCTCAGCATCGCGTGCTGGAACGAAGCCTCGGCCTTCAACCCGGCGGATGCGATCTCACGACATTGCCGATCTTCGTGCTCGCCAATTTAGGATCGGGCGTCACCAGCGTTCTTCCGAACGCCGATCTGCGTTTTCCGGGAACGATCGGCCCCAAACCAGTGCTCGCGCAAGTTCGACGGCACCGCATCAAGAGCACAGCTGCTTCGCCGGCATTAATGACGCGACTCTTGAATGAGTGCGAGCGAGGAAGAACAGAAATCGCTCAATTAGAGAAAGTTTTCCTTGGCGGCGCTCCTGTATTTCCCGGTTTGCTTCGTAAGGCCCAGCAATTTTGCCCGCACGCTGCGATTACAGCCGTATACGGTTCAACCGAAGCCGAACCCATGGCCGAGATCGCTCTCGATCGCATCTCGCCCGCCGATTTTCTTCTGATGCGGAACGGCAAAGGGCTTCTCGTCGGCCCTCCCGATCCATCGATCTCGCTGCGTGTGATTCGCGACCAGTGGGGGCAGCCGATCTCGCCGCTCAGGAGCTCTCAGTTTGAACAGCTTGCTCTCGCGCCCAGAGAGCCGGGCGAGATCGTGGTCTCCGGGGCTCACGTGTTGCCCGGCTACTTGCGCGGCGAGGGTGATGACGAAACGAAGTTTGATGTCGACGGAACGCGTTGGCATCGCACCGGCGATCTCGGATACATGGATCGCGACGGCCGCCTCTGGCTGCTCGGCCGGTGCAGCGCCAAGGTTCGCGATGGACGCGGCATCTTGTATCCCTTCGCCGTCGAGTGCGCGGCCATGGAGAATCCCTTGGTGCGGCGCGCTGCGCTGGTTGCAGCCTCCGGTCGTCGCGTGTTGGTTGTCGAAGTCAGAGGAGAAGCCTCCCCCGAACAAATCAGACAATCGCTCTCATGGGCAGAACTGGATCAGGTGGTTCCTGTGGATCGCATCCCGGTGGACAAGCGACACAACGCGAAAGTGGACTACGTTGCGCTCGCAAGAAAACTGAAGAGCCTTAACCTTGCGTGACGATTCAAGCTCCCTGCGAAAGAGTGCGAATATTTTGTCGCCGACCTGGTGTCATTGTGAATGTGACCTTATAAGACGATGTTCGGCGGTCCATGTCTCCATCCGGCATTGCGCTCGGCGGAATCTTTTCGCTCTCAACACTGAACCCAAGTCGCGAGACTTCTGGCGCACGCTGATTTTCGCTGAATTCATCCGAATGCTGCTATGAGTCTCTAGCGGTTTATGACTGGCGGGTAGTGTCTGAACTGGCAGATGAAATCGCTTGCTGATCTATCTTCCAGCGGACAGTACTGACTGGCCGTGCCCTGCGGCTGTGGTGTAGTATGACTGGATAGGTTGCGGTGTTGCTCACAGCACGCCGCGCCCTGCTTTGCACACCCGAAAACCAAACATGCACAGCGCCGGAGAGGTGGCAGAGTGGCCGAATGCGGCGGTTTGCTAAACCGTTGTACGGGCTAACACCTGTACCGAGGGTTCGAATCCCTCCCTCTCCGCCAGATTTTCAATCACTTACAGTCCTTCAAATCACTTCACAAATCAGTT
>CAYOUY010000101.1:0-29186 GCA_964407245.1 uncultured Acidobacteriaceae bacterium
GGGTCAAGCGTACCGGCGCCGCTTTACAACCGCTGGGCGCAGGAGTACGGCAAACGCAATCCGAAAATTCAGCTGCGTTATGTGCCTATCGGAACGAGCGAGGGAATCAGACAGATTTCTCACGGCACCGGCGACTTTGGCGCCGGGGAGGCCCGGCTCACCGACAAAGAGCGCAAAGAGGGTGGCCTGATCGAGCTGCCGGCGGTGCTCATTGGCATCGTGCCGATCTACAACCTTCCCGACGTTCACCAGGAACTGCGGCTTTCCGGCGAGATACTGGCCGAGATCTTCCTCGGCGAAATCAAAACCTGGAATGCAGCATCCATCGCCAAGCTGAATCCGGACGTGGCCTTGCCCAATCTTCGAATTCAGGTGATCAACCGCCCCGGCGGCAAGGGATCGAACTACGTATTTACCGACTTCCTCTCCAAGACCAGCTCCAAGTTCCGCGCCCAGATTGGAGTCACCGCTTCGCCGGCGTGGCCGGTGGGTACACCGGCTGAACGCAGTTCCGACATGGCAGACAAGGTCAAGAGCGAAGCGGGCACGATCGGCTTTGTGGAACTGCAGTATGCCCTCAAAGCAAACATCCCTACTGCGGCAGTTCTGAATCCAGCCGGGAAATTTGTCAGAGGATCGGCTGAAAGGATAGCGGCGGCTTGCGAAGCCGTCGAGGCTCCGCGCTGGAACAGTTTCAGCGCGTCCCTGGCGAACGCCTCCGGCGCTGATTCGTTTCCCATCAGCAGCTTCAGCTGGATTTATCTCCGAACCGAGTCCTCGGATTCGGCTCGAGCCGCGGCGTTGCGCAGTCTATTGGACTGGATTTACTCCGACGGCCAGCAGTATGCGACAGACGAAGGCTATTCTGAGCTTCCTCAGCCGCTGCTTGCGGCGGCTCGAAAGAAGGTTCAAGAGTTGCACTAGAATTAATCTGCTCCATTCTGATGAAGTTGGTCTTCCGCTGTTGGAGGCGTGATGCGAAGCTCGATGATCTGCGTCTGTGTCGCCTTCCTGGCGATTTTTGCCCTAACGCAACAACCGTCGAGCCAGGCGAATTCGGCTCAGTCTAATCCCACCCAAGCCAGTCCGACTCAGGCCAAACCAACTTCAGACAAACCCGGCGGAAATGCGCCATCGGCCGACGGCGACGCGGCTCTGAAAGCCATGTTCGAGGCCAAGATTAAAGCGGAATGGGAGGCCATTAAGAACAAAGACAAGAAAGCTTACGGCACATTGCTGGCGGACGAATATCAGGGAGTCGAAGAGGATGGCCGTGGCGAACGTAACAAACTCCAGGCGATCAACGAACTAGTGGATACGAACGTCTTCACCTACACGCTGTGGGGACTCAAGGTAACCTCGTTAGGCCCAGATGCCGCATTTGTGGTTTACGAAGTCACCATGCAATTCCCACCGAAATCTCAGGTGCGCTATTCACGGGTGTATATTGGAGCACTCTGGGTGAAGCGCGGCGGAGATTGGAAAGAACTGCACTACCAGGAAACGCACGTCAAGTAATCCCCCTGTCGGCCGCACTTTTAGCAACCGCCGAGCAATTCTCGTCATCCTTCTAAGCATAGTGCCCGTAATAGGAGGTGTCCGATGAGGCCACTCGTGTTTGCTATGTCGCTGCTCTCTGCCAGTTTTGCCATTGCGCAGAACACTACTGCCGACAATTCCAAACACGACAAGGGAGAGGTCACGATTCAAGGCTGCGTCACTCGATCCAGCGGCGACTACGTCTTGATGAAGCAAGACCCCGCTGTCAGTTATGAATTACAGGCAACCGGCAAGATCAGACTGAAGGACTATCTCGGTCAGCGGGTCGAAGTGACCGGTGAACAATCGCCCACTCTGAGCAGCAGTTCCGACGCCATGAATCGGGTCGGATCCGCCAGCCCAGTGACGATTACAATCCGCTCCATCAAGACGCTAGACAAGGAATGCCCGTTGCGATAAGCGGCTTTGAAAAATATTTGGCCCTCGTGGGGCGACGTGGATGATCGTGAATCTAATCGCAATCCGGGGGCATGGCCATGATTTCCGCATTGGAATCACATGGCGGCTTTTTCTTAGCCGGTTCGAGCAGAGCGGGACGGTTGTAGCGAAGAACCCACAATCCCTGATCGTTGGTAAGGTAGATCAACCCATGGTGCCCGTCGGGAAGAAGGCTGCTGACTTTGTTGAAGGTCTCCAGTGTCTTTGGGTTGCGCGGATCACTTAGATCCAACAACCGTACCGTTTCTGTCGGGTGATTGCTGTTGGTGAGGGTGGTGGGTGTTTTCTCGGGCGCTTCCGCAATCGCCACGTCTGGACTGACCATCTGCAGGTTGCCGGCGGTTGATTGATTCTGCTCGGCCGTTCGTTTGAGCAGACTGGGCTGCTCCGGCTTGCTCACGTCGACAATCATGAAGCCTTGTTTGGAAGCCTGCTGCACGTAGAGGTACTGCTTCCCTTCTTCCCGCTGCAGAAGCATCTGACTTCCCGTCGGCTGCGGCAAAGACAGGTGGGCAATGACAATCGCCGGAACGTCGGTCGGCTTGGGCGCCGGCTGGTCCGTCGCGAACAGCAACGTGGCCGGCCACACCAAGAAGGACACCGCCTGAACACCCTTGCGGACGAAACCCTTGGAGAACATCTGCATAAGTCACTTCCTGAGCCGGAATCGCCGAACCCCAGATCGTCCAACCTCAGATACCCGGAACGACGACGCGAAGCCTTGACGGCTTCGCGTCCCTTGCCACTATAGCACTCTTGAGCGATACGCTGCTTCACTGCTCCGCAATTACGTCGATGCAGCCGTTCGAGCTCTGCGTCCCGCAGATCGCGCCGGCTTGCTGCGGCATAAACACGTGGTTCGTCTTGGGATCGACCGCGATGCTGTGCGCGTTGGTGTTGACCGGGAGGTTAACAAGCCACTGGTTGGTGGCAGCATCAATCACGCCCATCTGGGGAGGGGACATGTCGCGCGCCGCGAGGTAGTACCTGTTGTCACCGGGGTTGTACCAGATTTCGTCCACGGCGCCGGTGTTGTAAATGGTGGCGAGAATCGCGCCCGAGGTTCCGTCAATAACGTACTCGTTCGGCGGGAAGGCCTCGCCATCGTGGTCAGCGCAGCCCACGAGGAAATTGTTGCCCGGCCCCTGAACAATGCTCGTCGGCATGCAATTCGGCGTTGGGAAAGTGTTGATGACGACCGGCCCGCAGGAGAGGCCACCGCAGGATGTATCTCCAATCTTCGGGTCGATTTCATCGACGGTTCCGACGGTCAGGTTGCCATTGGCGTTTGCGTTCGTGAGCAGAAAGTGGCCGGTATTTGGGTTAAAAGCCTGGCCGCCCAACCCGGCAGGTGAGATGGCACCCGCACAGCTTGTGACAGAGCCGTCTTGCGCGCTGCAGTACGTACCCGTCGCCGTGATAATCGGTCCGTGATGGCAAGGAATGGTCGCTGGCCCCACGATGTACGGAGGTGTTCCTGAGACGCCGGAGTTTACTTGAGGATTCGAGGGATCAGGACAGACGAAGCCCTGCGCGAGATTCAAACCGATGAAATCGACCTGGACGTTGGTATTGTTCTGTGGAGCGCCGTCGTAGTAGATCTGTCCGAGAATACACGACGGAGCATTGATCGAACCGAGTGCATTGCCTAACGGAGGACCATAGGGGAGGGTCGTGTCCTGAGGCTGGCAATTTGACGTCCGGGCTATGATCCCCGATACGTCGATGAACGTAATGAACGGTAACCCCGGGTCGCCGTTGATGATGGCCAGCACTTGGTCCTTCGGATCATAGGAAACCTCATCGCCGCGGAGATCGCCGCAGGTTGGATCGGAAAAGGCACGACCGTTGGCTGAGGCGGCACAACCGGCGATGCCCGTGGTATTGCCGAGTGTCCCCGCTGGCTGACCAGGCCAGGGAGCGGAATTGCCGAGCTGGCCGTCGTAATCGGGAGACAGCCCCGTTGGTATTACTGCGAGAACATTGGGCTGAAGACCGGTGCCCAAATTCATGCTGGTAAGGTCGACCGCTACCACCGAGCTGCTACCGTCTCCGACGAACATTGTGTTGCCGTCAGGAGTGACTACGATGCCATTCGGTCCGGACAACGGATTGATCTGGTTGGCGCGAGCCGCACAGCACTGACCGCCCACAAACCCTCCAAAATTTCCGCTGGCGCCGAATCCTGGTATGTGGAAACTCCCCGTTCGACACCCGAACCTAGTCCAGTTGCCCAGCACGGAAACCAGAGGCGGAGACACCGGATCCGTTCCCACCGCCACGCATGGGCTGGCGTTGTCGCCGGCACCGGAGATGCCGTTTTGGCCAGCGATGGAATACACTCCCAAGTCCGTTGCAGTGTCGATAACCTGGACTGCGATCCCGATGCGGTCGGAAACGTAGTCAAGATTGTCCGAGCCCGCTAAACCCCCGCTCGGAGGAATCGAAACCCAACTGATGTCGAAGGAGTTAAACGGACCGCCCGGTTCGCCCGTAGGATTGTGTTCCGGCACCGGGATCACGTCGATCACGGCATACTGCCCGTTGGTCGTGGTGCCGCAGACCGGACAATTCGGCGTTGTGCCGCAACTGCTGGCCAGCACAAACAGCGCCGTGAGAATAGAAGAGAGCAGAAGCTTCGACCTCATCGCATTTCCTCCCTTGCCACCTGAATCGCCATGCTCACATGGAACCGCGCAATTGGGTTGTGAATCGCTGAACTCTACCTGTCGGCTCGTGAGATCCATGTCTGCGTCTCCTAGAATCTGAACTGCAAGCGCTGCATCACGACATAGTACTTTTGCGGCACAGCGCCAATGGTGCTGGGATCTTTCAGTTGGTCGATATCCACATTGACCACGTACTTGGTCCAGTAGTTGAGATACCAGTTGATCCCGATCGTGTATTCGTACGTGTGATAGTCGAATGTCGGCACATACTCGGGCGTGTAGTAGTTCAGGAAGTTCGCGCCGGGCTCTTTAGCCTGCGCGCCAGTGAACCGGAACGCCAGTTCCCAGGCTCCCAATCCGCGCCCTTTTCCGCCAGGTGTGTCGGGCCCGAAGAGCGGATGGTTGACCCGCGGCGTTCCGTTTTCCGGCCGTTTTTCACCCGTGAGTAGGTAAGTTGTGCTGATGTCCCAGGCCTTGGCAATGATAGAGGGTAGACTCAGGAAGCCGAGTCCACCTGCCTGCTCGGTGCCGACATTGTTGCGCGACATGTTGAGTTGATCGAACTCGCCGCGCAGAGAGAACGCCGATTTCAAATACGTGAACTCGCCGTTGTAGCGCTGAATGGGACCGTTGATGGCGAACTGCGGGAAGAACGTGTAAGCGCCATCCGGCAATGTGGCGCTGAAACTTTGATCTCCGGAAAGACCGCGCGATTTTGCGCGATCAATGGACCCGCCAAAAGCAAGTTGCTTGAACCAGTCGCTCTTGGATTTCCGCCACGGATAGAAGCGCAGCCGGCCGATGACTTCGGGCTGATTCGTGGTATTGGCCAGCGCGTATCCCTTGCCGTTAAAGGCGCCAACCCAGTATTGCATGACGCCGCCCTCAATATCGCCGTGAAAGGCTGCGCCGGGACTGCGATATGCCGAGGCTGCTGTCGGGTACAGCATCGATTGGAGCCCGCGCTCGATGAAGTCAAGGTTGGTATCGCCGATTCCAGTTTCTTGGGCAAACGGAGCCTTAAACTGGCCAGCCTGGAACTGAAATTCGGGCTTGACCCGAACATTCAGATAAACATCACGGACCACCGATCCGGAGGTGGCCGCTGCATCGGTGAGCAGCGCGAAATCGAAGTGCGACCCGTAGTTACCCTGGAATCCGAATCGTGCCTGACGCAGGACGAACGTGTCCGCTGGCGCTCCATCGCCCTGGTAGGCGCGGTAATCCGTGTTCACGTAACCGTAAGGGCTGATGCTGAACTGCCCGTCCGGGCTCTTAATGAAAAAGTGCTCACCATTCCATCCGGCGGTAAGCGGCGGGCCCGAGTCTTTCTTCGGGGCCGGCGCTTGGGCCTGCTCCACCATGGCCATTGCCTCGGGCTCGGGCTCTCGCAGAACCGCGTCACTGAGATGAACGCCACCGCTGGAAGCACTGGCTGGCTGCCACAGAGCTTCTGTCGTGGCCGCCACCGGCTTCACGGCGGCCGTTCCCTCGGCCGTCCCTTTGGCGATCGGCGCGCTCTCCTCAGCTTTGTCCTGGGCCTTGGCCAGTTTCTCAACCAGCGCCTTCAGTTCTTCGATGGTTTGGCGTTGCGCCGCCACTTCGCTGCGCAACTGATCCACCTCCGCCTTGGTGGCGCTCGGAGAGGCGGACGCTCCCGCATTGGCGGCGGGCTCCGTCCCTTGAGCAAGGACGAGTGAGCCGGGTGCCACGAAAAGGACGAGCAGCACAAGAAGCTTTATCAGCGAGCGCATGGGTTGTTCTCCCAAATGATTTGCAAAACGGCCTCAAGACGCTACGACACGGGCTGCAGCAGTGTTGGGTTCGGGTTGACCGTTAACGACCGAAAGCTGCGTACTGAAACTTGATCCGGTATGGAAAGCGGACCAGTGACCGACTGGGCGGTTTAACACGGAGAAATGAATACTGTCAAGAAAACTTTTGAATGAGCCGCCGTTAGAGATTAATTCCGCGGTTACTGAGGCATAGTTTGGGGCTCGCCTAACAGTAAACATCCTTCCGGGCTTGTCCGGGGGAAGTGGGATGCTGCGGCGTGATCGGAGTCCCAATTTGAACGAAGGGCGTATACTTTTGTGTTAGAGCGGTCAGGAGGGCGTGCCAGCGCTCTCTGGATTCGGGTTTTCGTCTGGCTCTCGCCCCCGTCGTCGTCCCAAAGCAGCGCGGAGAGCTATAAGGATAACTAATCGAATCGATCGACAAAATTAACTTGACTACACTTGCGGTGCCGGTACACTGCCAGACTCTACGTCGTGAAATCAGTTGCGGTTGGAGGCCAAACCACCTCCTGCCATACTTGAACTTACATCCTACCGACGGGAAATGAGGCTTTATGAGCGCTATCTCACAACCTTCTGCTCGCGATCTGTTTGCCCCGCTGAAACCCCCGACCCGCTATCTTTTCGGTCCCGGGCCGACCATGGTCGACCCGCGCGTCTACCAGGCGCTGTCGAAACCGATCGTTGGACATCTGGACCCCTATTTCATCGAGGTGATGCAAGACGTGCAGGAGTTGCTCAAGACACCATTTGGAACCCGGAGCGGCTCCACGCTGGTGATTTCCGGCACGGGCAGCGCCGGGATGGAGGCCAGCGTCGCCAACTTTGTCGAGCCGGGAGCCAAGTTCGCCGTGTTTGCGAATGGATATTTCTCCGACCGCCTGACGGAAATGGCCCGGCGCAATGGCGCAAATGTGGTGCGGTTCGAGAAGGCATGGGGAGAAACTTTCAGCGATGCCGAAGCTTCGGACTTCATTCGTGGCGAAAAGCCGGCCGTGGTGGGTTATGTCCACGCCGAGACTTCGACGGGTGCGTTGCAGGAGGGACAAGCGATCTGCGCCGCAGCCCATGATGTCGGCGCTCTGGCGATTGCTGATTGCGTGACTTCACTCGGCGGATTGCCGGTCGAGTTTGATCGCACCGGCATCGACATCGCTTACAGCTGCACACAGAAGGGGCTGAGTTGCCCGCCGGGTTTGTCGCCCTTGGCGTTGTCGCAGCGAGCCATGGACTGGCTGCGCGCCCGCGGCACATCACCTCGTAGCTGGTATCTGGATCTCAAGCTGATTCACGATTACTCCACCGTTTCGCACCGCTACCACCACACCGCTCCAATCTCGATGTTCTACGCCCTGCGCGAAGCGCTGCTCGTGATTGCCGAGGAGGGCATTGAGAACCGTTGGGAGCGTCATCGCCGCTGCCACAAATTTTTCGTGCGCGAGATCGAAGCCATGGGACTGCACGTGCACGTTCCCGCGGCTCACCGCATTCCCACGCTGAACACGGTGCTGGTGCCGAGCGGCGTCGATGACGCCAAGGTGCGCAAACGGCTGCTGGAAGGTCCGGGCATCGAAGTCGCCGGCGGATTCGGACCGTTGGCGGGCAAGGTCTTCCGTATCGGCGTAATGGGGCCGCTGGCTACGGAAGAAAGTCTGCAGTTCTTCTTGGCCGAGTTTAAGAAGGCTTTGAAGGCGGAGGGCTACTCCATCTAGTTCGCCACTCGTCGTGGCATAAAGACTGGCATAAAAAGCGCCGCTTGCATCAACCGTCGCCGACATTGCGCCCAGGGCACCGGGCCGAGGACTGCTCCCATGTCTACCAAACTCACCCTGAAATCGGTCACAACGCTGCTTGACGTTTTGCACTATGCAGATAGTCACGCCGCGATTGCGGTCCCTGAACTGGAAATCTTCGTCACCTACGATTCTCTACGCGAGCAGGTTCTGGCCATGGCGGACGCTTTGGCCTCTGCCGGCATTCGCCGTGGAGATCGGGTTGCGATCGCGCTGCCCAACGGACTTCCCGCCATCGTGAGCTTCCTGGCCGCATCGATTGCCGGGACTGCAGCGCCGTTGAATCCAGCTTATCCATACGAAGAGTTTCTGTTTTTCCTCCGCGACACGGAAGCGAAGTTGTTGCTTTGTCCGCCAGCCGGCGCGAATTTCGTCCGCAGCGCCGCGACGGATCTGAAGATTCCCATCCTCGAAGTCGGCATGACCGACCAAGGCGGGGCTCACCTGATCGATGCTCCCTCGGGAGCGAAGGCAGTCGAGCCTACTCCGGACGACATCGCCCTTGTGCTGCACACCAGCGGCAGCACCGGACGCCCGAAGCGCGTGCCTTTGCGTCATTTCAACCTGGCTGTGTCGGCCGCGAACATCGCCAATACCTACGCGCTTACCGAAGACGACGTTTCGCTTTGCATCATGCCGCTGTTTCACATTCACGGCCTGATCGGCTCCGCCATGTCGACGCTGCTCTCCGGCGGCAAGCTGGTGGTTCCTACGAAATTCAACGCACTTACTTTTTGGAAGACCGTGCGCGAACACCACGTCACCTGGTATTCGGGTGTGCCCACCATGCATCAGTTGCTGTTGGCGCGCAGTCACCACAAACTGCCGGAAGCGGCAACCTTGCGCTTCATCCGTTCCTGCAGCGCGCCTCTGTCCGCTGAACTGATTCACAAAATTGAGGGCATCTTTGGCGTGCCCTTCGTTGAGGCTTACGGAATGACCGAAGCTTCGCATCAAATGACCTCGAATCCGCTGCCTCCGCGGCATCGCAAGGCGGGGTCTGTGGGGGTGGGCACGGGCATTCGCATCACCGTCATGGATAAAGACGGCACTGAACTCGGCATGAATCAGCGAGGAGAAATTGCGATTCAAGGGACCAGCGTGTTTCGCGGATACGAGAACAATCCAGAGGCCAATGCGCGCGCGATGGTCCGAGGCTGGTTCCGCACCGGCGATGAAGGATTCCTCGACGAGGACTGCTACCTGCACCTGACCGGCCGTATTAAAGACATCATCATCCGCGGCGGAGAGAATGTCGCACCGCATGAAGTGGACGAGATTTTGCTCAAGCATCCCGCAGTGGCGGCGGCCGTCACTTTTCCATTCGCTCATCCCACACTGGGCGAGGAGATCGCCGCGGCTGTGGTGCTCCACGAACCGCACGGCGCCACCGAGAAGGAGCTTTTAAAACATTGCCGCGAGTGCCTGGCGGAATATAAGTGTCCGAAGAAAATCTATCTGGTGACCAGCATTCCCACTACCGCCACCGGGAAGATTCGCCGCCGCGCCGTCGCGGCCGCTTTGCTGGATATCGAAGCATGAAGTTCCTGATTGTGGGTGCGGGGGCGATTGGCGCCTATATTGGCGCGCGCATGGCCCGAGCCGGATTCGACGTGACTCTGTTCGCGCGCGGGCCTCACCTGAAGGCCATGCAGGAGCATGGCGTTGAGGTCCGGAGTTCCGACGGAAATTTCCAGGCACGGCCTCACATTGTGGCATCGCTCCACGAGGCCGGGCCGGCGGACGTGGTTTTTCTGGGAGTAAAGGCCCACAGCCTTCCCCAACTTGCGCCTCAGATAAAGCCGGTGTTGGGGCCCGACACGACGGTCGTCAGCACGCAGAACGGAATTCCCTGGTGGTACTTTCACGGTTTCGGCGGCCCGTGGGACGGTCTGCGCCTCGAGCGCATCGATCCTGGCGGCGTGATTTCTGATGCGATCCAAGCCAGGCGCGTAGTCGGTTCGATTGTTTATTTTTCCACTGAAATTGTTGCGCCCGGAGTCATTCAGCATACCGAGGGCAACCGCATTTCTCTCGGCGAGCCGGATGGCGCGCGCTCCGAGCGTTGCCGCAAAATCGCGGAAGCTCTCGTTGCCTCCGGTCTGCGCTGTCCCGTCAGCACCCGTCTGCGGCAGGAGATCTGGGTGAAGATTCTGGGCAACGCATCGCTGAATCCCGTAAGCGCGCTCACCCGCGCCACTCTTGCGCAAATGCTGCGCGATCCCGGCGTGGCCGACGTGATCCGCAACATCATGCTCGAAGTGGAAGCCGTCTCGCAGAAACTGGGAATGGAGCTGCCTGTTTCCATCGGGCAACGAATGGCCGGGGCCGAAAAAGTTGGCGAGCACAAAACCTCGATGCTGCAGGACCTTGAAGCCGGACGCCCCATGGAACTTGAAGCTCTCGTCGGTTCAGTCGTAGAGTTAGGCGAGAGAGTGGGCGTGGCGATGCCTCATACGCGAGCCGTTTACCATTGCGCAAAGTTGCTGGGAGAGTCGCCACTCGCTGCCGTTCAAGCCGCGAAACCCGCTTGATACTTCAGCTATCTCAGGCCCGTCCCCTCGCAGGGGACCGGAAATTGCCCGCCACTTGACAACGGGAGTATACTCCGTGTGGTCCACTTATCGGACCACTTTGGGGTGGCCATGCCCTCAGCGCTGAATACCAACTTCGAGATCATCCGCCGCAATAAAGTCTACGAAGATGTGGCGCGGCAAATCGAGCGCCTGATTCTCAAGAAACTGCGCCCCGGCGACAAATTACCTTCCGAACGTGAGCTGGCGGAAACCCTTGCTGTAAGCCGCAGTTCCATTCGCGACGCGATCCGCAGCCTGGAACTGATGGGCATGGTGGAACCGCGCCAGGGCGCGGGTACAATCGTTCGCGAGATCACCGCCAGTTCCATAGCCAATCCTCTGGCCAACGCTCTGAAGCGCAAAGAAGAGCTGATGGGCGAACTGCTCGATTTTCGCCGCATCCTCGAACCGCCGTTGGCCGCCCGCGCCGCCACGCATGCGTCTCCCGAAGAGATGGCGGAGATGCAGGACATTCTCGATCGGCAGGAAGCGAAACTGCGCAAGGGCGAGAGCACCATCGCCGAAGATTCCGAGTTTCACTATGCCGTCGCTATGGCGTCGGGCAACAGCGTTGTGCTTAAGGTGCTCGACATTCTGATGGACCTGCTGCGGGAGACGCGCGAACGCAGCCTGCAGGTCGAGGGGCGCCCGCAAAAATCGCTGACCAGTCACCGTCGCATCCTCACCGCAATCAAGCGTCACGATCCAGAAGCCGCGAAGACCGCAATGCGGAGGCACATTGAGGACGTCGAAGAGATGGTTCTGCACGAAGTGAAGTACTGAATTTGATCGAGTATGAGTTGAGCAAGTAAACGACCGCGTCTGTGGGCGGTCCTTTACGGAAGTGATACGGGGAGTGTGGCCGCTCCGGGAAGTGCGGCCGCAGGCATAGTCTGGGGTTTATCCGATTGACCGAATTCGAAAACGATATCCCGCGTGAGGCCACGACGCCTCACGCCAAGGACTGGACCACGGCGGGAACGCTCCTGCTGCGCGTGGGTGAGGCTCGCGTGGAGGACGTCGGTCATGCGATCGCGCGGCTGGCGCCGGCAGATCTTCGGCGACTCGAAGTTCATGCCGGCGACATCGTGAAGATCACCGGCAGCGCCAATGCCGTGGGACGCGTCGAAACTGGTGACGACAGCCACGAAGGCATGATCCAGATCGACGGCACCTGCCGCAGCAATTGCGGTGCGGGATTGCAAGAACAAGTCACGGTTACGCCGATCGAATCGCAGCAGGCAGTCGCGGTGCGCCTATCGCCCTTGTGGGTGGGCGCCGCTCCCGCGATGATCGCCCCCGAGCGCATGATCGAGGATTTGGACGGAGTTCCAGTCATTGCAGAGTGCGTAGTTCGTGTACCGACATTTGCCAAGGCCGTCAATTTTCAGGTCGTGCGCACCATCCCTTCAGGGCCGGTTGTAATCGGCAAGCGCACCGACATTCGCGTGGTCGAGGGCGATCAAACTGCATCTCGCGCTCCCGCGGTTTCCTACGAAGATATCGGCGGGCTTGAGCGCGAAGTCGGGCGCGTCCGCGAGATGGTCGAGCTGCCACTCAAGTTCCCGCAGGTTTTCGAGCGGCTGGGAATTCTTGCGCCCAAAGGAGTTCTGTTGTATGGACCGCCCGGCACCGGCAAAACACTGCTCGCCCGCGCTGTGGCCGCCGAGAGCCGTGTCCATTTCATCCACCTGAACGGCCCGGAAATCATGCGCAAGTTTTATGGCGAGAGTGAGGCCAAGCTGCGCGAGGTTTTCGAGGAAGCAGCGCGTCGCGCACCGGCGATTCTCTTCATCGACGAAATCGATGCCGTGGCTCCCAAACGGGCCGAAGTCAGCGGCGAAGTGGAGAAGCGCGTCGTAGCACAGCTTTTGAGCCTGATGGATGGCTTCGTCGCCCGTGGCCAGGTCATCGTCATCGGCGCGACCAACATTCCCGAAGTGCTTGACCCTGCTCTGCGGCGCCCGGGCCGATTCGACCGCGAAATTGAAATCGGCGTTCCCAATTCGCAGGCGCGCCTGCAGATTCTCAAGATTCACACTCGCGCCATGCCGCTCGCACGCGACGTGGATCTGCGCGAAATCGCCGAACACTCTCACGGTTTCGTCGGCGCCGACCTGGAGGCGCTCTGCCAGGAAGTAGGCATGATCGCCCTACGAAATTTTTTGTCGGTCAGCCCGATCGAGTCGGAAGGCGCCTTGGCCGATCTTGGAGCGCTGCAGGTGACGCGCGAGGACTTTCTCGCCGGCCTGAAAGAAGTCGAACCGAGCGCAACGCGAGAATTCTTCATCGAGAAAAGTTCATCGACCTTCGCTTCTCTCGGCGGCCTTTCCGAAGTCAAGCGGATGCTCGAATCGGTCGTCGACCACTCGCATCTCGGAGCCGAGATTTACGAACACATTGGCCTTGAGCCGCCGCGTGGGATTCTGCTGGTGGGCCCGTCGGGCACGGGCAAAACGGCCATGGCACGGGCGCTTTCGGGCGAGAAACAACTTCCGCTCATCGCCATCGATGGGCCGCAGTTGTACTCGAAGTGGCTGGGAGAATCCGAACGCGCACTGCGCGAAGTTTTCAAGAAAGCACGACGGGCCGCGCCTTGCATCCTGTTCTTCGACACCATCGATGCGCTGGCTCCGAAGTTTGACGGCGATCAATTCAGCAGCGACGTTTACCAGAGAATTCTCAGCCAACTCCTGCGCGAAATCGACAACTTGCGCGACGTCAAGGGAGTAATTCTGCTGGCGGCTACCAATCGTCCCGAGCGCATTGAGCCCGCGCTTTTGCGCAGCGGCCGCTTCGACTACATGCTGCATTTTGCCAGGCCCTCAGCTGAAGAGCGCGCGGCGATCTTCGAAATCTGCTGCCGGCGCGTGCCGCTCGCCGCCGATGTCGATCTCAAAGAACTCTCGGAGCGCACGGACGCGTACACGGGAGCCGACATCGAAAGCCTCTGCAAGAAGGCGACGCTGGCGGCCATCGTGGAATTTCAGGATAAGAAACGCAGCGCTCCGTTTGCGGTTTTACGAAACGATTTTCTTGCGGTTCTTCAGTCCGATTGCAATTCGGTTTCGCAGACATCCTGAATCTGGACGAGGTTGAATATGAGCTATACAGAACTTACGGTTTGGACGCGCGGCATCATCATGGACAAAGAAGGCCGCGACATCGTCAATTCCGTCTCTGCATCCGCTCGCCTGGAAGGCAAATACGCGCAGGCGATGGAAAACTACGTGGACAATCCCGATCGCACGAACGCGCCTACGCGCAAGTACTGCCGCATAAGCGATCGGGTGCTCGAAAACGAACTCACCTACGAAAACGAGCATCCGAACATCGTCGTGCTGGTGGAAGGAACCATGGTCAAAGGTTGGGATTACATGCGCGGCATGCCTCCCGGCGGAACGCTCATCATCAACACGCACTATTCGCCCGAGTACATGCTGCGTTTCGTCCCTGGTGTCGAGCGTCTGGCGCAGCTTGTGTGCGTAGACGCAGCTCACCTGGCGCATCACAAATGGCTCTATTACCGGCTGGGCGAACTTGGTCTGGATCGCCTTTCCACCGAAGGCGCGGCCGAGCGCAGCAAACTCATCGCTCCCGATATCGCTGCCCCGCTGATCGCTGCCGTCGTCAAGAGCACAGGCATTGTCAAGATGGAAACGATCACGCCCATGATCGCGAACAAGAACGCGTTCGAAATGGCGTTGACTGAAATGAAGATCATGCAATTCAACCCAGTGGCTGTGTAGGAAGGAACTCATGTCGACAAAAGGCACAAAAATTCCTGATTGGCTTACGGTCCCGTTTGCGGGCATCACGCCTGCGCCCTCGCAGGACAAGGGGCAGAATCTGTTTCCCACCGGCAACTGGCGCGCGATCAGGCCCGTTTACCGCGACAAGTTGCCGCCCTGCAACAACGCCTGCGGCACCAACGAAAAAATTCAGGGATATCTCGACCTGGTGAAGCGCGGCAAATATCTCGACGCCTACGCGCTCATCAAGGAAGACATGCCCTTCCCGTCCGTGACTGGCCGTGTTTGCTACCACCCTTGCGAGCAAGCCTGCAATCGCGGCAAGTACGATGAAGCGATTTCCATTCGCGCCGTCGAGCGTTTTCTTGGCGATCTCGGGCAGGCGCTGAAGCACGACGTCATAAAACCGGGAAAGCCGAACGGAAAGAAAGTCGCCGTGATCGGCTCGGGGCCTGCAGGTCACAGCGCCGCATATCAGCTGGCGCGCATGGGCTACAGAGTCACGATCCTCGAAAAATCTTCGAAACCGGGGGGATTGAATCGTGGCGGCATTCCCACCTGGGTCCTTCCGCCGCACGTGCTCGACCGCGAGATCGAGCGTTTGGTCGAACTCGGCATCACGATCAAAACCAACACCGAAGTTGGCAAAGACGTCAGCTGGGACGATCTGAAAAAGAACTACGACGCGTGTGTGCTGGCCGTCGGCCTGACCGAACCCAACAGCGTGCGCGCTGAGGGGGAGAACAAAGGCGGCGTGCTGTACGGACTTCCTTTCCTGCGCGACATCGGCATGGGGACGTCGAAGGTGAAGCTGGGGCCGCGCGTCGCCGTGATTGGCGGCGGCAATACGGCCATCGATTGCGCCCGCGAAGCGCTGCGGCAAGGCGCGGTCGAAGTCACCATGATCACGGTCGAGGCGAACACACAAGAAATGCCGGCCTCGCCCGAGGATCTCCACGACATGCTCGAGGAAGGCGTTGACCTGTGGCACGGGCGCGCGATTACCGCAGTTCTGGGCAACGGCAAGGTCGAGTCGCTGCAGCTGCATCCGGCGCGCTTCTCCGGAGCCATCAATGCCTCGCCCATCACGATTGATCGCAACGCGCCGGCGGAGAAATTCGCCGTCGACAATGTAATCATCGCCGTCGGGCAACATGCTTCGCTCAACTGGCTGCCGGCGGAATTCAAGAACGAGCGCGGAACCATCAAGGCCGACCGCTTTGGCCGCCTGGGCGATACGAATTTCTTCGCCGCCGGCGACATCGCCCAAGTCGGTTCGGGCCAACCGTTGATGGTCGTCAATGCGGTCGGCGACGGCAAACGTGTCGCGTTCAACCTCGACAAGGCCCTTCGCGGCGAACCACTGCAGCCGCGCACCATCGCCATCGACGTCATCATGGACCTGAACCGCATGAACATGACATATTTCCCGCACTTCCCGCGCGTCCACCAGGGGATGCTCAACCCGCTCACGCGCAGGAAGACGCCGGACGAAGTCATTCAATCGTTCACGGAAGAGCAGGCGGTGGAAGAAGCGGCGCGCTGTTTCAGTTGCGGCACCTGCAACGCCTGCGACAACTGTTACCTGGTCTGTCCGGAGCCGTGCATCACGCGACCAGCGCGATCGAACGGCCTGTACAAGATCATCGTCGACTACTGCAAGGGATGCCGCGTGTGCATTGAGGAGTGTCCGACGGGATGCCTCGAAGGCGTGCCCGAGCTTGACTTTGACACCGGCGTGGTGCGCATGGATACCGCCTTTGCCATCAGCCCCGGACTGCACGGACGGCAAGCGCAGGAGCTGGTGAATCTGTCCAGCCGCCCAGCGAAGCAAATTTGATAGCGGGGCGGACGAATGCGTCCGCCCCTACACAATCGCTGTAACCCGGGACGCATTCGTCCGGGAGCGCAGAATGGAGTGAGTGATGTCAACGGTCGCTACATTGAAAAAGAAAACAGTGCGGATTAACGGCTGCGTCGCGTCGGCGCAGGCTGCCAAGTACGCCGATGTAGACGTGATCGCCGCGTATCCGATCCGGCCCTACACCGCGACGATGATGGCGTTGGCGCAGATGGTCGCGAATGGCGAACTCGACGCCGAGTACATTGTGGCCGACAGCGAGCACTCGCAGCTGAGCATTGCACACGGCGCATCGTCGAGCGGCGCACGGGTCTTCACCGGCAGCTCGGGCGTGGGCGTGCAGTTCGCGTACGAACTGTACTCGCCGATTTCCGGCAGCCGGATGCCCGTCCAGATGATGATTGCCGACCGAACGCTCGATCCTCCAGGCGATTTCGGCTCCGAGCACACCGATGCGCTCTCCACCCGTGACATGGGCTGGCTGATGGGCTGGGCCTGCGACGCGCAGGAGGCGTTCGACAACCACCTCATCGCCTACCGCATCGGCGAAGACCGGCGCGTGCTTCTGCCGCAGATGGTATGCCAGGACGGTTTCTTCGTCTCGCACATCACCGGCGACGTGGAACTGCCCGACTCAGGCCAGGTGCGGGAATTTCTGCCGCCGTACAAACATCCTTATCCGCTCGATCCGCGGCATCCCGTGTCGCACGGGCCGCAGATCATGCCGGAGCAGGGTCCGCCACTGCAGTTGGAACGGGCCCGCGCCATGGAAGGTTGCATGTCGGTGATCGAAGAGGTGCACAAGGAATTCGGCGAAATCTTCGGCCGCCACTATGACCCGTGGCTCGAAGAGTACAAGACCGACGACGCAGAAGTAGTGTTCTTTCTGCAGGGCGGGCATGGAGTGACGGCACGGTTTGCGATTCAGCACATGCGCGAAAAAGGATTGAAGGTCGGCATGGTTCGCCTGCGTACCATTCGTCCGTATCCCACTGACCGCGTGTGCGAAGTCTTGAGCAAATTCAAAGTCGTTGGCGTCATCGAAACCAACATGGGACTGGGCAGTCCCAGCAGCGGAGGCGTTCTTTACGCCGACGCCTGCGCCGCCCTGTACGAAGCCCCGGAGCGCCCGCTGGTGATTTCGTTCATGGCGGGCATGGGCGGTGAGGCGATCGTGCTGAAAGAATTTTACTGGATGACGGAAAAAATGATTCAGGCCCAGAAGCGTGGAAAAATCGAAAAGCGCACGCATTGGGTTGGGTTCGAAGAATAGGAAGAGGAGAAACGGATATGGCAACCATCGAAGTTCAACGGCAGGTACTGCCAATTCTTGCCAACCCCAATCAGGGGGCGCGCTTCTACAATCCTGAGCTGCCTTCGTCGGAGCCGTTCGTGCCCGGACACCGCACGTGCGCCGGCTGTGGCCCTTCCATCCAGTACCGCATGACGAGCAAGGCTGCTGGCGACAACACGATCCTGGTCGGACCGACCGGGTGTATGTACGTGGCCAACAGTTCCTATCTATGCACGCCTTACAACGTGCCGTGGGCGCACACGCAGATTGGCAGCGCCGGCAGTTTCACTGCGGGCGTGGCTGCAGCATATGAAGCCATGATCCGCAAGGGCAAGTGGAAAGGCCAATATCCGAACATCATTTGCGAGGCCGGCGACTGCAGCGCGTCCGACATCGGTTTGGCCTCAATCTCCGGCGCTCTCTATCGCAACCACGACTGCCTGATCATCTGCTACGACAACGAGCAGTATGCCAACACCGGCATTCAGGCTTCGTCGCGCACGCCTTATGGCGGCATGACCACGTTCTCGCCGCCGGGGCCGGAAGTTCCCGAAGGCAAGAAGCTCTTCCCGAAGGATCTCGCGCGCATGATGGCGGCGGGACATCCGCACTGTTACGTCGCGACGGCGAGCGTGGGATATCCGATCGACCTGATGAATAAAGTTCGCAAGGGTCTGAACCACCGGGGCGCCGCGTATCTGATGGTCTATACGCCGTGCCAGAAGGGATTCGTATACGAGACGCCGCGCTCCATCGATCTGGGCCGCGTGGTGGTCGAATGCGGGCTGTATCCGATCTGGGAGTGGAACCCGGAGAAGCGCGAGTTCGATTACAGCTTCCGCCCGCAAAATATTCGCCCGGTCTCGGAGTATTTGAAGCTGCAAGGACGATTTGGCCACCTGCATGCCGAGCACATCGCCACCATGCAGAAATTCGCCAACGAGCAATGGAAGATGATGGGTGTCGAACTACCAGAGGCGTTGCTCCAGGCAGCTGATCCGAAAAACCAGGTCAACATGGCAGCAGCGGCAGAAGCCGAAGCGATTGCGGAGACTGTATGAGCACCCAACCGAATGCTCCAGCAACACCGACGGAAGCGCAGGAAAGTTACATTGTTGCCGAAGGCAAGAAGCGCGGCGCGACCCGCGACGTGCGTCCGGAAGCGGCGTTCGACAGGTACTACACCGTGCTGCGCGTGCATCCCGGCGACGGCATACTCACCGACAACTGGCACACGAATGAAGTTCTGAGCCACACGCGCAACAACTTCGAGGGTTACACCTTCGTGATGAGAACCCTCGAAGCCTGGGGCGTGATGATCGAGAACGACCGCCGCGGCTACTACACGGCCGGCGGACGCGTTTGGGTTCTCGATCTGGAGCGGTGTGAAGGCAAGAAGCCGCGGCTGCCGGTGGCGGGCGCCAGCAAAGGATAAAAGCGGGATTGGCTCGCATCCTGCTCATCGACGACACGCCGGAGATTGCCGAACTCCTCACGTTCGCACTGCGTGACCTGGGCCACGAGGTGTCCGCCTCCGGCTATACCACCACCGTCAACGATCTGATTGCGGAGCAGCGCACCGATGCGCTGGTGCTCGACTGCTCCGCCTACGACATGAGCGAAGCGCTGTTCGATATGGTGCGTGCAGAATCGAAGCATGCCCAGCTTCCGATCGTGATCATCTCTGACACGCCCGAGGAAGCCGACGAAAGCCTCGCGGCCCGCAACGCCGAAAAAGTCCTGCTGATCCCGAAGCCTTTCACGGCGTCGCAGGTCGCGCGGGCGATCAACCAGCTGCTGGCAGCGTGAGTCGAAGAGAAACATCGCTCTGGAGCATGCTTTATGTGGAGTATGGATGATTGGGAGTATCTGGAGCGCGAGGTCGTAACCGACCCAAAGGGCCGCAAGTGGACGATAGCGCTGATGGACGTGCTGGGGCAGAAGGGCGATCCTGACCGGCCTGACGCGTTGCTCGAGCTGCAATATTCTTCCGGACGCTACTTCACTCTGATTTACGGCTCTGGCGGCGCATTGCAGTGGGAACGCGGCTACGGCTTGCTGCCGGACGCAACGCGCGCGTATGGAGAGTTGATGCTGTCCGTGATCCGCGGAAAGCTTGATCCGTCGCAGCCTGTTTTCCGCGCGGACCTGGAGGCTTGACGTCTCTTCCCTGCCTATCGTCCCGGGTCCAGATCCCTCATGATGACGTTCAGCACTTGTCCGGCCTGTCGCGCGTCGCGCTCTGAAACCGGCGGCGCTGGCTCGCTTTCGTGGCGATAGGTTCTGGCGACTGCCGGCAACCGAGCGCAGCCGTTGCGAATTAGACCGGTTCGCTCGGCGACCGCAATCCTTGTGTCGAACGACCAATCGCTGATATTTCCCGCGGGCGCGCCCGAAGCGAGGAGCGCGGCCAATCCTTTGTGTTCCAGCGCGTCCGTGATGATGGCTTCGAGAATTCCGCAAGAGGTGCGCAGCGCCAGGTCAAAGTGTTCGCCCTCCAGGGCACGCCGGCTTTCGCTGTAAGCCGATTCGAGGACTGGCCGAAGATCAGTGTTGTGCACGAATTCGAAGCGGCGCGGAGCCGGCGTCTCCGCCGATGCGGAAAGAAACGGGACTGCGTCCTTTCGCGACAGCGAGGCGACCGCCTGTTCCAGCACGCCGAGCAGTCGCGTGACGATTTCCTCCGGTGCTACCTCTTCGATCGCTCCGCCGTCGGTGGCGCGAACCAGGAACGCCTCGCTGAAGGACCGTGCCAGCCAGTGGGCTTTGCTGCCGCCAGATAACTGATTGACGGTGATGCCGACGTCCTGCTGCCACACCCGCACGGCCGTCACGGCAAATGTGTCGGAGGGCTCGGCGGCAAGCAGCCCACACAGGTCGCGTCCGCGGCGAATCAGGCTGTCGAGCTGGGACAGGTAGCTCTCGATTTGAGCTTGCAGGGTCTGATCCATCAGCGTATCGCGCGCGTTGGTGGGAACATAAATCGGCCAGAATTCTTTCTTGACACCCTAGGACAAGGGTGATAGTTTTCTGCCCGAAGTGGTTCACTCATCGGACCAGTTTAGCATAGCCGCTATTTTGGCCCTGCGTTCAGCTCTGCCGCCAGAGTGAGCCGCAAGTTGGGGACTGGCGATCCGCCAGCGCATTGTCAGGAAAATCCACCACCCCGTTGTGGAGGCAATTGATGGCTACCCAAGCTTCCTCGCTGATTCACCCGTCCCGTATTGTCAATCGTTGGGCCCAGTTGGTGGCCGGCGTGTTTGCCATGATGGCCATCGCCAACCTGCAGTATGCCTGGACGATTTTCGTCGACCCGATCCGGCAGCACATGCACACCACCCTGGTTGAGGTGCAATGGACGATCACTCTCTTTATTGCGCTGGAGACGTGGCTCGTTCCGTTTGAAGGGTACCTCGTGGATCGCATTGGGCCACGCTTCATGCTCGGGATTGGAGCCTTCTTCGTCGGCCTCGGTTGGATCGGCGCAGGTTGGGCAGAAAGCATGCACAGCCTGTACATCTGGTATGGCGTGTTCGGCGGAATCGGCGCTGGCATGGTTTACGGCGGAACGATCGGCAACGCGCTGAAATGGTTCCCCGATCACCGCGGCCTTTGCGTTGGATTCACCGCCGGAGCCTATGGCGTGGGTACGGCAGTCACGATCATTCCGATTACAAACATGCTGAAGACCGGCAACTATCAGCACACCTTCCTCGTCTGGGGCGCGATCCAAGGCATAGTTGTACTGGTGGCCGCGTTATTTCTCGCCAAGCCACCCGACGGATGGACGCCACCGGGCTGGAAGGAGAAGGAAGCGTTGATCAAGGCGCGCGTGCAAACTTCGGCCCGAGATCTGAACCCGCTTCAAATGCTGGGCCAGCCGTCTTTCTATCTGATCTATGTCATGTTGACCATGCTGGCATTCGGCGGCATCGTCGTCACCGTGCAACTCGCCCCCATGGCCAAGTCCTACCACGTGGACAAAATCATGGTGGCTTTTGGCATGACTGCATTGACGCTGGCCATTGAAATCGACCGCGTCCTGAACGGTTTGACCCGGCCTTTCTGGGGATGGATCTCGGACCACATCGGGCGCGAGAACGCCATCTTCACTTCGTTCATTCTGGAAGCCGGGGCGGTGTTCGCGCTCTTGCAGTTAATCAGCCACCCGATCTGGTTCATCGTCCTCTCAGGACTGTGCTTCTTCGCGTGGGGCAACATCTACTCGCTGTTTCCCTCCATCACGGCGGATCTGTTTGGAAGAAAATGGGCGACCACGAACTACGGTGTTGTCTATACGGCCAAGGGCCTGGCCACGCTGTTCGCGGCCCCGGGCGCGGCTTGGCTTTTCGAGAAAACGGGATCGTGGACCAAGGTCTTCTGGGCCATGATCGCCTGCGACTTGATCGCAGCGTTTATGGCGCTGCTCTGGCTCAAGCCGCTGGCTGCCAGAACGGTCAAGGCCTCGCAAAGCGGCTCTGCCGAAGCTGTAACATCGCCGACTCCTATCAAGGCCCGTGGCGTAGCCTAAGAGGGAAATTCGGACGGAGGTACGAAAGGCTCCCTTCGGGAAGGGAGCCTTTCTTGTCGAGCAACGTTGGGCGAGAGACCAGCTACTCCGGCAAAGGCTGCCCGCGAGTTTCCGCGCCGAATGGGATCAGGCATAACCCGATAGCAAACGCGATTGCCGTCATCGCAACGGGCACACCCAGCGATCCGTACTGGCGGATGCCTGCCCCCACCAGAAAGGTGATGCCGGCCCCTCCAAAGCGCGCCATGGAAGTGGCAAAGGCGAAGGCGCTCGCCCGGCACTCGGTCGGATATTGCTCCGGCAGCCAAAGCGTGTAGACGGCAAAATTCGCCCCGCCAATCCCAAGAAAAAAGAGGCAGACAAAAAACCACCTCAGTCCGGCAGCTCCCAGATAAAAGACGTAGCCAAAAGTGAGAGCGATGAAAACCATCATCAGGGTGAAGAAAAAAGCGAGAGCGCCGCGGCGGCCGATCTTATCTGCAATCCAGGGCATCGCCAAGCAGCCCAGAATGGTTGCAAACGAAACCAGCATTGTGCCCGCGGAGGCAAGTTGCGCGGCCGCCGGTCCGCCATGGCCTGCTGCTTCAGAGAGCGCGGTCACGGCAGCGGGGACGTACACCGTCCCGGCCCACAAGCCGCAGATCGACGCCAGCATGAACAGGGAGTTCAAGACGGTGCGCCGCCACCATTTCGCGGAGAACAGCGCCGCCAGCGGACGCCAGATGGCCCAACTGCGAATCACGTTGCCTTTCTCGCGCCAGCGCGAGGGCTCCGTCACTCCATAACGCACCCAAGCCAGCAGCAGGGCCGGCAATCCGCCGACGGCAAACATGGCGCGCCAACCAAAATGCGCGCCGATCGTGTAGTTGGCAATCGCCGCCAGAAAGATACCAACGTAGTATCCCGTGTGCATAAATCCGGAGCCGGCCGTGCGCCGTTTTTCCGGCCACTCTTCCGCCACGAATGTCCCGCCCATCGCCCACTCGCCGCCGATGCCAATCCCGGCCAGCAGGCGCAGCGCGGCCAACTGCCAGACGTTCGTCACCAGAGCGCTCAAAAACGTGAACACGGAATACCAGACGATGGTCAGCATCAGGGTGCGCACGCGCCCGAACTTGTCCCCGATTGGCCCCCATAGAAAAGCCAGACCCCATCCGACCAGAAACAGGGCGAACAACGTGCCGCCATATACGCCGATATTCCCCTTTGTGGCCTGTATCCCGGAACGTGGCAGGAGCTCGCGCAGAGACGGAACCAGCACCAACGCGTAGATAAACGAGTCCATTCCGTCCAGCGTCCACCCGCCCCACGCCGCCCAGAAACCGCGGACCTGGTTTCGAGTCAGGGTGGGTGCAGCGGAAATAGCAGAAGTCGATTGCGGTGTAGGGGAGGTCATGACGGAGTGGAACTATATCAAAAAGAAAACTCCGCGTTGCAGTCATTCAGGAGAATTTTTGGCGAAGGGAATACCGGCCAGAAGGGAACAAGGCCAGGCCGGTCTCGTTGATGACCAGAGAACATGACCTGTGGTAAGAACGGCTGCTTGCGCACGGCCTCACCTGAATCTTCCCGGCTGAAGGCCGCAACTCCTGCCGCGGCCCCTCGGCATCGCGCCTCCTTATTAAGTGTGCTCACCCGATCAATCACTAACGTAACTCCAGAAATCTCTAAGGAAGCTTTAATCTTCTGAGTTGGCGGACCGCTAGATACCAGCCTCTTTGTGCCGGCGGCTGACTCCGCGCCGGGCTTTACAAGTGCTTCAAGAAAGACTCAGTTGGGGTACTCAGACTGAGAGAATCACGGACTTCGAGGGAACCATGACGCCCAAGAAAATTCTTCTCGTCGATGACTCCAAGACGGCTCTGATGATGGAACGGGCCATCCTGGAAAAGCGCACAAGATATCAATGCGTAACCGCATCGGATGGTCTGGAAGCGGTGAGCAAGGCCAGCGAAGAACATCCGGATCTGGTTCTTATGGACGTCGTGATGCCCCGCATGAATGGCTTTGAAGCCTGCAAGAAGCTGCGGCAGTTGCCGGAGACCCGCGAGGTCCCGATTGTTCTGCTCACGACCCGTGGCGAAGAGACGTACATGGAGGCCGGATTTCAGAGCGGCTGCAACGATTATCTGACCAAGCCCGTCGATGGCGAGGAACTGGTCAAGTTGCTGCAAAGCTATTTGGGAGAGTAGCAGCCGGAAGGATGTGTCGAGAGATACGGCTTGCAGGCACGAGGAGCGAGAGCATGAGGACCAGAGAATGACGGCGGGCGCGAAAGTGAGCAAGTTCGAGGATCCACGGCTGGAAGCCGCGCAGAAACGGCTTCGGGAGAGCGTGGATCGGGCCGACACGCTGGAGGCGATCCGCGAAATTGTCACCAACCTGCTGGGCTGCGAAGAAATTGGACTCTTTACCGTGGATCGTGGGCGAGGCGGGCTGCTCTGGTCGTTTGGCATAGACACGCACCGGCACGGCACTCTGGACAGCTTTGAGGAGTGCGCGCTGCACCGCGTGATGCAGGGCGAATTTCACGTTGCCCAAGTGGAACACGAAGGGCACGCCCACCACGGCAATCCGCCACTGCGAATCTTTGTTCCGATTCGACTGCATGGCCGCACAGTAGGGGTTCTGGTGATGTTGAAACTGTTGCCGCAGAAAATCGGCTTCGACAACGCAGACATCAACCTGGTGAAGTTGCTCTCCGACGAAACGGGCAGAGCCCTGTTTGAGAAGAGCGCGAATGCAAATGCTTAGGTCGGTCAGGAGAAGAGGATGAGCAGGAACGTCGAAAAATTCAACCCAGCCGTACTCCCTGCAGACGTCATGAAAGGGTTTGAACACGACGAGAAACCTGCTTCTGCGCCGAAACACTTTCTCTACCCCGGACAACTGTTTGTGTCTCGCGAACCGGCAGTGATCACCACCATTTTGGGATCCTGCGCCGCGCTATGTCTCTGGGACAGGCGCAAGAAGATTGGCGGCATGAACCACTATTTGCTGCCGGAGGGAAACGACCACGGCCCCAACCGGCTGCGCTACGGAAATATCGCCAACCCGGCCTTGCTGAACGAACTGCTGGCCATGGGATGCAAGATCGAAGACTTGCAGGCCAAGCTTTTCGGCGGGTCCAGCGCATTTTCGGCGAATCCCTCGCAGTCTGTAGGAACCAGAAATTCCGAGCTCGCGGAGGAATTCCTCCGCGGCGTTGGCATTCGCCTGGTCGCGAAGGATGTGATGGGAAAGCGCGGGCGGAAGCTGATCTTTCATACGGAAGATGGCATCACGCTGATTCGAGATTTTGCCGAGCCGCCAACCCCGTAGGTTGCCGGCATTGAGAAGAGTAAGTTCAGAGAAGAGAGCCCGATGGATTTTGATCGCGATGCAGTTTTGACGTCTTTTGTAGCCGAGACCCAGGAGGGTCTGGACCTGATGGAGCAGTCGCTCCTTGCCATGGAGTCCAGATCCGGAGGCACAGAACTGCTCGACGACATTTTTCGCGTGGCTCACACCCTCAAGGGGAACGCCACTTCCCTGGAACTCGACGATCTCAAGAGTTTCGCACACGCCGTTGAGGACTTGCTGGATGTGCTGCGAGAGCAGAACGCGGAAGTCAGCGCGGAAGTGATTTCCCTCCTACTCAAAGCAGTCGACGAATTGCGAGCCTTGGTGGCCGCGACTCCCGCCGGAAGTCCCAAGCTCACGCCAGAACAGCAGCAGCTTAGAAAACAGATCGGAAACGAGGTTGCGTCACGATCGCAGAGAGTGATGGCGACCAACCCGAAGACTGAGACAGAACAGCCCGCCGGTGCAGCCACGTCACTTGCCGCGCCCGGTGCTGCCAACCGCACACTCCGCACCGACATCGACAAGCTCGACCGCATGTTGAACCTCACCGGCGAAATCGTCATCGCCCAGGGACGTTTGCGCCGCATGATCGAGAAGGTGGAGGGCGAACTGGGACGCGACCTGCTGGAGATGCAGGGAGAGACGGAGCGGCTCTTCCGCGATCTGCAGGATGAAGTCATGCGGGTTCGGCTGGTTCCGATCGGCGCCATGCTCCGCCAGAATCTGCGGACCGTACGTGATCTAGCAAACAGCCACAGCAAGCTGGCGAGGGTCGAAGTGGTCGGCGGAGACGTCGAAGTTGATACCGCGGTGCTTGAGCATCTGAAGGACGCAGTTCTGCACATGATCCGCAATGCCATTGATCACGGCATCGAAACACCCCCGGTGCGCAAGAAGAAAGGCAAGAACCCGTGCGGCCTGATCAACATTTCTGCCGCTCACGTTGGCGGATACGTGGTGGTCGCCCTTCACGATGACGGCGCCGGATTGAATCGGACCAAGATTCTGCAGAAGGCCAAGCAGTCGGGATTCTTCCAGAACGCCAACCCGACTTCGGATTCGGAGTTGTACCAGGTCTTGTTCCGTCCGGGATTTTCGACCGCCGAATCGGTCACGGAGCTTTCGGGACGCGGCGTGGGCCTTGACGTTGTGAAACGCAATGTCGAAGCCTTGCACGGAACCGTGGAGATCGCCAGCGAGGAGGGTCGCGGCACGACGGTCACGATCCGGCTTCCGCTCACGCTCGCGATCATCGACGGATTTTCAGTGCAGGCCGGCAGTGCTACATATGTAGTTCCGCAGCAGTACGTCGTCGAATGTACGGAGTTGCCGAGTTCAAACGGAAAATCCGGCAACAGCGGCGTTCTCAATCTGCGTGGCACCGCCCTGCCCTACATCCGATTGCGCGAAGTGTTTGGCCAATCAACCCCGGCCACGAGCCGGGAAAACATCGTGGTGGTCAGGGTCGGCGACTTTCAGGCGGGGATTGCGGTCGATCAACTGCTCGGCGGCATGCAGGCGGTTATCAAGCCGCTGGGCAAGGTATTTCGTGGAGTTTCAGGCATTGCGGGCTCGACGATTCTGGGCGACGGAAACGTCGGCCTGATCATTGACGTGCCTGGTCTTTTGCAAGGCATGATGCAGTCCGGTTTGCAGGCGAAATCAGCGAGTGGAGTTCACTGAGGGAGAGGGAAAGGTTCACGGCTATGACGACTTGGCAGGATTGGAAGATCGGCACCAGATTGGGCATCCTTTTCGGATCATTCTTGTTAGTCCTGGTGGTGTTGGGCGCGGCAGGGTTGACCTGGCTTGGCCGCCTCAACGAGAGCACAACGGCGGAACTGCAAAGCCGCTTCAACATCACCAAGCTGACCAACAACACCATCGCCAATTCCACCGACAACGCCCGCATCACGCTGCAACTGTTTGAGACCAAGGATGCGGACTCCGAGAAAAAGCTGAATGACCAGAACGACGCCATCAGCAAGCAGATCGGAGCGGAAGTGGCCGAGATCGAAAAGACCCTGAGTTCTCAGAAGGAGCGGGACCTGTTCGAGACGGTCACGCAGAATCGTACCGCTTATGTTTCCGCCAGGAATAAAGCGAAGAAACTGCTGGCCGACAAGAAGCGCGACGAAGCGATGGACGTCTTGATGAACGAAGTCATGCCGGACCTGGCGGTCTATCGCGCCTCCTGGATCAAGTTCGTTGACCTCCAGTCTGAGGCCGTGCAAAAGGCCATCAAAGACAGCGCCGATGCCTATGCGCGGGCGCGGCGGATCGCGCTGGTCGTCTTCATCCTGACGCTCCTTTTAGCCGGCTTTGGCGCATTCTCCGTCACCCGGACCATCACCGTACCGATCCGGCAAGCGGTGGGACACGCGGAGGCGATCGCCGCCGGTGATCTGAATCGGACGATTCAAGCGACCGACAAATCGGAAACCGGTAAGTTGTTGCAGTCGATGCAGGACATGAGCGCGAAACTCTCGGCCATCATTCGCGACGTACGGGAGGGGTCGTCGGCGGTGGCTTCGGCCGCGGCCCAGGTGTCGGCTTCCTCGCAGAGCCTTTCTCAGGGCACAAGCGAACAGGCGGCATCGGTCGAGGAAACCAGCGCCAGTCTCGAGCAGATGAACGCGTCGATCACGCAGAACGCCGAGAACAGCCGCAAGGTTGAGCAAGTGGCCGAGAAAGGCGCACATGCTGCGGAAGAAAGCGGTGAAGCCGTGCAGGAGACGCTGGTGGCAATGAAGCAGATTGCCGCCAAGATCTCGGTGATCGAAGACATTGCCTACCAGACCAACCTGCTGGCGCTCAACGCCGCGATTGAAGCCGCCCGCGCCGGCGATCAGGGCCGTGGTTTTGCGGTGGTTGCCGTCGAGGTTCGTAAGCTGGCGGAACGTAGCCAGGTGGCCGCAAAGGAAATCAGCGACCTGGCCGCGAACAGCGTCTCGGTCGCGGAACGGTCGGGCCAGTTGCTGGCCGAACTGGTACCCGCTATCCGAAGAACCGCCGAACTGGTGCAGGAGGTAACGGCCGCTTCGTCCGAGCAATCGTCTGGAGTCACGCAGATCAATCGCGCGATGTCTCAGGTAGACAGCGTGACGCAGCGGAACGCGTCGTCTGCGGAGGAGCTGTCAAGCACCGCTGAGGAATTGGCCGCACAGTCTGAACAGCTGCAGCAGCTGATGACGTTCTTCCATGTGGCGGAAGACAAGTCGACCGACCCTGACGCCGACAAGAAGCGGTGGGCAGCGCTTCCCCATCTCAAGACGCTGAAGATGGGGCTGGGCGAGCTCAAGCCGTCAAAACAGCCTGCCAAATCGGTTGAGGAGCCCGGATTTTCGCGGTTCTGAATGGAGTCGCTAACAACCGCGATCGACAAGGTTCACGGAATCGCACCGACGAAGCAGGAAGACACGGAGCATACAGGAACGAACTTGAAGGAGCAGATCATGGAAGCGGTCAAGGAAGCCACGCCGCAGCCGGTGAGCCACGGACAGTACCTGACCTTCTATGTGGCCGGCGAAGAATACGCCGTCAACATTCTGAAGGTCAAAGAAATCATCGA
>CAYOUY010000102.1:0-4885 GCA_964407245.1 uncultured Acidobacteriaceae bacterium
GGTTCCTGGTTCAAGGAACGGTGGTCCGAAAGTTACGTGTTCATTCCACGAAATTGGCCGGTCGCAGGAGCTCAGGTTTTCCGCGAACTCTTCCACGCGAACGACCGGATGCTCACGATTGAGCACAATCGTTCTTCTGAAATTAATCTGCGCAGCAGGAAGCGTACAGCCATAGGACAGCGCTGTGGGAGAGATGTTTCTAAACCGCCATTTCGCGACGGGAGCCTCGCCATGCGTTGTCAAACCCGCAACCGTCTCCTCTTTTGAAGGAGGTCCGAAGTGATCAAAGCTGAGGCTGTGGCCGGCAATGCCCGCCAGCAGTTTCCCGTCCGGCGGAGGACCGTACAGGCGAGGGTGCTTTCCGGGCAGGTAGCGGTGCGGGTCCATCGTCACCCAGGGCGGCTTCCAGAGCGGATTTACTCCGGGCACAGCGTTGAGGCCCAACTCGCAAATGTGCCCGCCGCCCTCGAGAACTGCAACGTGTCCCCATGGCGCGCGGATGCGAAAGCCAGCACGCTTGTCCAAAACGCTTCGGGATCGTTCGACTCGAATCTGATGGCGCGCCGGCATTATTTTTTGGAATGAAGAACTCCGCAGTCATCCAGAATCGAGCGGGCCTGCCGCAGGAAGCTCTCCATGTCCGCGGCCTGGAAGACGTTTCTGCCGAAGAACACCCCAGCGGCGCCGGCAAGCACCGCGTTTCGAACCGCCTCCAGCGCATCTTCATCCGCACCCTGCCGGTCACCGCCTAACACCAGAATCGGAATCGGACAGTTTTCAACCACGAACTTCATCGAGACCGGATCGCCGGTGTAGTCGGTTTTCACGGCGTCGGCTCCAAGTTCGGCAGCCATGCGCGTATGGAGATTGAGCCACCTCGGTTCACCAGGATTTTCGACGTTCTGCCCGCGAGCCAGCGACTCGACGATCAAAGGTATGCCGATGCGCTCACATTCGCGAGCAACGTCTGCCGTCCGAGCAATCTCTTTACTTTCAAAATCAGCGTCGCCCGTGCCCACGACCATGTAGGTTAAAACTGCATCCGCGCCGTGACGCAAAGCATCTTCCGGACGGGCGAGCAGCGAACTGCGCAGCTGGCCTTCCCCATTGTTCCGGATCGCAGACCACACCGTGGTCCAGTCAATACGGGCGATCAGGGCGGGCAAGGAATTGTGGAGCTGTAGATCGCCGAACTGTCGTATAAGCCCAAGGTTTAGAAGGACAGCGTCAACTTCGGCTTCACAGAAACGACGAATCTGTCCCAGAGGATCCTGCGTGCCCGGAATCGGTCCCAGGACCAGCGCATGATCAAATGCTACGATTAATGCGCGATGTCCCGCTCCACCCAGTACCCGGCAGAGCCTGACCTTCTTGCCACAATCACTCAAGAAATCCTCACTCTTTGGCGAGCAATCAGCCTGGCGGCGCGATGTCTATGCGACAACCTAGCCCTGAGGTGAGCGATTGTCAATTCTTTTTGTTCTTATGTGAGCGATTTTTGGCTTTGGTTATGAGTTGAGCGGCCTCTGCAACCACCACTTGCAATCCCGCGTCGCGCAGCTCTTTGATATGGCTGGGGCTGGTTCCCGCGTCGGTCACCAGAATGTCGATGTCGGTGGTAGGACCGACATAAGCAAAGCATTGCTTGCCGAATTTTCCGTTGTCGGCAAGAGCAATCCGCGTGCGCGCCGCCTTGGTGAGCATTTTCTTGATTTGCGCCTCCGCGTAGCTGGCGGTAGAGACTCCGTACTCGGGGTCAATCGCGCTGACGCCGAGTATGGCCTTGTCTAATCGTATTTCGGCCAGGGCGCGCTGCGTCCATTCTCCAGAGAGATAGAAGGTATCCTTCTGCAGATCGCCGCCGGTGCAGAGCACCGTTATTGCCGAGCTCCGCTGCAGTTCGCAGACAATGGTGGGGGAATTAGTCACGACGGTCAGCCGATGGCGGTGAACCAAACGTCGCGCCAGCTCAAAAACCGTAGTGCTGCCTTCGAGAAAAACAGTGTCGCCATCGAGCACGAATTCTTCGGCGGCCCGGGCAATTCGCTGTTTTTCCTCGTTGTTTGTTCGCAGAAGGGCGTCATACGAGGGCTGGAAGTTGGTACTCGACATCCGCGACACCGCGCCGCCGTGAGACCGGACCAGCACGCCATCGTGCTCCAAAGCGGCCAAATCGCGGCGGATCGTGGCCGACGTGACCTTAAGCCGCTCACAGAGTTCCGAGGCGGTTACACTGCGTTGCGCCGACAGGAGTTCGCGGATCTGGAGGCGCCGTTCCTCGGCAAACATATCGGGTCTCGAAGAAAGCAGCTTATTGTACTCGAACGGTAGAGGTCTCAGCCGACAGAAATCGAAAGCCCTCGAAATAAAGCGGTTGACAAACGCTCAAGAACTGACTAAATTCGCGCAAACAAAGCTCAAAGCACATCGGAGCTCTTATGACTTCCCCTGCTTCGTTCTTCGCGCCCATCGCAGCTCGGGTATCGAGCAGTTTCTTTCGTTTTATTTCATTTTGTTTCCTCTCGGGGATCCTTGCCTGGAACAGCGCTTGGGCGCAGAAAGACATGGGTAACATCGTCGGCCTAGTGAAAGATTCAACCGGCGCCGCAGTGGCCGACGCCAAGATCACCGTCTCCGACGTGGACCGCGGCGAGGTGTTGCACACTACCTCGAATTCCAGCGGAGAATACATGGCCGGTCCGATACACATCGGACAATACACCGTGACGGTTGAGAAGCCTGGTTTCAAGAAGGCAGTGGCAGGCCCGGTGGTGCTGAACGTGCAAGACCGCCTCGCGGTGGATGTGACCCTGCAGGTGGGCACGGTGACCGAAACCATGACCATCACCACGGAAAGTCCGCAACTGGAAACGGAGACTTCCGAGCTTGGCCAGGTCGTCAACGGCCAGACCGCCACGGCCCTGCCGCTGAACGGACGCAACTTTGCGCAGCTGGCGCAAATTGCGGCCGGGGTTGCTCCCAACGAACCGGGCGCGCGCACCGAAACCACATTCGGCTTCAGCTCTAATGGTGCTCGGGCGCTGCAAAACAATTTTCTGCTCGATGGCGTCGACAACAACGCCTACCTGGGCGACGTGCTCAACTTCAGCGCGTACGTGATCCAGCCCTCCGTCGATGCCATTGGCGAATTTAAGGTGGAAACTAACTCCTATAGCGCGGAATTTGGCCGCGGCAACGGGGCCATCATGAACGCCGTCATCAAGTCGGGCACCAACCGGTTCCATGGCGAAGCCCTGGAGTTTATTCGCAACGACAAGTTAGTCGGGAAGAATGCTTTTGATCTACTCGGCCGCCAGCAGTACCAGCAGAATCAGTTCGGGGCGAATTTCGGTGGTCCAATCATAAGAGACCGCACGTTCTTCTTCGGCGACTACGAGGGTCTGCGCATTCGCCAGGCTTTGCCCACACTTGCATTGATTCCCACCCAGCCGCAGCTCAGCGGCGACTTCTCCAGCTTCCTCCAGCTAAGTTCGCCGGCGGTTACGGCCCCCAACAGTAGCAACGTTATCGTCCCCGTTCTCGACTGCAGCGGCAATCCGACCTACTTCGGCGAAATGTTCAACCCTCGGTTGACGCAAGCCTTGGCGAGCAACCCCACCGGCTACTGCGGCGTGCCGATCGCTGTTAATGCCAGTGGTGTGCCCACAAATATGTTTCCCGCGACCGGGCCCAGCGCGATTGCCCAGCCGGCTGCCAACTTGGCGGCCCTCTACCCGATACCCAATATTAGCTTCCAGGGAAACAATTACCTGGTCGATCCAAAAAAGAGCTTAAATCAAAACAACTTCGACATCCGGGTGGATCACCGTTTTACCGATAAGGACAATTTTTTCGCCCGCTTCAGTTATGAGGACCAGCCCCTATTCGTTCCCGGTCCATTCACGACCGTTCTAGATGGCGGCGGATTCGTTGCCGGCCATCAGGACAATTCTTATCGCAGCGTGGCCATCAGCGAATTGCACACGTTTTCGGCACATCTGCTGAATGAATTCCGTGTCGGCTACAACCGGGTCAATTCTCAACGCCATGAGCCGAACGCCAACACCAACGTGGCGTCACAGATCGGCATCCCGGGCGTGCCGTTCACGCCCGGATTCGGCGGCCTGCCTTCAATGTGCTTCTTCGACTACGCCTGCATTGGAACGAATGACTTTCTGCCGGCCATCGAAAAGCAGAACAGCTTCGTGATCAATGAGAACCTCACCTGGACCCGCGGGCGCCACTCCATGAAATTCGGCACCGAGTTGCGCCGGGAACAATTCACCATCCTGGAGGACTCGGCGCCACGCGGCGACATGACCTTCAGCCCCGACTTCAGCGGCAATCCGGGGGCTCCAGTCGGACCCCCATATGGTGCGCCCGGCGATGACATGGCCTCGTTCCTTCTCGGCGTCCCCGATGTGGCCGACATCGTGAACGTGCATGGTCCAGACTATCGCAGGAACATCGCGGCTTTTTTTGCTGAGGACGACTTCCGCGCCACCGACCGGCTCACTTTGAATCTGGGCATTCGCTACGACCTCTACCGGCCGATCACGGAAGGCAAGAACCAGCAAGCCACGTTCGACTTTGGCACCGATACCCTCTTCGTGCCTAAGGGGACGACCACCCCGCTGACGCCCACGATCGCATCGTTCCTGCCGCTTTCAGCGACCGCTCCGCCAGGATTGGTCCCGCCCATCGACACCAACTTTTCTCCACGCATCGGCTTCGCTTACCAGATCACGAATCGACTGGTGATGCGCGGCGGCTACGGAATCTTCTACGGCGGCACCGAAAGCGGTCCGTTCTCCTTCCCCAGCCCGGGATTCAGTCCTCCATTTTTCCGATCCCAGACTTTCAGTTCCCTCTGCGGTTCAGCGGG
>CAYOUY010000103.1:0-17387 GCA_964407245.1 uncultured Acidobacteriaceae bacterium
GTCGGGAAAGTTTTCCACCAACAGATCAGTCACCACCAGTCCGATCTCTGTCGGCACAAACTTGCCGCCGAGCTTCTGCACGTACTGCCGCTCCTGAATCGTGGTCAGGATGGCTGCGTAGGTGGAGGGGCGCCCGATGCCGCGTTCTTCCAGTTCTTTCACCAGCGACGCTTCGTTGTAACGCGGCGGCGGTTCGGTGAAATGCTGTTCAGGCTTGAGCGCTTTCAAAGTGAGTCTCTGACCCGCTTCGAGCGCGGGCAGTTTGTGCTTGAGTTCCTCGTCTTCCTCGTCCTTGCCTTCCTTGGATTCTTCGTAGACTTTGAGGAAACCGTCGAATTTCAGCACTGAACCCGTAACGCGGAACCAGAACGAGTCGTTTCCGTTTTTCGCGTCGATGTCGACTGTGGTTTGATCGAAGACTGCCGGGTTGATTTGCGAAGCTACGAAGCGCTGCCAGATCAGCTTGTAGACCTTGTATTCATCCTCTTTCAGATATTGCTTGATCTGATCAGGATGGCGCACCGCCGAGGTCGGACGGATGGCTTCGTGGGCGGCCTGCGCCTCCTTCTTCTCTTTATACGTGTTCGGCGACTCGGGCAGATACGACGGGCCATATTCCTTGCCGATGTA
Source organism: uncultured Acidobacteriaceae bacterium (assembly GCA_964407245.1). Lineage (GTDB taxonomy): Bacteria > Acidobacteriota > Terriglobia > Terriglobales > Acidobacteriaceae > Sulfotelmatobacter. The sequence goes on from CAYOUY010000103.1 coordinate 631, forward strand.
TTCGCGAACCTCCTGGATGGCTTCGGGCGCCACGCGCACGGAATCCGTACGCATGTAAGTAATGAGGCCGACCAGGCCCTCTTCGCCGAGTTCGACGCCTTCGTACAGGCGCTGGGCAATCATCATCGAGCGCTTGACGCTGAAACGGAGCTTGCGCGAGGCATCCTGTTGCAGCTTGCTGGTGGTGAAGGGCGGCGCGGCGTTGCGGCGGCGCTCTTTTTTGTCGACTGAACGAACGAGCCAATCGGCCTTTTCGAGCGCTGTGCGAATCTTTTCGGCCTCTTCGCCATTTGGGATTTCGACTTTCTCTTCGCCTTTGCCCAGGAACCGCGCATCGAACGCCGGCGGCTTATTGGCGGCCAGGTGAGCGTCGATGGTCCAATATTCTTTTTTCTCGAACGCCTTGATTTCGCGTTCGCGCTCGACGATGAGGCGCAGGGCTACGGTCTGCACGCGGCCAGCGGAAAGGCCGCGGCGAACTTTATCCCATAGCAACGGAGAAACCTGGTAACCCACGAGCCGGTCGAGTACACGCCGAGCCTGCTGCGCGTCGACCAGGTTCTGATCGATCGCACGCGGATGATCAAAAGCGGCTTGCACCGCACGCTTGGTAATTTCGTTGAAGGTGACGCGCTGAATTCGCGGAGGACCCTCAGGTTCGCCCTTTTTCGCTTTCTTTGCTTTCTTCTTCTTTGCGCCATTCTCGTCGAGTTCTGTCGCGAGATGCGCAGCGATGGCTTCTCCTTCGCGGTCCGGGTCAGGGGCGAGATAGATCGCGTCGGCCGACGCGGCCAGCTTCTTCAGCTTGGCCACAACTTTTTCTTTGCCGGGGATGACGATGTAATCCGTCTCGAAACCGTTCTTGATGTCTACACCCAGCGTGCTCTTGGGCAGATCTTTGACATGGCCGAGCGAGGCCTCGACAGAAAATCCCTTGCCTAGATATTTCTGGATGGTTTTCGCCTTGGCGGGCGATTCGACGATGACTAAACCTTTGGACAATGTTTCCTCTGTTGTGTGTATTCGTTTTTGACGCTAGCACGAATGTCAAGCGCACGACAAGTTACGTGAAAAAAAGCTCTTAGCCTTTAGCCATTAGCTCTTAGCTGCGAAGGTTCAAGCGTGGTGCGGTTCTGAGTCGCGATGACAATGGCGACAGCATCTTCATTACCTCTTCCAAATCGGAAGAAAGGCGCAGGAACTGGGCTGCCTTCAAAATTTCGAGGTCACGACAGAGCAACAAGTGGTAGGAGAGTTCGGCTCCCGATCCCATCGCGATTTGAACGAATCTTGCCATTTCTCCGTCGGAGCGTCGTCCACATCCTTCTGCCAGATTTGCTGGAATCGACGACGCAGAACGCCGAAGCTGGCTCGTCAGACCGAATCTCTCATCTTGAGGAAAGGTACGCGTGTCGCGATAGACCGAAAGCGCCAATGTGTGAGCCTTCTGCCAAACTTGCAGATCCTCGTAGTTCCTCATGCCGCCTCTCCTATCACGAAAAGTTGAGCTAAAGGCTAAGAGCTAACAGCTAAAAGCTCTTTACAAAATTCTTCCCCGGCATCTGTCTCACCTTGCCGGTCAATTCGAGCTCAAAGAGCGCAGCGAAGATCTCTGAAGACGACATCTGCGTCTCCAGCTTTTCCACGATTTCATCGATATGCGTGGATTCGTCGGCTTTCAGCAGGCTGAGAATCTTGCGTTCGTGAGGAGGAAGCCCTTCATCCGGGAATAGAGATGCAGTCGACGCGCCCGGGGATTCAGGCGTGGAGGCGGGAGTCAACGCAAGTCGTACTTCCGTCGGGAGATCTTCCCACACGTCTTCCCAGGTCGCGACCAGCTTGGCGCCCTGTTTGATGAGTGTGTTCGGCCCCCAGGAATTCTTGTTGGTGACGTTGCCGGGCACAGCAAAAACGTCTCGATTCTGCTCGAGCGCGCAGCGCGCAGTGATGCGCGTGCCGGAATATTCGGCGGCTTCGACCACAAGCACGCCGACCGACATGCCGCTGAGAATCCGGTTACGAATGGGAAAATTCTGCGGTGCGGCGAATGTTCCCAGTGGAAACTCAGAGATCAGCGCACCGCCCAGAGCGAGCAGTTGCTCTGACAGTCGAGAATTTTCTTTCGGATAAATCACGTCCACGCCGGTGCCAAAAACCGCAATGGTCTTGCCTTTGGCCGAGATCGCGCCGCGATGGCTCGCCGTGTCCACGCCCCGCGCCATTCCGCTGATGATGACCAGCCCCTGCGCGGCGAGATCGCACGCCAAGCGCTCGGCCATGCCCGAGCCGTAGGGGGTGGGATGCCGCGTGCCGACCATCGCAATGCCCGGCTTGGTCAACACTTCGAGATTGCCGCGGACATAAAGGATGGGCGGAGGATCGTAGATTTCTTTGAGCCGTGGCGGATAGGACGGATCATCGCCGGAGATTACGGTTACGCCCGCTGCGGCCGCACGGGCGATTTCCTCGCGTGCCAGTTCGCCGGACTTGCCGGTAGCCAACGATTGCGCCGAGACTGCCTGAATGCCCGTGCCTTCCAGTTCGGTCAGCGAGGCGCGGAAAACTGCCTCCGGGCCGCCAAAGTGTTCCACCAGTTTGCGAGCGCGCGTAGGGCCGAGACCGGGCGTCAGCGACAGGGCCAGCCATTCCAAAAGATGCGTTCCAGCTGCAGCGGCGGTAGACACAGGAACTCCGAGCGGACTGTACTGATCACGGCGAAACCACGTCAAGGTTACGCGTCACAGTGGTCTGTTAATATTGAGGAAAATCATGAGAAAGCTGCGAATTTCGGCGATTTCCTACCTCAATACCGCGCCCCTGATGTGGGATTTCGAGCACGGCGGATCGGGCGAAAAGTTCGACATTTCCTATACATTGCCCTCAGCCTGCGCCCGTGCGCTGTCCGAAGGCAAAGCTGACATCGGAATTATTCCCGCGGCAGCGTACACGCAGATCCCCGGTTTGCAGGTTTTGCCCGACGTTGCCATCGCGTCGCGGCGAGCCGTGCGCTCGATTCTGCTGGTCAGCAAAGTGCCGGTCGAGGAAGTTCGCACCGTCGCGCTCGATACCTCTTCCATGACTTCTGTGGCGTTGACGAAGGTCTTGTTCGAGAAATGGCTAGGCGGGGGAAGAACATTTACGCCTATGGCGCCCGGGATCGAGGAGATGCTGGCCGAGCACGACGCCGGCCTCTTGATCGGAGATCCCGCGCTCAAGATCGACCGCTCACGTTACCTGACACTTGATCTCGCCGAAGAGTGGATCCGTTACACCGGCAAGCCATTTGTGTTCGCCTTCTGGGCGGTGCGTAGTGCGGCGCTGCGCCAAGCTGACCAGTCGCTGGATTTGGCCGCAGTGTTTCGCGACTCCAGGAATCATGGCCTCGAAAGCGCGAGTCTGAACCAGATCGCACAAGAACGGGCGCCCCGGCTGGGCCTGAGTGAAGCTGATGTTGTCAATTATTTAACCGAAAACATCCATTATCAGCTCGATGCCGGTTGCCTTGAGGGCCTGCAGCTGTTTTATCGATACGCGGCGGAGATTGGGGCGTTGCCGACCACACAGGAACTGCGTTTCGTCGAAACTGCGAAGGCTCTCGCAACGTAATGGAGTCCAGGCGGCTTTCCGTGAGCCTTTTCCAACCCATCCCGAACGCCGGCAGTGCGGCCGATGCAACGCGGCCGTTGGCCGACCGCATGCGCCCGCGCACGCTGGAAGAATTTGTCGGCCAGGAGCAACTGATCGGCCCCGGCAAGCCGCTGCGCACGCAGATCGAACGCGACGACACCGGCTCCCTGATCTTCTGGGGCCCTCCCGGTACGGGAAAAACCACACTGGCCAAGATCATCGCCAACATGACCAAGGCGGATTTCATTGAATTCTCCGCCGTGCTCTCCGGGATCAAGGAAATCAAGCAGGTCATGGCCGACGCTGAGCGCGCCCGCCAGTACGGCACGCGGACGATCGTCTTCATCGACGAAATTCACCGCTTCAACAAGGCACAGCAGGACGCATTCCTTCCGCATGTTGAGAAGGGCAACATCCGGCTCATTGGGGCAACCACCGAAAATCCTTCGTTCGAAATCAACTCCGCTTTGCTCTCGCGCACGCGCGTCTACGTGCTGCAGCCGCTCACGGAAGAACACATCGTGCTACTGCTGCGGCGTGCGCTGACCGATCGCGAGCGCGGTCTCAGCGGAATGAACCTGAGCGCCGCGGATGATGTTCTGAAAAAGATCGCCAGCTACACCAGCGGTGACGCGCGCAGCGCATACAATGTTCTGGAAGTCGCGGCTGGATTGGCAAAATCTCCACTTCCGGCAAAATCGGCCGGAAGTGGGGCACCCACAGAAGCGCGAGAGATCACCGACGAGATCGTCCGCGACGCACTACAGAAGCGCATCCTGCTCTACGACAAGACCGGCGAAGAGCACTACAATCTGATCTCTGCGCTGCACAAATCCGTCCGCAACAGCGATCCTGACGCCGCGCTTTACTGGCTTGGGCGCATGCTGGAAGCTGGAGAAGACCCCCTTTATATTGCGCGCCGTGTCGTGCGCATGGCCGTGGAAGACATCGGCCTGGCCGATCCGAACGCGCTCGCGCTGTGTATGGCCGCTCGCGACGCGGTCGACTTCATCGGCATGCCGGAAGGCAACCTGGCGCTGGCTCAGGCTATTGTTTATCTCTCGGCCGCACCCAAGTCGAATGCCTTGTACACCGCCTATGGCGACGTTCTGGCCGACGTCGAGCAGACCGCAGCCGATCCAGTCCCGCTGCACCTGCGCAATGCTCCCACCGCTCTGATGAAAGGCCTGGGCTATGGCCGCGGATACCAGTATGCGCACGATATGGACGGAAAAGTAGCCGACATGGAATGCCTGCCTGACAATCTGCGCGGCCGGGTCTATTATCAGCCGACCAACGAGGGGATCGAAAAGCGCATCCGCGAACGGCTGGAGGAGATCAAGCGCGTGCGGTCGCGAACCGGAGGGGCACAGCAACCTGGGAAAGAGTCCTGACGATCAGCGCATGCGCGCGTGATGCTCTTTCAGGATGCAGCGATCCATCACCACGAAAATTCCCGCCTTGCGGGCCTTTTCTGCCGCTCTCTCGTGAACCACATCTTCCTGCATCCAGATGGTTGAAATCTTCAACTGGATCGCCTGGTCGACAATTTCCTCCACAAACTCCGGCCGCCGAAAGATATCGACTATATCGATCTTCTCCGGCACGTCGAGCAGCGACGCGTAGGCCTTCTCGCCCAGGCATTCCTTGATCTGCGGGTTCACAGGAATGATGCGGTATCCCTGGCTTTGCATATAGGCCGAAACTCCGTGGCTGGGCCGCAACGGATTGCACGAGAGGCCGACCACGGCGATCGTCTTTGAACGCTTCAGCATTTCGCCAATGGGATCTGATTGCGGCAAGGAAACCATGGGACTGTTATTTCTTCTTGGAGTCTTCCATTTTCTGCTTGTACATTTTCAACGCCAGTTTGCGGATGGTCTCGGAAACCTCTTTGTTAGCGGAGAGATTCTTCAAATCCTGGACCAGCAGGTTTTTCATCAAGCCCAGACCCAGGTCGAGCGGCGTGCGCGGATTCGCCACCAGATTCCGGATGACAACATAGTTCTTCATGAAGCGGCGCTTGAGCGGAATCTGCCGCAGCACGGCCTCCAGAACATTTTTTTGGCTTGCAAACTTCTCGACTTCCCCATCCGCGAGTTTGGGCGCATCGAGCACCGCCAAAGCCACGACTTTTGTGCCGTCGCGAATCAGAATGGAGCGCTCCTCTTTGTTGCCCTTGAGCGCCAGCTGAATGCGGCCCTTTACGTCGAGGCGATTGATCTTCTGGAGCGTGTTTTCCCGCCTGGGCTCTCCGGGGGCAGACGACTTCTTCGGAACGGCGGCAGCTTGTGGCTTCGCGGCCGTCGGCGCGGCAGTCGCCGCCGGTAGTGTCTCCTCTTGTGTTACCGGAAAATAATCGGATCCCAGCAGTTCAACGATTCCGATGGGCTGAAATGGCTTCTCGCCCTCAGCCGCAATCTCGCTGGCATGCTCGTCTAAGTAAGTTAGGACTTCGTCATCATCGGCTTCGCTCCCGGCCGCTGCGGGGCCCTCCCTGCCGGCCGGCTTCTCGGTGGCTGTGACCGCTTTCGGAGTGGCTACTGCTGGGGCGCTAACTGGTTCTGCCGACGGCGCAGCTGCCGAAGCTGGCGCAGTGGCCACAGCCAGTTGCGGTTTCAGCCGCCGAACCAGATCCTCCGCCTCCTCTTTCTTCACATACGGATTCGTCTTCAGCGTTTCCAGCACGCCACGCAGCGAGCGCACTCGCTCGCTCTTGAGCATGACTTCAATCGTCTCTCGCAAGGCTGAAACGGAAAGTTTAATCAGCTCGCCCTCGGACACAGAAGGGTTCTCGAGCAGAGCCGGCAGCAACTTGGGCCGAATGTTGTCGTGCACGATGAAATAGCTCAGCACTTCGCGCGGCGTCTTTGGGTCGGAAACAACCGTCAGGCAGGCCTTCTCATCCCATCCCGCGAGCGTCATGCGCGCCAGCTCTCCAAATACCTTGTTGTGCAGGGCCAGATGCACCAGGATCTCGATATTCTCCGCCGCCGGCACCTGCAGCGCGCCGCGGGCCGCAAACTGCATCATGTTCGAGGGCAGTTTCGAAGCGCGGATTTGATCGATCATGCTCGGCATAGCGTCATTGCTCGCCGGGACGCGATCCCGACCCGTTGGAATTCGCAGACAGCGTTTCTAGTTCGTTTACGGCCAGGTCCAGCTCCCGCGTGACGCGGTTGGGCTTGCTCCGCAAGAATTCATCCCGCAAAGCCCGATAGTACCAAAGGGTGCCGTCGCGTCCACCGCTGAACCGTGACCAAACGAATTCCCCAACCTCGCGATAGTCGCTGAGGATCGAGCGCACGTTGTTGAGCTTGTCGGCAGCCGATACCATCCGCGTATCCTCATCTGCGTTCCGCAGGTGACGAATATAAGTCTCTTTGCGTTCGCGCCAGGGCGGTTTGGGAATTGTGTAGGCATCGGTGCAACCATCCACGATTTTCGCCACGCGGCTGCCGAATCGGCGGCGGATCTCTTTCAGCATCGGTATTCCGCCACAATCTTCCACCACGTCATGGAGCAGGGCCGCGATTGCCAGGTCTTCGTCGCCGCCGGCCTCAAGCACCACCGAAGCCACGCCCATCAAATGCGCGACGTATGGAATCGAGGATGCCTTGCGCGCCTGCCCGGCGTGCTTCTCCGCGGCAAACAGGAAAGCACGCAGGAATCGCGGTCCGAGCTTGATGGGCTTTGGCCCCGGCGCCGGCTTGGCGCTGCGCGCAGCTTTTCGTTTGGCTGCCTGGCGCTTCACCGTTTCTCCCCGCGCCGCGCCAGCAGATATGCCCGGATAAATGGCTGCAGATCGCCGTCGAGCACTCGATCCACATCGCCGACCTCGGTCTTGGTGCGATGATCCTTGACCAGCCGATACGGCTGCAGCACATACGAACGAATCTGCGAACCGAAGTCGATGTCGAGTTTCGAGTCTTCGATTTTTTTCGTCGCTTCGCGCTTCTTCTCCATCTCGAACTCGTATAGCTTTGAGCGAAGCATACTCATGGCGCGGTCGCGATTCTTGTGCTGCGAGCGCTCGTTTTGGCAACTTGCGACCAGCCCGGTCGGAATATGCGTGATGCGCACGGCGGAATCGGTCGTGTTAACGTGTTGCCCGCCTTTTCCGCTGGATCGGTACGTGTCCACGCGGATGTCTTCCGGCTTGATGACCACCTCGATGCTCTCGTCGATTTCCGGCGAAACAAACACGCTCGCAAAAGATGTATGCCGGCGCTTGGCCTGATCGAACGGCGAAATGCGGACCAGCCGGTGCACACCGATCTCGCTCTGCAGCAGTCCGAAGGCGTACTCGCCGTTCACGGCGAACGTGGCCGACTTTAGCCCCGCCTCTTCCCCCGGCTGGTAATCGTAGAGCACGGTTTGGAAGCCTTGGCGCTCCGCCCAGCGCAGATACATGCGCAGCAGCATGTCCGCCCAATCCTGCGATTCGGTACCACCCGCCCCGGGATGAATGGTAACGATGGCGTTGCGCGCATCATTCTCGCCCGAAAGCAGCGTTTCGGTCTCGAGTTTGTCGATGAGTTCAGAAAGCGTGCCAATCTCGCGCTGCAAGTCGCTGTCGACATTCTCGCCTTCTTTGCCGAGGTCGAAGTAGGCGGCAATATCGTCGGTGCGGCGCGCGAGATCGGCGTCGGTGGAGAGTATGTGCTCCAGACGCTTCTTCTCGCGCATTACCTGCTGCGATTTCTGCGGATTCGACCACAGATTCGGGTCGGACGCCTGCTTCTCGATTTCGGCTAGTTGCGGACGAATTTTGTCCGCGTCAAAGGTACTCCCGGAGGTCGTGCACCTTCTTGCTCAACTTCTCGTACGTTTGTTCCAACTCTTGGTTCATGAGGACGATTGACCTTCTTGCGGTTTTTTCAATGATGCCAGGCTCGCCAGCAGCACGCCTAAGGAAATTATCGCACAGGCATACGCGAACCAGTCGCCGTGGCGCGAATAGAAAGTAGTGACCGAAGTGAGTCCGTACGACGCGGCGAGCGTAGTCCTTTGTTTGCGGGGAATCCGCGCCGTGACGCGGCCCCACGGATCGATCGACGCGGTAACCCCGGTGTCGGCCACGCTCAGCAGCCAGCGATTATTCTCGATGGCACGCATGCGGGTCTGGTTCAAATGCTGCGCATACGCTCCGCTGTCGCCATACCATCCGTCATTCGAAATGTTCACCAGAACCTGCGCACCGCGCGCGACAAATTGGCGGACTTCCTCGGGAAAAATCGATTCGTAACAGATAAACACGCCGAGTTTCTCACCGCCTCCATCCAGCGGCGCGCGCGAATCGCCACGTCCAAATTCGCCAACTTCTTTTGTCAGGCCTGCGGCAAACGCGAAAAGGCGAGGGAATGGCAGGTATTCTCCAAAAGGCACGAGATGGACCTTGTCATAGCGTTCAGTCCACTCTCCGTTCGGGCTGACGAGGGCCGCGGAGTTGAACACCTGCGAATTGCCTCCGCCAGGCGGTGCGTTTGCGGTCCCAATCGCTCCCGTCACGACCCATGCCTTGGATTGCCGCGCCATCTCGCTGACGACTGTTCGAAATCGCAAATCGTTGGTGAAGAATGGTGAAGGTGATTCCGGCCAGACAATCAAGCCGATGTTCGTGCTGTCGCTCGCGGCCTTTGCACTAATCGCTGCCAGTTGACTCAGCGTCTGCTGAAAATATGCCGGTGTCCAATTAGCGGCGACGGGAATGTTCTGCTGCAACAGCAGGGCCTTATGATCAGCGCTCGCCACTGGAGTTTCGATCAATGTCCCCGCCTGCAAAACGGCTGCGGCCGCCACCGCTGCTGCGAGCATAGCGCCACGCTTCGCCCGGGGCACCAGAAAAGCCGCGGCCAGCGCGACATTCACGAGCACAATTTCAAAGGAGATTCCATAGACGCCAGTCCATTCCGCGATCCGGCACAGAGCGGCATTGTCCACCTGCGCAGTGCCCAGCAGGTTCCACGGAAATCCCGTCACGCGGGTGCGCGCCAGCTCCACCGCGACCCACAGGAACGGTGTTGCGGCAAGCGCCCTCCGGTAATCTCGTGATGGGTCTGCCAACAATCCCAGCAGCAAGCCCAACAATCCGTGATACAACCCCAGGTAGCAGCAAAACAAAAATAGCGCCACGACAGCCATCGCGGCGCTGAGCCCGCCATATTGCCGCATCGTTTCGTAGATCCAGTAGCACGTGCCCGCATACCACAGAATTCCGCAGATGTAGGCCAGCAGAAACGCCTGACCCGGCGAGGCAGGCCGCAGCCGCAGCGCTCCCGCAACTTCGAGTTCACCCGCCGGCCGCGCGCGGAGCAGTGCCACGATCAGTGGCGCCAGCGCGACCCACGAAAGAACATAAACACCAGGAAGAGGAAAGATGAGCACCTGGAGAACGGCCGACAACACGACCAACAGCCATGCGCTGGAGTGAATTTGCCGCACGCGCAAGAATATCTCAGTTCTCAGTAATCGGGGGCGGCCCATGTCTCGCGTCTCTTGCGAGACGTGGCGAATTTGTCGCGCAGAGATTCGTGCGCACGAACTCGACAATCTCCGGCGTCACATACAGTGGCGGCGCGATGCGAAATACCTGCCGTCCGGCCACCAGCTTCAGTGAAACGGACTCCCACGCAGGGCCGCCAACGGCGTCGTGCAGAATGACGGCGTCCGCACGATCCAGAAACTCACGCGCCGAATTCTTGAAATCTGCGGTCGATGGATCGAGCACAGTCAAGTACAAGTCGGGCCTGAGAAATCTCAACACGCTGTTCGATTCCATGATCACGTTGCCCGCACCCTCCAGCCGCCGGCGCAACTCGGGCATAGCCTCGGCAAGCCGTCCCTGCTCGGTGCGCACCCACAACGCCCGTGCTGCTCCGGCGACCAAGAACCGCGAAGTATCGGACTCGCCCGACCGGTCGCGCTCTTCCGAGATCGCCCAGGAATGATCGCTGGCGGCACAGTCGCAAGCCTCGCCGTTCGCCGAGCAAACGCCGTGTCCGTACTGCGTGATCTTCACCGCGATCCAGTCGAACTCTGGCAACGCGGAGATCAATCCCGCCACAACGCTGGTCTTGCCCACGCTGCGCGAGTGCCCGCCAATGACGATCAAAGCCAACGTCACTCCTTTTTGATTACGGCTTTTTCGCCAGCCGCGCCAGGGTAGCGAGTTGCTTCAGGTATTGGCGCAGCGGCTGCGCCGGAGTTCCCCAGAATGCTTCGCCCTTGCCGCGCAAAATCTTGTTGGGCAGGACGCCTCCCTGTCCACCGAGCATCACGCCCTCGCCAATGCGCGCGTGCTCGCCGATGCCCACCTGCCCCCCGAGCACCGCGCCGTTTTCGATCACAATGCTTCCCGAAAGCCCGGTCTGCGCCGCAATCACGACATCTTCGCCGATCTTGCAGTTGTGACCGACGTGCACGAGGTTGTCGATCTTCGCCCCGCGCGCAACGCGTGTCTCGTCCAGTGCGCCGCGGTCGATCGTCGTGTTGGCGCCGATCTCCACATCATCTTCGATCACCAGCCGCCCTACCTGAGGAAACTTTTCGTAATGTCCCGTCTTGCGGTCGCGGACGTAGCCAAACCCGTCGCTGCCCAGCACCGCGCCCGCATGTATGATGACGCGATCACCGATCGTGGTTCCGGGATAAATTGTGACATTCGGATAGATGATGCAGTCGCAGCCGATAAGCGCTCCCGCGCCGATCACCGAGCCGGCACCGATCCGCGAATGCTGGCCGATTCGCGCTCCTGCGCCGACAACCGTGCGTTCTTCTAGGCGCACTCCTGCGCCCAGCACGGCCGATGGGAGGATTACAGCAGTCCTGTGGACGCTACCCTTCGCAGCCCGACCCGTCTCCGCGTGCAAAACCCTTTCTGCCCGGGCAAACGCAAGCTTGGGATGATCACTGATCAGAAGCGGCCGGTCGCACGAGACCGCGGCAAATTCCCCCGCGATGACGGCGCCAGCACGAGAATGTAGCGCTGCGGGCAGATGCTTTTCATCTTCTACGAAGACCAGATCGTCCGGTGACGCTGACTCGATGCTGGCCACGCTGCTCACTCGAACGCCGCCGTCCCCGATTATGCGAGCGCCCACCGCCTCCGCGATCTCTCGCAGCGATCGCGCTACCACCTGACGTTTCTTAGGTCGAGGCTCGATCTTGCGGGACGTGGTCTTGCGGGGCATGGCTCCCACTGTATAGCAGCGCGGCAAGAGGAAGGAAGAGTCCCGCTCACAGAAGCCAACGGCAGGAAGGACCTCCGTTTGCGGGATCTACGCAAAGTGGTAGCCTCACTACTCTGGATTCACGCAGGTGGCGCTGTTTTGGCACATGATGAAGCTGCCCTGAATTGGCGCCGTCGTCGGCGTCCCGCACATGGCCTGGTTGGCGGCGACGGTGCTGCTCAGGCTCCATGTCCCTACCACTATGCCGTTGCTCAATGTGCCGCTGGTCGCAGTGGTTCCGCTGGATGTCCCGAAGACGCCATCGACGCTGGTCAGCGTGAGCACAGTGCCCTGCTGCGTTCCCGATGCAGCGTTGGAAGTGATCGTCATACTCATGCTGCCCGTCACCTGGCTGGTCGAAAGAGTGGTGATGGTGGCCGAGCCGGCCTGGGTCGTAGCCGACACTCCTGTCAGAAAGCACGGGCCGTCATTGATGAAACTGAACCCGCTGATCGAAAGTCCCTGCGCACTCTCCCCCGTCGTGTTCGAAACCGTGAAATTGATCACAAAGTTCAGGTCCGCGGCCGCGCCGGTGCCGCCGGTCAACTGCGCCTCCCAGTTTCCGCTGGTATTGGTCGTGATCGCGTTGGGGGGATTGCTCTTGCCGCATCCGCACAACAACGACAGCAGGGCCAACAGCACCAGGATTACAACCTTCTTCATCGACCGTCCTTTATCGTTCTTGGCTTGGGATCGCCCGGAGGGGCATCTCTGAGGATAGAAAGATGCGGGCATGCCCGTCAATGGATGCACGGGGGAAAATCAGATGGGGACAGCCGCCGCCCTCGGCTGTCCCACAGCCTCACACTCGCTTCGTCTTCAGTTCCGCCAGCAGTTGCTCGATTCGGTCCTCTTTTTCGAGCGCGGCAAGACGATCCTCAAGATTGTCGGCTGCGATCTCGGACTTGGCCTGGCTCACCGCCTCCGACTGCGCCACCTTGCGCTTCATACGGTCGAACGCCGCCTGCTTCGACCCGTCACCGGAAGCCATGCGCGCGTCGCTGGCCTTGCCCACCGCGCGGGCTCGCCGATGCTGTGCGATCAACACGTCCGCCTTGGCTTCGGCTTCAGTCAGTTTCTGTTCCAGTTGCCGCAGCGCCGACTTCAGGTTTTCCACCTGCGCCTTCTGGTCGGTGACCTGCTGCGCGAAGTTCTCGCTCAGCTCGCGATAGCTCTCGGCCCGCCGCAACGACGCGCGTGCCAGGTCGTCCTCCTTCTTCTCCACACACATCCCGGCCTTCCGCATCCACTCGGCGAGCATGTCTTCGTTTTCTTTTTGCTTCTTCTCCAGCAGGTGCTGATCAGCGATCGCGATCGCTACCTGCGTCTTGACCTGCAGCAGCTGGTTCTGCATGTCGACAATCACCTGCTTGATCATTTTTTCCGGATCTTCGGCCTTGTCGATCAGGTCGTTGAGATTCGCCCGAACCAACGTCGCGACTCGCTCCAGTAGTGCCATATCGAACCCCCTTCTTGGCTCTTAGCTATTAGCTATTGATTCTCTCCCGCTGCTTCTTTAATTCGTGGAACCTATGGTTGGCAGTGCACTCCAGGCACTCTGCTTCCTTGCGGCGCAGGGTCGCGCCGATCGCCATTCCAATCGCGATCCCAAGTCCGAGCCAGATGGCGATGTGCCCTGCCAACACTCCGGCTACCGCGCCCAGCGCCGCGCCCAGCGCGATCCCCAACCCCGTCAGTCTTGGTTTGGTGTTCATAAACTGCCTCTGGAATCTCCATAGAACTGGGTGCCCCATTCAAGCCCGCTTTTGGCTTGAGTGGGATTAGCTTCGGGGTGCCCTACTTCTGGCCGGTCTTGCCAGAAGTGGAACTACCTACTTCCCTTCCGGCTTTTGCGTCTTGTCCCCAATCTGCCGCACTTTGCCGAGCAACTCCGACAGCGGCATCCCGGAGAGCGTTTCGAACAGCGCCGGCATCTGCGCAGCCATCTTGGTGATGTCGCCGGTGATCTTGTTCATGCCGGCGGCGTCGCCGTTTCCCGTCGAAACGATCGTTATTTTGTCCACGTTCGAGAGCGGTGAAGCCAGCGCCTTCACCACTTCCGGCATGCTGGCGAACAGCTTGTCGATCACCGCCGCCTGGTTGTACTCCTGATACGCCTCGGCCTTCACGTTCATCGCCTTGGCTTCAGCTTCGCCCTTCTTGAAAATGATCTCGGCCTCGGCCTCACCCTGCTGGCGAATGGCGGACGCCTGGCCCTCAGCTTCAGCCATCAGGCGCTGCTTCTCGGCCGCCGCCAGGGTTTCAATCCGCTGACGCTCGATCTCGGCCTGTTTCAGCACGGTCGCGATCAGTTCTTTCTCGCGGCGATTGATCTCCGCCTCTTGCACCTTGACCTGCTGTTCTTTCTCAACCTGCTGCACCTTCACAGATTCCGCAATCACCTGTTGCTGCATGATGTTGGTCTGAATGTCGTAGGCTTTGTCAGCCTGCGCCTGCTGGCGCTTCGTGACCTCCTGAAATTGCGCTTTCTTCACTTCCAGATCACGCTGCGCCTCCGCCTGCTTCGCCAGCGACGCGGTTTCCGCCGCGACGCGCTCCTGATCAGCTTGAGCCTTAGCGACCGCCGCTTCCCGCTGTGCCAGTGCGCGTTTGATGGCGGTGTCGCGATCGGCTTCAGCCGCGGCCACGTCGGCATCACGCTTGATGCGCGCCACGTCCGGGCGCCCCATGTTCGTGATGTATTCGTTCTTGTCGCGCACTTCCTTGATAGTGAACGAGATCACTTCCAGCCCCATCTTGTTCATGTCATCAGCGCAGGTCGATCGCATGCGGTCGGAAACCATCTCCGGCTGCTTTACGATTTCTTCCACCGTCAACTGCCCGATGATGCCGCGCAGGTGGCCCTCCATGACCAGCCGGATCAGCCCTTGGCGCTCGTCATCGCTCTTGGTCAGAAATTGCTCCGAGGCCGTCAGGATCGATTCCTGATCCGACTTCACTTTGATCTGCGCGACGGCTTCGACCGTCACCGCCACGCCCTGCTTGGTGTAGAGGTCCTGCTGCGGCGCCACGTCGAACGACATCAGTTCGAGCGAGAGCTCGCGGCAAATCTGCACCATCGGCAGCACCAGCGTGCCGTGACCCTTTACCACGCGCGTTCCTCCCAGGCCGTACACGATGAGTGCCTCGTGCGGCCCAGCTTTGCGATAGAGCCGGGCCATTCCGCTCATCAAAAACAGGACGACCATCACTCCCAGCGCCACAAAAATCCAGATCTCGACTACGTTCGAAATCCCGCTGAACATACGCCCTCCTCCTGCAACCTCTAAGGAACAGCTCGACCGTTTGAGTTACTCAGCGCGGGGGAATTCGGGCCCACCAACTCCGAATGGGCCGGTTGCGCGTGCAGATTGAACTCGATAATCGAATGATTCCCGTACCACAAGAACCCGAGCGCGATGTAAATCACCACAAGCAGCGGCCAGGCGGCGACCGTCCTTAGCGCCCGCACGGCAAGCACTCCGACCGTGAAGAGCACCAGCATGACGGCCATGATGCCGAGCCCAAGATCCCGCGCGCCCTCGCGCGATGTGTAACCGTTCGGCTGCCAGTTCGCGTCGAAGTGCACCGCCATTCTCACGGGCAGCTGATCCCAGTTCTGCCGGTATTCCAGTGCACTGATGGGCAGCGCGAGCCACATCAGCCAGATCAGCCATACCGGCGGTTTGGACCAATCGCGATTCACGTGGGTCTCCAGTCGTACAAGTACTCAGACAATGGCCTGCTACTCTTCTCCCGACATCTCGCTCCACAGCCGCACATACGCCAGGCCCTTTTCATAGCGCGTGACCACGACCTCCGTGCCTTTGACGATCGCGCTTCCATCTTCGCTGCGCGCGCCACACACACGCCTTGTTCCGGCCTGTGAATAAATCAGCTCACCTGTGCCGCCGCCCTCGCGAATCGGAACCGAGAGCTTGCCCAGCACGCCCACCATGTCGTAGTCGGCCGCGTCCATGTACTCCTCGTCGGAAATCAGCACGCGGCTCAGAAAGAGAAAAATGATTCCGCCGCCGACGAGGCCACCCAATACCGACACCAGCAGCCCCGCTCCCACCCACAGGGATGAAAACCGCGTCAGCAAATAGCCCGTGCCGCCGAACCATGCCAGAAACGCCGCTAGCGTCGGCGGATTGAACGGCGAAACGCTGCTGGCGCGCACAACCTTGCCTACGCCCGCTGCTTGTGCGGTCGCCGATTGCGCGGCACCCGCTCCTTGGCCCGCGCCTGCATGCGCGGATGGCGCTCCAGCCGGTCCGCCCGCTACCGGTGCATGTCCAATCCCGTGCCCTGCCCCGCCACCATGAAAGTGCGGCAGATGCAGACGTCCGGTGCGCGCGCCTCCAAACACAAACGAAAAGAAGCTGAAGCAGAAACCGACCGCGAAACAAATCAGATAAAAGTCAGACCAATCAAGCCTAGTCGACGTCATCGGATTCGCCTCCCTTCCGCAACCGCCGCATGGTGGCGGCTGCCCGCCGCTGTGAGCTCTGGCCGCAGGGCCTCAAGCAGGCGGTCGGCCAGGCCCGGTGTGTCCAGAATCGCGCCCAGCAGCAGCAAACAGCGGCGCGTGTCTTTTTCGCGCGCGGCCTTGATCAGCACCGCGCTGACCTCCGGATCGCTGGCAAAGCGCTCCGATCCCTGCAGCAGCCACACGTCAAGCTGGCCTTCGGTCGTGCGCAAGTCAGAGGTCAGTTCCGCGTGGTAGCCATCGGGGTCATCCACCAGAAAGCCCGGATGCACCTTGAAGAATTTCGCCAACAGCGCGCGCGACGACTGCGTCATGTGCGGCCGGGCGCCGCTTTCAATCTGCGACAGGTACGACTGGCTGATGGTTTTCTTGGCGGTTCCTCGCCCGGCGCCGCTGCCCAGCTCCTT
>CAYOUY010000104.1:0-6379 GCA_964407245.1 uncultured Acidobacteriaceae bacterium
GAATGCTTGTAGGTGTCTTGCACCGCCTTCGACAGGCGCATCCCGTCCACGATGGAGGCGTGAACGAGCCGGTCGGCGATCAGCACGTCCCGCTCATTCAGGCAGGCTTCGAAGAAGCCCGCGTTCGCGTCCATGCAGGAGGGAAACAGAAGC
This sequence comes from uncultured Acidobacteriaceae bacterium, assembly GCA_964407245.1. GTDB lineage: Bacteria > Acidobacteriota > Terriglobia > Terriglobales > Acidobacteriaceae > Sulfotelmatobacter. Next base: position 154 of record CAYOUY010000104.1, read on the forward strand.
GTGTCCTCGGTCCCCAGGAACTCGCTCAGCCGCTTCTCCAGTTCCCGGTGGATGTCCTGGGTGCCGCAAATAAAGCGCACCGACGACATCCCGTAGCCGCGCGCGTCGAGCCCGGCATGCGCCGCCGCGATCACCTCCGGATGGCTGGACAGCCCCAGGTAGTTGTTCGAGCAAATGTTGATGCACTTCCGGATGGCACACCCAACCGGGAACTCCACCTCGATGTCCGACGACTGTGGCGAATGGATGTAGCGCTCTTCTTTGAACAGTCCCGTGGATTTGATTCCCTCAATATCTGTCTGATAGCTCTGGCGCACTGCTTCGGAAAAGGACATGACAGGCCTCCCGCAATGACGTTCGCTGCCCCGTCCGGTTTCCCGCCGGGCTCCGGCAGCGCTCGGCCGGTTTACACCTTGCCGGCCTCTACTGTCTGGAACCGCCGCACCAGGGCCACAATCCGCTCGACCGTATCGAACGCTTCCGGTGTGGCCGCGGCGTCGGGAATGTGAATCGCGTACTTCTTTTCCAGGAACCGCAGCAGAGACACCATCGAGAACGAATCCACCAGGCCGCTCGAAATCAGCGGTGTGGTCTCGGTGATTTCCCGGTCGTCTCCCTCCTGCACATATTCCCGGATGACGTAGTCGCGGACTACTTTGCTGATTTCGTCCATGGTCCCCCTCAATCCTCCATGATGGTGGAAAGGTCGCCCACGGGCTCGTTGAACTCCTTCGAGCGCAGGATGCGCCGCACGATCTTGCCGCTTCGCGTCTTCGGCAGCGTGGTCACGAACTCGATTTCCTGGGGCATGGCCAGCGGCGACAGCCGCTTGCGAATGTGGTTCATGATGTCCAGTTCAAGATCATCGGACGGCTGGAAGCCGCGCTTCAGGGTTACGAAAGCTTTCACGACTTCCATATTGACGGGATCGGGTTTGGCGACCGCGGCGGATTCGGCGACGGCAGGGCATTCCAGCAGAGCGGACTCGACTTCAAATGGACCGACCAGGTGTCCGCCCGTGTTGATGACGTCGTCATCTCGCCCCATGAACCAGAAGTAGCCATCGCGATCGATTGAAGCGCGGTCGCCGCACAGATACCATCCGTTCTTGAACTTCGCTTCGAATCCCTTGGGATTGTTCCAATAGCCGCGAATTTGCGACGGCCAGCCGGGCCGCAGCGCAATCAAGCCGGCCGCGCCTGCCCGGTTCACTGGCTCGTAGGTTTTCGGATCAAGCACAGCGGCGGCAATTCCCGGAAACGGCTTGCCCATGGAACCGGGTTTGATCGTCATCCCGGGAAGGTTGGTTATGACGATGCAGCCGGTCTCGGTTTGCCAGAAGGTATCGTGAAATGGTTTGCCGAATACTTCTTGCGACCAAAGTACGGCCTCAGCGTTCAAAGGCTCGCCGACACTAGCCAGGTGGCGCAGGCTCGACAAATCATGCTTCCGGACGACTTCTGCTCCCTCTTTCATGAGAAGCCGGATTGCAGTCGGCGCAGAGTACCAGACTGTCACACGATACTGTTCGATGAACTCGTACCATTTTTCGGCGTTGAACCCGGAATCGAGCACCACCTGCGTAATGCCGTTTGCCCACGGGCCGATAATGCCGTACGACGTACCCGTGACCCATCCGGGATCGGCATTGCACCAGTAAATGTCGTCGGGCTGGAGATCAAGTACCCATTTCGCAGTGAGGTACTGGGCGATGATCGAATAGTGGACATGCTGAGCGCCCTTCGGCTGACCGGTTGTCCCGGAGGTGTAATGCAGAACTGAGGGAGACTCGGCCATCGTCGGGTAAACCGGGAAATGCGTGAGTGGCGGAACTCGCTCCATTCTGAAGGCAGTTTCGTGCTCTTGCAGGGAAGCTGCATCCGCGTCCACGACGATGACGTGTCGAAGATTGGGCAGCCGATCGCGAATCTTGTGGATTTTGTACAAGTGTTTCTTCTGCGTCAGGATGGTGCAAGTTCCGGCATCCGCAAGCCGCACCAGCAATGATTCATCGCCGAATGCGGAGAACAGCGGCTGCGCTACCGCTCCCGTTTTCAGAATTCCAAGAAATCCGATATAGAGCTCGGGCACACGGTCCAGGAACAGGCAGACTCGCTCTCCCGGCTGAATACCCAGCTCGGTCAGGAAGTGAGCAATAGTGTTGGAGAGAATTCGAACGTCGTCGTAAGTGAATTGTTTCTTGTTGCCCTGATAGTCTTCCCAAAGCAGAGCCAGCTTGTTTGCCAAGCCGAGTTGGCAGATGCGGTCGCTGCACATCCAGCCGATATTGATCGGCCCACCGGGCCGATAGCCCAATTCCCGTTCGGCCACATCCCAGCTCAAACTCGAAGTGACTTCCTCGCAGAATGGCGGGGCGCGCATAGGCTGCTCCCAGCTGCGGCTTGAAATATATGCTCATTTAAGACCCGGCCAAGCACCACGTGCAGTGACCCACATCACAGCCAGCGTCGCTGCTGGTCCAAAGTCGTTCCGGTTACTTGCTCGGGAATGACGGCAATCCGGCGTAGTCTCCATGTAGGAGCACCACGTCTCAGATCAGGGGCGTATCTCGGACAAACCGCGAAAAATTCTTCCACGGACTTCCGTACGCTCATTGCCCCCAAGCCAAAAGGTCAATGAGTGCTAAGCCTGATTTCATCAACTGGTCTGCGAGCCGTTCTGGTCAGGCGGTTGGACTACAATCACCTGCGTAATCTGATTTATCCGCGTTCCGTTTTTCCAAATAAGGAGGAGACATGCCGATGAAAAGAATTTTTTGTTATGGATTTGTCGTCGTGTTAGCGGCGATGCTCGCTGCGGTTCCGGTGGTGGCTGTTGACAAGTCGGACGTGGCGGCTCGCGCCGCAACTTGGGAGAAAGAGTATAACGCTGGCAACCTTGCGGCTGTTGCGGCGCTGTACGCTACCGATGGCTGCCGAATGCCACCCAATCAAGAAGCAGTTCACGGCACGGAGGCGATTGTGGCCCAGCTCAAGGTCGGCAAGGATCGGGGACTGGCGAAGGTTAAGATCGTCGTAACTTCCGCCGAGAGCAGCGGCGATGTGGGCTACGGTACGGGGACGTACGAGGTCATGAGTGCGGACGGTTCCCACATTGACCATGGCAAGTGGATGCTGGTGGAGAAGAAGGTAAATGGCACGTGGAAGACCCAGTGCGACATCTTTAATTCGGACATGCCCCTGCCGACCGGGGGTGCGAAATAAGGTCTGGCTTGGAATATTTGACGCCTTCAAGTCGCGTTTTCAAATGCTTGGGCGTCCTTCGGTGGGTTTCTTGGCCTTCCAGACCTGGAGACTTGAAACCCAAAGATTGATTGCATTGTGGTTCCGCGAAATGTCCAGAACTCGCCGTACTTGGCGATCTGCTGTCTCTTATCTAGCTCGCAACGGACGGCGAGTACTCTTGAGTCCGTGGCAAAAGAAAAAACCCTCTCCTCAATGCCCGAGGAGAGGGCGGTGCAGTCCGAACGTGTTTTAGTCGTCGTCGTCAGCCTTGGTCGGTGCAGGGTTGTTGAATTCGCTCGCCGGGCGAACTGTTTTTTCGCCCGGATAGGGCCGCGTAAACCCGGTGGACATGTACCAGTCGAAATGGTTCACGGTGTCCGGGTCTGTGGAGTCGGGCTTGGTCATTTTGCCGGCGGTGATTTCCGCTTTCTTCTGGAGCCAACCCGCCCTAAGGGCCTTCACCTTGGCGCTCTCGTTTGCGTTAGCTGCGTTGTCGGTAACGCCTTGGCTGAGCGGAATCTGGTTCGGCAGGTGCGTCCAGGGCTGGAAGTTCTCCGCGGGCGGCGTGCCCACGACGAAATCCGTCCTCATGGGTGACGCCGTCAGGTCGAACTGGTTCATAGGCGGCAGACCGAGAATCTGCTCGATCGTCCGCGTCATGTTCACTTGCGTGTAGTAGGTGTGGTCGGTGGGTCCGTACTGCACGGCATACGGGCTGATGATGTAGCCCGGGCTGCGGTGACCGTCAACGTGGTCAACGCCGTTCTGCGCGTCGTCTTCCTCGATGAAGATCGCCGAGGTGGACCACACGTTGCTGTGGCTGATGTAGTCGATAATGCGCCCAACCGCCAGGTCGTTATCGGCCTGTTCAGCCTGTGGAGTCGGCGGGCCAGTGGTGTGGTCGCACATGATCCACAGGATGCTCAACACGGGCACCGTATTGTTGGCGACATCATTGTTGAAATCCTGCACCCACAGATCGACGCGGAACTGGTCGGGAATGTTCAGATCGAACTGCGGGAAGTTCTTGATGAGATGCTGATAAACAGCCGGGATCGAGGACTCCGCCTGCGTTGTGTTCTGGAAGTACAACGTCGTCTCGCCAGCGGTTCCAGGAGGTCCGCAATCCGGCCCGCCTTCGAAGCACTGCGAGTCCGCGTACCAGTCGCTCCAGCTCGGCTCGCTGGTCGATCCATTCGGCTGCAGGAAGGTGTCGTTCTCCACGTATTCGCCGTAGATCTTCACCGACAGACCGGCGGCCGCGGCTTCCGAGAACAGGAAGCCCTTGTTCAGATAGGCGAGCGCGTCACCGGCGTTGCCGCCCGGATAACTGCGGACCCAGTCCGGCGACTGGATGTCGTCGGCATAGGGCGCCATGCCCTCGGTGATCCATTGATGACCATCCGCCGACTGGCGGCTCGGGTCATAGAAGTTGTCGAGGAGCGGGAAACGCGTGATCCACGCGTGCGCGTTCGGCGTAACCGGCGTGCCGCCAGCTGCAGTGCCGTCGCCGAACACTGCCAACGAGGGGTCGCCGTTGCCCGCGGTCACGTCGCCCAGGATCTGATCGTAAGTGCGGTTTTCGCGGACGATCAGGAACACGTGCTTGATCAGTGACGGAGAGCCGATCTTCGCCGGGATTGCCACCGGCTTGGCATTCGGGGACCCACCGGAGGCAGACTCGATATTCTGCGTCCGGTTCCAGTGGTTGTTGTTGAAGACCTGCGTCGTCATCGTTGCCAGGGTCGCGCTGTTCGGCACGGGGACGATGCTGACCGTGCCATTGTCCTGGTGCGTGTTGTAGTCGCAGACGTTGTAATCGCACTCGAACGAATCACGCGTGCCAATGCCCTTGTCGTTGGCCACGAGCAGCAAGTTCAAGGGGGCATCGAGCACGACCGAGCTCGGCGCATAGGCGACCGGGATCATGCCCTCGACGGGATTCGCCACGCCGGGGGTTAGGTTAACCACGGCGATCGCGTTGGCATTGTAAAGCGCGACATAGGCAACTCCGGTCTTGGCATTGACGGCGATCGAATCGGGCGCGGCGCCATAGGCCGCTTCACCTGCGCCGGGCACTCCAATCGGCAGGCCAAGGTTGATGGTCCGCTCCACCACGTTGGTGGCCGTGTTGATCACCGAAATCGTGTCGCTATAGGTATTGGCGACCAGCAGGCTTCCTTCGAAGAACGCCAGGCCGGTTGGGTGGAAACCACCGGTCGGGATGTTCGCCGTGACCGCCATCGTGGAAAGATCCACCACCGAAACGGTACCGGTGATTGCGGCGCCAACCAAGGGGTCGGCCACGATCTCGGTACCGGCGGAGTTGATCTGGAAGTCAGCCTCGGTGGCGGCCCGACCGCCCTCGTTGCTGACGTAGGCGGTCGTGCCAGCCTTGTTGATCACGATGCTGTGCGGAGCGTTGCCCACGCGGATCTGCTCACCCTGCGCCGGAGGTATCGCGGCCAGGTCGATCTGCGTAAGCGTATCGTTCTGGTTCAGCAGGGCATATGCGCTCTTGCCATCCTGTGAGAGCGCGACGCCGCCGGGATAGGAAGTCCACGAAGAATAGAACGAGCCGCAGGGGTTGTCATAAGACGCCGGAGGGCTGTTCGGAAAGCATTGGATGAAGGAATTGTCCGGCGCCACGTAAACCTGGGCGTCGTCTGACAGGAAACCCTGCGCATTGACATTGGCGATGGTGACGTTGCTACTGTCCTGGCTGAACACCAGTTGCTTGCCGTCTGCCGAGTAGGCTATGCCGCTATAACTGCCGCTCGGATCCAGTCCGAACGTGACGTAGTTCTGCAGCACAACGCCGGTGTTAATGTCGAACACCTCGACGGCTCCGTTGCCATTGGAGGTATACGTACCCAGGGTGAGCACTGCGGCCGTGTGCGTGGCGAGGTTCGGGTTCAGCGCGATCGCCTTCGCCCGAACCTGAATGCCAAGGTTGACCTGCGTGCCAGCCGGGGTGATGA
>CAYOUY010000105.1:0-8110 GCA_964407245.1 uncultured Acidobacteriaceae bacterium
TCTGTGGTAATGCCGCGATATGCGGGAAGGTTGGCAGGATCATTCGTATCGAGCAAATACAATTTCGTCCGGCCCACATGTACCTGCCAAGCCCGGATCCACAGCTTGCTACCCGGTAAGTCGATAGGCAGGCGCAGCCACTCGCCGTTGGGTTGCCGCAGCGGCGTGATTGGCAACTGGCCGGGATCGTTGAACGGATATAAGGCTTCCTGATGACCTTGGGCGTCGATCTCCTGACGAAAATACCCTTGTTGGTAGAGAAGACCAATCCCAATCACCGGCACGCCCAAGTTACTCGCTGCCTTCAGTTGATCGCCCGCAACATTTCCCAGCCCACCCGAATAAATTGGCAGGGCCTCGCTTAACATGAACTCCATTGAGAAATATGCGATCGTCGACAGGCCGGAGTGTGGATGCGCCGCCTGGAACCACGCTTCCGAACGCTCAAGCTCGGTTTTCTCCTGGTGAAGAGAAGCCAGCAGTCGTTGAAAGCTCGGGTCGGAAGTTACGGTCCGCAATTTTTCCCGCGACACGGTTTGCAGAATGACCCATGGATTGTGCGTCAACTCCCATAGCTCCGGGTCGAGCTGCTGCCACAGCTGGTCCGCCGAGTGGTTGTACGACCATCTAAGGTCCAACGCCAAGTCTGATAGAGCGTCGGAAATTGCCGTATCGGAGAGACGATCAATAAACACTGGACTGGTCATAAAATCACTCCTCGCTGTGGCTTAGTTTCTTAAGCGACCCGCGCGTTGCGAGCCAGAGTCTCTGAAACAATCGTCTGGGCTTCGGCTTCGATTCGTTGCAAGTGGTCCGGTCCGAGGAAGCTCTCCGCGTAAATCTTATAGATTTCTTCCGTGCCGGAAGGACGCGCTGCGAACCACCCGTCCCCGGCGATCACCTTGATTCCCCCAAGTGGCTTCCCGTTTCCGGGAGCGACCGCCAGAATCTTCTGCACTTCCTGGCCAGCAACTTCTTTGGCGTGGATGTTGGCAGGGGATAACTTTTCGAGAGCCGCCTTTTGCTCCGGCGTAGCCGGGGCATCGATGCGTTCGTAAACCGGATCACCCAATTCGCGAGTGAGCTCGCGATAGATTTCGCCCGGGTCTCTGCATTCGCGAGCCGTGATCTCCGCCGCGAGCAGGCAGGGAACGATTCCGTCCTTGTCGGTGGTCCACACGCTACCGTCGCGCCGTAGGAAGGAAGAACCCGCGCTCTCTTCGCCGCCGAAACCCAAACGGCCGGTGACCAAGCCTTCAACAAACCACTTGAAACCCACCGGCACTTCATACAACTTTCGTTCCAGCCGCTCACTGACGCGATCGATCATGCTGCTGCTCACCATGGTCTTTCCAACTGCGACATCCCGATGCCAGCTTTGCCGGTTCGCAAACAAATAGTTAACGCAGACTGCCAAATAATGGTTCGGAGGCAGCAATCCGCTCCCCTTGGTTACGACGCCGTGGCGGTCGTGGTCGGTATCGCTGGCGAAGGCGATGTCGAATTTGTCTTTCAGCCCGATAAGCCTCTGCATGGCATACGGTGAAGAGGGGTCCATGCGAATCTTCCCATCCCAATCCACGGTCATGAAGCGAAAGGTGGGATCAACAGACTCGTTCACAATCGTCAGATCGAAACCGTAGCGCTCTGCGATTCGCGGCCAATAATCGATGCCTGCCCCACCGAGAGGGTCAACCGCCAGCCTGATTTTTGCATCGCGGACCGCAGCCATATCGACAACGGATTCGAGGTCGTTGACATAGTCGCTCAAGAAGTCGTGTTTATGGGTAGTGGGCGCCCGCAGTGCCTTCTCGAGGAGCACTCGTTTGACGCCTTCCAGTCCGCCGCGGAGAAAATCGTTGGCTCTCGATTCGATCCAGGAAGTTACGTGCGAGTCCGCTGGCCCTCCCTGAGGAGGATCGTACTTGAAGCCACCGTCGTCCGGAGGATTGTGAGACGGCGTAATTACGATGCCGTCGGCGAGGCCCGTCTTTCGTCCGTTGTTGTAGCACAGAATCGCGTGCGAGACCGCGGGCGTGGGCGTATATTCAGACCCCTCGGAGTGCATCACCTCAATCTCATTTGCCGCCAGCACTTCCAACGCAGAAGCGAAGGCCGGCTCGGACAAGGCGTGGGTGTCCCGACCGATGAAGAGTGGTCCGTCAATGCCTTGCATTTTGCGATAGTTACAGATCGCCTGTGTGATGGCCAGGATGTGCCATTCGTTGAACCTCGCTTCGAAGGCGGACCCGCGATGACCGGAGGTGCCAAAGACAACACGTTGCGCCGGGTCACCCGGGTCCGGTCGCGTCTCGTAGTAGGCAGTCACCAACTTCGGCACGTTAACCAGGATGGAAGGATCGGCCGGCTTTCCGGCGGCAGCGCTGATTTTCACTGGTCACCTCGGCAAAAAGTGTTCACCCCTTCGTGAGAAGAATCGCGGCCGATCGGGGCTCGATGCGAAAAGTGGACTGATTTTGTATGGGAGGCTCATTCCCAGCTTCGTACAAGTCGTCAGGGGCAGCCTGGGAAGTGTTCACCGCCAAGTGCCAAATCTTCTTTCCATGCAGGCCAGGGATCGAAAAATCAACTGCCTCGCCGCCGGCGTTAAACATGAGGAACAGGTCGGGTTCAGACTGTCCAAAAATCAAACAGGCAAAAGATTTTTGCCGCGAATCCAGCCAGTCAGGCGCTGCGCTGTGGGGCCCAAACCATCTTATATCCGCTTCGGTGTAGAAAGCTTCCTTGCGCAGCACGGGATGGGCTCGGCGAAAGACGACCATTCCTCGCATAAAGCGTTGAATCTCTCTGTGCTTGTCGAGCAACCGCCAGTCAAACCAGCTCACCTCGTTATCCTGGCAGTAGGCGTTGTTGTTGCCGCGCTGGGTTCGGCGAAATTCGTCTCCTCCGAGCAGCATCGGAGTCCCTCGCGAGACAAACAGGGTTAGCAGGAACGCCTTGATCAGAGGCTTGCGCATCCCATCGATGGCAGGATCATCGCTCGGTCCTTCGATTCCGCAATTGTCGCTGTAATTCGCATCCGTGCCGTCACGGCCGTTCTCGCCGTTACCGTCATTGTGCTTCTGCTTATAGGAAACCAGATCATTCAGTGTGAATCCGTCGTGGCTGGTGATGAAGTTAACGCTGCTCTCCGGCCCCTTACCGGAACCTTGATACAAATCCGCGCTCCCACAGATGCGAGACGCGAATGAACCCGTCATGCCCTCGTCGCCAAGCCAGAAACGCCGCACATCGTCGCGAAAGCGGCCATTCCATTCCGCCCAGCGACGTTCCGAGAAACTTCCTACCTGATAGGCCCCGCCTGCATCCCACGCTTCCGCAATAATTTTGACGTCACGCAGGATGGGGTCTTCTGCAATCCCTTCGAGCAGTGGAGCACTCGGGAGAATGTTGCCATGTTGATCCCGGCCGAGGACAGAAGCGAGGTCAAAGCGAAAACCGTCCACATGCATGTGCATGACCCAGTAACGGAGCACGCCGATAACGAAATCCCTCACGACCGGGTGGTTTGCGTTAAGCGTATTACCCACGCCGGAGAAGTTCTTGTAGTAGCGGCGATCGTTTTCCTGCAGCATGTAAAAAATCGAGTTCTCGATGCCGCGCATGCAGATCGTGGGGCCAGTTTCATTTCCTTCGGCCGTATGGTTCAAGACGATATCAAGGATCACTTCAATGCCGGCACGATGAAAGGCCTTCACCATCTCGCGGAACTCCAGCGTCTGCTGCCCCGGCGATTTTCCGGAGCTGTAGGAACGCTTGGGAGCAAAGAAGGCGGCCGTATTGTAGCCCCAATAGTTCCGGAGCTTCTCTTTTGTCAGTGGATTGAGCCGGATGATTTCGTTTTCATTGAACTCCTGCACAGGCATCAGCTCGATGGCGGTCACGCCCAGATCCTGGAGATAAGGAATCTTCTCGGTCAAACCGCGGAAGGTGCCTGGATGTGCCGCCTGCGAACTCGGATGGATGGTGAAACCGCGGACGTGCGTTTCATAAATGACGCTGTCCGACGCGCTGTGCCGCGGAGGCGAGTCTCCTTCCCAGTCGAAATGGTCATAGATGAAGATGCATTTTGGCGCGGTGCCCGCGTTATCAACGGTGGAAATGGCCAGATCGTTGAAGTCACCCGAAGAGTCATAGCCTCGGGCGTTAACGAAGTTCCAATCGCTTATGGCGGCAATTGCTCTGGCAAATGGATCCAGCAGCAGCTTGTGTGGGTTGAAGCGATGGCCTTCTTCCGGCCGATATGGGCCCTCGACCCGGTAACCGTACAACTGACCGGCCACGATTCCTCGCACCCACACGTGCCAGACGTCACCAGTTCGATGCCGTGCCGCATCCAGGTCGATGATCCTGGATGGCGAGCTATCCTCGGGATTTCGGTAAAGCTCGAGGCGAACGCGGGTCGCGTTACGGCTGAATAGCGCGAAGTTGACTCCATCTCCGCGCTGATGCGTGCCCCACGGCAAGGGAGTTCCCGCCCCCACCTCGCCTGGCTCCGACGTTACTTCAAGGCGAGTCGCCTCAATGCTCTCCGTTCTCTTGTGTTCTACAGTCGGCACGAGCGTTGAATTCCCCCAATCGCCGATCGCTTAGAGGGCGGCTAAAACGAACTCCCAAAGCATCGGCCGTTTAGATGTGCAATGGCAAGCGATGTCACATTAAAAATATTGAACTTGTGCGACTGCGGGGCTGTGAAGTTCGTCTAAAGCTGGGTGCAAGCATGAGCAGCGAAAATACCAGCGTGCTGCCCTTTGTTCCCGAGCATCGTGCCTCTGGCATTCTCCTGCACGTCACTTCCCTGCCCTCGCCGTATGGAATCGGAGACCTTGGACCCGTTGCAACTTCCTGGCTCGACCGCCTTGCAGAAACGGGGCAAACCTGGTGGCAATCGCTGCCGCTCGGTCCAACGGGATATGGCAATTCACCGTATCAGCCTTTGTCGTCTTTTGCCGGCAACGCGCTGTTGGTCAGTCCTGAGTGGCTGATCGAGGATGAATTGCTGGGTCGAAGTGACTGCGAGCATCCTCCGTTTTCTGCAGCTGCCGTAGATTATGACGCAGTCGTAGCGTTCAAACATCGTTTGCTGGAAAAGGCTTGGGACCGCTTCAGAGCCGGCGCTCGCGCTGACCTCCGCGCACCCTACGAGAACTTTTGTCGTGCGCAGGATCACTGGTTGCAGGATTACGCTCTTTTCCGTGTCCTCAAACTCAAATTCGGGAATGGACACTACCTTACATGGCCACGGGAACTCGTCCGGCGAGAGTTGCCGGCTCTTGAGCGAGCGCGTAGTGAAGTTTCTGATCAGATCGGCCAGGCTTGCTTCGCACAGTTCCTGTTATTCCGGCAGGCCGATCGATTGAGGGCCTGCGCTCGCCAAAAAGGCCTGACACTGATGGGCGACCTGCCCTTTTTTGTCTCCGCAGACTCAAGCGATGTATGGTCCAATCCGGAGCTTTTTCTTCTGGACGAGCAACGGCAGCCGCGTTTTGTCGCCGGTGTGCCTCCCGATTATTTCAGCGCCCAGGGACAGCTCTGGGGCAATCCCGTCTACAACTGGGATGTTCTTCGCCAGTCCGGCTATGGCTGGTGGATTGCGCGCTTGCGTTCCCTGCTGGCTCATGTCGACGTGATTCGCTTGGATCATTTCCGTGGCTTCGCCGCTGCCTGGCACGTGCCAGCAGGAGCGCCGACCGCGCAGACTGGAAGCTGGGTGCCGGGGCCGGGCAGCGAGTTTTTGCAGGCCGTCGAAAAGGAGCTGGGGCGGCTGCCTTTCCTCGCCGAGGACCTGGGACTGATCACGCAGGACGTTTATTCCCTGAGGGACCGATTCCATCTTCCCGGGATGCGTGTCCTGCAGTTCGCTTTCGACGGTCACGCTGACAACCCGTATCTCCCTGAAAATTTCGTTGCAAACACCGTGGTATATACGGGTACGCATGACAATCCGACGACTTGCTCGTGGTTTGAAGATCTGCCAGCTGGCCAACGCGAGGGAATCTGGAATTATCTACGAGCTCGAGGGACCAAGAGCACCGCGATAGCACAAGGATTGGTGGAATTGGCGTGGTCATCGGTCGCTGCCCTTGCGATGACTCCGCTACAGGACATATTGAACCTTGGCAAAGAGGCTCGCATGAACGTCCCGGGGCGCGCTGAAGGAAATTGGCGGTGGCGCTCGACCGAAGCCATGCTTTCGGATCCACGCTTCGAATGGCTGAGTGAGCTCACAAAAAATGCGAAGCGTTCACCCTTCCCGGCAACTCAAAAGGCAAGGATGGAGGAATCCCTAACCAGCAGAAGGCCAGCATGAGCCTGGTGACTCGCGGTTAGTCCGAGGGCCGCAGTAACGGTTGTTCAATCGCAGGAGTCCTACATGAGTCAAAACTTTCCAGTCGTTTATCTGGCGCGGCACGGCGAAACAGCCTGGACCGTTACCGGCCAGCACACTGGTCTTACCGATCTGCCCCTCACCGAGCGCGGGGAGCGTAACGCACGAAAACTTGGCGAGCGGCTCCGCGGCATGTCGTTTGCAAAGGTATTTACCAGCCCTTTACGTCGCGCCATGCGGACTTGCGAGCTGGCGGGATTCGGATCGGTGGCGGAAATTGACCCTGACCTCGTCGAATGGAACTATGGACAGTACGAAGGCCGGCTCACCGTTGACATTCTTCGAGAACGCCCGGACTGGCAGCTGTTCCGCGACGGTTGTCCGGGAGGTGAATCGCCGCTGCAAGTAGCGGCCCGGGCGGACCGCGTGGCCGAGCGCTTGCGCGAGGTGAAAGGGGATATTCTCGTTTTTTCCAGCGGACATTTTCTCCGGGTTCTAGCCACGCGATGGATTGGCATTGAACCCATCAACGGCCGGGCTCTCATGCTGAGCACGGCCAGCCTCAGCACGCTCAGTTATGAAAACAGCCTTTCGCAACCGGCGATCCGCTCCTGGAACGATACGCATCACCTGCTCACGTCAGACCTAGAGGTCCTGGAGCCAACCAGTACAACCAGCTTATCGCTCACGAGGTGACAGATGAAAGCGACACGCTTACTTCACGACGAGGGCCAGAGCCTCTGGCTCGACAACATAACGCGCGAACTGCTGGATAGTGGCACGCTGAAGCAATATATCGACGACTTTTCAGTGACCGGGCTCACCTCGAATCCTACGATTTTCGATCATGCGATCAAGAACAGCGCGACCTACGACAGGTCTATTGTTGAGAAGTTGCGGAACGGCAAATCGGGCGAACAGCTTTTTTTCGAGCTGGCTTTGGAGGATCTGACGCGGGCGGCAGACCTTTTTCGCCCAATTTATGAGAAAACCAATGGCGTGGACGGATGGGTCTCGCTGGAGGTCTCTCCTCTGCTTGCGTACGATACCGCCAGCACTCTCGCCGCCGCCAAGGAACTGTCTGCGCGGGCCAATCGCCCCAATCTGCTGATCAAGATTCCAGGTACCAAGGAAGGCCTTCCGGCAATCGAGGAGGCAATCTTTGCCGGTGTGCCCATCAACGTAACTCTGCTCTTCTCCCGCGAGCAATACCTGGCGGCAGCGAACGCGTTCTTGCGCGGCATCGAGCGGCGAATCGATGCCGGTCTCAATCCCCAAGTCGGATCGGTGGCGTCGCTGTTCGTTAGCCGCTGGGATGTAGCGGTGGCTGGCAAGGTGCCTGAAAACCTGCGCAACCAACTCGGCATTGCCATCGCGAAGCGTACTTACAAGGCGGCCAGCGCGCTGCTCAGTTCGGCACGGTGGCAGCGCACGTACAACCTCGGCGCCCGTCCGCAGCGCTTGTTGTGGGCCAGCACCGGAACCAAAGACCCCAAGGCCTCCGACATTCTCTACGTCAAGGCACTGGCCGCGCCTTTCACCGTGAACACAATGCCCGAAGGGACCTTGAAGGCTTTGGCTACCCACACCGAGTTGGGGGAGTTGCTCCCGGTCGATGGCGGAGATTGTGAAGAAGTGCTCGGCCGGTTTGCCAAAGCTGGCATAGATGTCGATGCTGTGGCGGCTCAGTTGCAGGCTGAGGGGGCAGAGTCCTTCTCAAAATCGTGGGATGACCTGATGACCGTGATCTCATCCAAGAGC
>CAYOUY010000106.1:0-4365 GCA_964407245.1 uncultured Acidobacteriaceae bacterium
TCTCGGCTGGAGAGCGGTTTTCTTCGTCGGAATCCTGCCGGCTGTGGTTACGCTGTGGATGCGACGCAGAGTGCCCGAGTCGGAGATGTGGGCCGCGTCGCTGAGGAACTCCGGGAACGCGGCCGGAAAATCCCCACTTCTGGCAACACCGGCCAAGAGTGGGGCACTCAGTAATGAGAAGGATGGAGCCTCCATCTCCACGATCTTCCGCGCGCCTTACGTGAGATACACATTTGCCCTGCTGCTGTTTAATTTCTTCCTGCTGTTCGCCTACTGGGGATTGTTTACCTGGATGCCGCCCTATCTTGCGCTGCCCGTCGAGCAGGGAGGTCGCGGGCTCGGCATGATGGGCATGAGCACGCTGATGGTGCTTCTGAACTTGTTGGGGATGTTCCCCGGATATGTCAGCTTCGGTTGGGTTGCCGATTACGTTGGACGGCGTAAGGCCTTTTTTATCTATACGTTTACGGCATCCCTTCTGATTCCGCTTTATGCCGCGGCCCGTTCGCCCATTGCCTTGCTTCTGTTGGGTGCCGTTGTGGCGTTCTTCGGCACAGGGGCCTTTTCGGGCTCTGGAATTATGGGCAGCGAAATTTTCCCGACCGTCGTGCGCGCCCGGGCCCTCGGCCTCACCTACAATGGGGCACGCATGATGAGCGCGCTCGCTCCGCTGATCATTGGCCGCGTCGGTCAGGCTAAAGGCCTGAGCTGGGCGTTTTACTTGTGCGCAGCAAGCTACCTGCTGGCCGCACTGACCACGACGCAACTGCCGGAGACGAAGGGAAAACAATTGGAGTGAGATTCGCTCAGATGCAGCACCCAGTGCGGCTTCCGGCCCCCGTCGCGCCGGGCTACAATACTGCCATCTGGGGGAACCAATGACTCGCGGACCCGTGTCTAATCAAATCAGGTTCACCAAATTCGTTTATCGCGCCCTTACACTCGCCTTTCTGTTCATTGTAACCCTGAGCCTGTCGGCGCAGTGGGCCACGCCGCAGGGCGATGCCAATGAAGTCCCGGCTTATAACGCCGCTCCGCCGCCCAAGGGAACAACGTTGCCTCCCATCATGTCAAAGGGCGATCTTTGGGAGAAGGATGCCGAGCATCCGTACCAACTCCACGCCTACGAGCTGGCGGCGAGAATTCCGGTCGTACTGCACCAGCAGCCTTGCTACTGCTATTGCGACCGCATGGGCCACAACAGCCTGCATAGCTGTTTCGAGACCGCACACGGCGCGCGCTGCACCACCTGCATGAAAGAGCTTTACTACTCCTACGAGCAGCACAAGAAAGGCAGGACTGCGGAGCAGATTCGCGCCGGAATCATCAAGGGCGACTGGAAGCAGATTGATCTGGACAGCGCAACCGAGATCAACTAGCACCCAGTTGCGGTACCCAATCCACAGGAGAGCCTCGTCCCAATTCTGAGTGCTGCCCACTGGGTATCGCCCGCCGCCGTTGCCCTCAAGCCGCTCTTTAGGCGATACTTTACTGCTCGGTAACCGAGCCTCGACACAGCAAGGAGTCTCCTATTCCGAAAAATACAGGAAGAATTTTGCACATGGCTCAGAAACCTACCGCGAAGAAGTCTGTGGCGGAAGACCCGCGCTACACTCAGGCGCTGCAGAGCTATGAGGCCGGACTGCGCGCCATGCAGGAGCACAAGTTCGACAAGGCGAAGCCTCTTTTTCAGAAGGTCGTGGCAGGTCCCAGCAAGGAACTGGCGGATCGGGCCAATGTCCATCTCAATGCCTGCAATCAGCACCTGGAGCGTGCGCCGGCCACGCAGTTCAGAACCACCGAGGAGCACTTTGACTACGCGGTTTCGCTGATGAATGTGGGCGACTACGTCACTGCTCGCGAGCACCTGGAAAAGCTGCACAAGCAGTCTCCCAAGGCCGACTTCGTGATCTATGGCCTGGCCGCGCTCGATTGTCTCACTGGCCACGTCGAGGATTCTCTGAAGCGGCTGGACGCAGCTCTCCGGCTGAATCCGCAGCTGCGTTTTCAGGCGCGCAACGATTCCGACTTCCAGAACCAGACTGAGGATCCGCGCTTCACCGAGCTGCTGTATCCGGATCCCGGCGCCGAACTCGAGCTCGGCGCATCTGACGGCGTGCTCCACGAGGACGAGCCTGCGTAGCCTCGGGACGAGGCGGCCCATGGAAACCCGCATGGAAACGAGGACCATCGAGTTTCTGACGCCCGAGAAGGCGGAGCGCCAGCGCGGTCTGCGCGTGGTCGCCATCGGCGGCGGCACCGGCCTCTCCACTCTGCTTAAGGGCTTAAAACACTTCGTCCTCTCGCCCGCGGAGTTGATCACGGCAAGGACCGATTCGCCGGTGATCCGCGACCTTTGCGCCGTTGTGACCGTCAGCGACGACGGCGGGTCCAGCGGCCGCCTGCGCAAAGAGCTGAACATGCTCCCGCCGGGCGACATTCGCAACTGCATCGTCGCCCTCAGCGAAGATGAGGCGCTGCTTTCCAAGCTGTTTCGTCATCGCTTCGACAAAGGTTCAGGCCTTGAAGGCCACAGCTTCGGTAATCTGTTCCTGGCCGCGCTCACTTCCCTCACCTCCGATTTTTCCGAAGCTGTTCGACTTTCGTCGGAGATTCTGCTTACCCGTGGCCATATTTATCCCGCGACCACATCGAATATCGAACTCGAAGCGCTGATGGAAGACGGCACGCGTGTGCGCGGCGAAACCAAAATCACCGCCAGCAAGGGACGCATTCGGGAGCTGTTTCTCGTTCCACCCAACGTCGAGCCCATGCCGCAGACGCTGGATGCCATCGCCAAGGCGGATCTAATCACGATCGGTCCCGGCTCGCTCTTCACCAGCCTCATTCCCAACCTTCTGGTGCGCGGTATCTCTGCAGCGATTGTGGACTCGCCGGCGACCAAGGCCTACATATGCAATCTCATGACGCAGGCGAATGAAAGCCTGGGGCTAAGCGCGGCCGATCACATCCGCGCGCTGAACCGCCACGCGCAGAAAAACATCTTCGACTACGCCCTCATCAACCGCACTCCGGTTTCCGACGAACTCAAGGCGAAGTACGCGAGCGAGGGCGCCTGCCAGATCGTCAACGATCTCGATGTCGTTGAGGCGCTCGGCGTGATTCCCGTGCTCGGCGACTATCTCGAGGAAGCCGGCGTCGCCCGCCACAATACCGCGCGCGTCGCCCGCGATCTGATGCAGCTCGTCACGGGTCATCCGCGCCGCGAACGCTCGTCATGAGAGCGCTCGGCCGGATCCCAGCCGCTCTAGTTCTGGCCTGGGGAAGTTTGAGCTTCGCTCAGGCCGCTCCCGAGCAAGGCGGGCACGAAGTCCAAATCTGGGTGGGCGGAGGCGATTCCGTCCCCGGCGGCACCGCAAAGACCGGCGCTTTTAACGCCGGCCTGCGCTACGGATGGATTCTCACCGGGCCGCACTTGCCGGGCTTTCTGCGCGGCCGATTCGAATACACCGTCGACGCAGTGCCGATTTTCCTGGTTTTCCAGCCCGCAAACACCGCCTACGGCGTGGGCTTCGATCCGCTGGGTTTGAAGTGGAACTTCCAGCGCCGAGGCCGTATCTCACCCTACCTTGAACTCACGGGCGGCACGCTCTTCACCGACCACAACGTTCCCACCAATACCAACACGGTGAACTTCATGGATCAGGCTGCGCTCGGGATGCACATCCTCGGCCCGAGATACAACGTGAGCCTCGAACTGCGCTACATGCACATCTCGAATGCCGGGCTGGCGAATCTGAACCCGGGGGTAAACACGGTACAGGTAAGGCTGGGCGTGGGCAGGTTTTTCCGCCGTGGCAGACACTGATCTCGTCTTCTGTGCTCTCCCTGTCCTCTCCGACGAGGAATTCTCTTAAATTTGCTCGGAACCTTGCTTCCCCGCAGCAACGCCCGTTATCCTTCTCCGTTATGTCTACGCTCGTGGAATGTGTACCGAACTTTTCCGAAGGCCGCGACAAGGCCAAAGTTGACGCCATCGTTGACGCCATGAAGATGCCCGGCGTCTATCTGCTCGACCGCGAGAGCGACGCCGATCACAACCGCTCGGTCATCACCCTGGTCGGAGAGCGCGAAGCCATTCAGGAGGCCGCGATTCACGGCGTCGGCAAAGCTTCGGAACTGATCGATCTCAACGTTCACACTGGCGCCCACCCCCGCATGGGTGCGGCTGACGTCGTCCCCTTTATTCCTATCGACGGCGTGACCATCGAGGATTGCATCGCTATGGCCAATCATGTCGGCGAGGAAATCTGGAAGCGATACCAGATTCCCGTGTATCTCTACGAAGCCGCGGCCAGAATTCCTGAACGCCAGGGACTGGAGAACATTCGCCGCGGCCAGTTC
>CAYOUY010000107.1:0-26055 GCA_964407245.1 uncultured Acidobacteriaceae bacterium
GCAGTTGGTTTGGACCGACGGGGGCGATAGCGAGCGCTCCGCCGACGTCCTGCGCGCCATCTATGCCCCCATGACCGACGGCAGCTACTATCTGCGCGCCGACGCCATCCCGCAACCCGACCGCGCTACCATTCCCGCGCAGATCATCACCACCAGCACCAAGAGCGCCGAATTGATCAAGCACGCATCCAACGCCTTCCTGGCCATGAAAATTTCCTTCATCAACGCGGTGGCAACGGTCTGCGAATCGGTGGGCGCAAATGTGGACCAGGTAGTGCACGGCATCGGCACCGATGCCCGCATCGGGCCCAGATTCCTCAATCCCGGAATTGGCTACGGCGGCTCCTGCTTCCCCAAGGATGTCATGGCTTTTCGGGCGGTGGCGCGGGAGTGCGGATACGAGTTCCGCCTGCTCGATGAGGTCGTGCGCATCAATGAAGAACAGCGCCAGCGTTTCCTGCGAAAAGTCCGCAGCGCGTTGTGGACACTGCGCGGCAAGAAGCTGGGCGTGCTCGGCCTCGCCTTCAAGGGCGGCACCGATGACATCCGCGAATCACCCGCGATCTTCCTGGTGCAGGCACTGCTGCAGGAAGGCTGCCGCGTCACCGCCTACGATCCAGCCGCCATGGAGCGCACACGAGAGAGCGTGAAGTCTGGTATCAAGTTCGTAAGCTCCGCGTATGAAGCCGCTCGTGACGCCGATGCCTTGCTGATCTTGACCGAATGGGAGGAGTTCATCCATCTCGATCTTGGCCGCATTCGTCAGGAACTGCGGTATCCTATCGTGATTGACGGCCGCAACCTGTATGATCCTGAGGTGATGGCTGCTCAAGGGTTCACGTATTACAGCGTGGGTCGAGCGGCTTGTCATCCCGACGGTGCTCCCGCCGTGGCGCTGAAAAACACATTGAGGAACGGCAGCAAGGCATGAGCCTACAACGACGTGCCGTAGTCACTGGAGGCGCCGGTTTTCTGGGCTCCCATCTCTGCGACGCTTTGCTCGCGGAGGGCTGGAGTGTGGTGGTTTTCGACAACCTCATCACTGGCCGCCTGGCCAACATCGAGCACCTCCGCAACGAGCCCCGCTTCGAGTTCGTAGAGAAAAACATTTGCGAACCCTTCGATCCCGGCAAGGTGGATTACGTCTTTCATTTCGCCAGCCCGGCCAGTCCGGTCGACTACAGCATTCACGGCATTGAAACGCTCCAGGTCGGTTCGCTGGGCACTTTTCACGCGCTCGATGTAGCGCGCAAGTACGGCGCGAGATATCTGGTCTCGTCAACTTCCGAGTGCTACGGCGATCCGGTCGAGCATCCCCAGAAGGAAACCTACTGGGGCCACGTCAATCCCATCGGCCCGCGTTCGGTGTACGACGAGGCGAAACGCTTTACCGAAGCCGTAACCATGGCCTACCGCCGGTATCACAACGTCGACACGCGCATCGTGCGTATCTTCAATACCTACGGCCCCCGCATGCAGCTAAACGACGGCCGCGTGATTCCCAACTTCATGAAGCAGGCCTTGCGCGCCGAGGACCTCACCGTCTACGGCAACGGCAGCCAGACGCGCAGCTTCTGCTACGTGAGCGATGAGATCGACGGCTTCATGCGCCTGGCGAAGTCGGACGAACACTTGCCGGTGAACATCGGCAATCCGACCGAGTTCACGATTCTGGAGTGCGCGCAGCAGGTGCTGAAAGTCGCAGGATCGAAGAGCAAAATCCGCTACGAACCTCTGCCGCAGGACGATCCGAAGCAGCGCCGCCCGGATATCGGCAAAGCGCGCCAGTTGCTGGGATGGGAGCCGAAGATTGACCTCACAACCGGCCTCGGGCTGTCGCTCGATTACTTCAAGAAGGCGGTTGCGGAAGAAGCGACGGCAAAATAAGACCTTTCGCGAATGCTTCGCCGTCTCTGCTGCACCGGGATCTCTGTTTTGGATACGCATTAGAATGTAATGGCGATTGTGAGCATTGAATCTGTAGGTATAAAAAAGTATGTATAATATTGTTCAGTCAGTGTTTCGTTTTGAGACAGCTTCGACTCCGCCGACAGAACAGGTCGGCCGGCCCGTCACCCAGAATGCCCGCTGCCGCATCAGAAGTACCCGAGGAGCGACGATCGTCCCCTTCCCCGAGCTGAGCGTCATTCGCGGCGAGATCGCGCGTGGCGGGCCTTTTAAGCGCGCTCTACGACATTTCAATCACTTCCACCAAGACTCAACGACTTACGTGCGAGGCGTCATCGTGCATCATGAGTCGCAGCCTCGCTTCCTCGAAGCACGAATCCAGCGACAGCATGTGCTTGAAATAGTCGTCCTTCCAATTCGGATGGATCCGGTCGAGCAGAAATCCCTCCGCCGCGCCAAACGAATAAACCACCGGGCGTTTATCGGTTGCCAGGTTCACGCGCTTGAGCTGCTCCAGCGTATCGGCTCTCTTATGAGCGGCCAAATGGCTGAATGCTTCGTAATCTGACAGCCCGGAAAACGCCGCTGTCGGATGATAATTCGCCGCTGCTTCTGCCGCTTTCACCTCGCTGTAGCGCGCCATTCCCTCCTGCCAGAGCTGAAAGCCAAGATATTTGTGATCATCGACGGAGAGCTGGGAGAAGAATTGTTTGCGCTGCTCGACGTATTTCTTCGCCAGCTTGGCGAAGTCTGGGCCGTCCGGTTCGCTTAAGGCGCATAGCAGCAAGTCCCGTAACTGCGTAAATGCCTGTGCGACCTCCGGCTTGTCGTACGGAAACGGATAGTTGAGCATCCACATGCCGGTCTGGTCGCCGCGCGATAAGTCAAGCGCCTCAACCGCTTCGTAATATCCCGGCTGCGCCCATTGCAGCTGATGAAAATGCTCGTGCATCACAGTGAACAGCCAGGGCGTGCTGGTCTTGCTTTCGGTGTTGGCCGGTTCTCCGACGACCATCACGGCCGGTGGCCCGAAGGTGGGCATGGTCGCCTGCAGATCAGCCGGAAACTGGCGCGGCCGCGCATACAGCTCGTCTCCGACTTTCTTGAACTCAGCGGGTGGCGGCGTTGCAGAGTGCGTCAGAAATTCCGTCTCCGGCGTCACCAGCATCATGGGCGCCGGCACTTTGCCCCACCCCGCCCAGATTTCATCCTGAATCGAGGAAGCCAGCCGGTAGAACTCGTCAATTCGGATGGCGTCGGCCGGGGAAAGCTTCGGAGTGGCGATGTCCTGAGCAAGGAGCGGAACTGCGAGCACAATCAGGGCAATCGGATATTTCATACGGCTTGGACGCGAGATTCGTGGTAGGGAGAGCGTCGCCCAGGGAACAAAAATGGCTTAGTTGGAGGATCCGGTCGTTTTCTCGACGAAGTCGATGAGCTTCTTCACGTTATCCTGCTCTTCTTTGGTCTTCAGTTCGAAGACCACACCCATGCCGTAGCCCGGATGCGAGGCCTGCACCGCGCCGCGCAGCCGCAACTTCATTTCGTAGGTGCGCACCAGGATCTCCACCGAACAGCCCGAGGGAAACGGGAGGGAAACTTCCAGGTAACATCCGCCCGAACTGAGATCAGTCAGGCAGCAATGATTGGGAACCGATGTTCCGGTGCGATAGACTTCCGCGCCCAGGCGGCAGGCGTAGCGGGTCTGCGTGCGGCGATTGTCGCGATCGGCGTTGGCCTCAACGCGTTGCTGCTCGGCTTCGAGCGGCGTCCCGTCGTGAGCCTTCGCGTTGTGAGCCTTGGGAGCGGAACCGTGCGCGGTCTCGTGCTTGGCTTCGTGTGAGGACGGCTTGACACTTTCGCCGCGCCCGCTATCATGCGATTCCTTGCCGGCCCCGACGGCGGCCGGCTCCAGGGGCTCTTCCACCTCGACGATGACGCCGGGCAGCTGATCCTGCTTCACGTCGGTGGGCAGATTGGCGTCGAGAAATTCCTCGAGCAACCGCCGCGAGGTCTTCGGCACGTCCACAAACTGCACGCCGGCGCGGCCATTCCAATCCTGCCAGATCACCAGCCCCGACAAGCGCACGGTCGTGGTTTGACCCGGAAGCTTGAACTGAAAATAAACTTTGCTGGTGGGCGGCATCTTCTTGCCGAAGCGCACCGACATGCCGTCCTGGGCCAGGTTCACCAGCGTGGCCTTCTCCTGCTGCACGTCGGCGTAGTCGATGGTGGCATGAGTGTGTACGGAAGCGCGGGCGTTCTTGCGCTTTTCCTTGCGCATGACGCCGCGCGCCGCGCGCAGGCTGCTCAGAGCCCGGTCGTAAGTGACCGGCTTGTAGAGAACGAAATTTACCCCCAGCGAGAAAATTTCCCGAATCGCGTCCTGGCTGGGCACGACTGCAACCGCCAAAGTGGCATCGTTCATGCGCGAGGTGCGGGTCTCGCGCAACAGCGCGATCACCTCCGCATTGGACTGCCCGTCGACGATCACCACGTCGAAGCGTTCCTGCGCCAGCCGAAAGGCGGCGCGCGAGAAATCCGGGCAAGACTCGACCCCAATGCTGAGTTCCCCGAGAACCCGGCGCAACACCTGGGCCGCCGCCTCGTCCACACACACCAGCAGGGCAGATAGAGTCATGGCTGAGCCACATCGTAAGAGTCCGTCAGTTCCCCCGACAAGTTACCGGAGTCATGGTCTGGCGCGGCCGCGGGGGTGTAAGTGATGTGATTTCAACCCATGACCTCAGTAACCTTTCGCGTGACAAAAGGCCATGGCCAGAGCATTGGACCGTCGTGCTTTGACGCCGCTCCCACCCCTTCCTACGATGGGACTTACGCGATGAAGAATCGCGCCTTCCCCGTTGTCTGCGAGGAAAGCGCGGTTTCCCCCTGTTTGGTATCGCCCGCTGCGGACAGGGCGCCAGAGCGGCGGATTCAGAAGGGAGTGCTTCGACCGAGTCGCATCTCCCGAGCGAAAGAGACTGATGAGATCAGGCTTATGAGATTCAAGAACAGTCGCGGGTTCACGCTATTGGAAATGATGATCGTTATCGCCATCGGCCTGACCATGGCCGGAGTGACGATGATGGCGCTCATACCCTTGTTCACCAAGAGCCACGTGGACCGGGCGTATGACACCACGCTGTCGGCCATCCGCTCCTACCGCAACTTGGCCATCGCGCAGAGCAACCGCTACATTCTGGTGCCCACCGCACCGGGAACCATAACGGTGCAGTTCTGGGCGTATGTGCCTCCGCCGGGCATCTCGCCGGCTCCGCAATGGGTATCGACGATCAACCTTCCGCCGGATGTCCAATTTTCCACCGCAGCCATAGCCTCGGCGTTACCGGCTGCCGGTCCGGATGGCATCGGCACGCCGGCGAATCCCATCTACTTTGCAAACACAATGACGAATGTGACGGCGAATTGCAACGTGGTCGAAGGCGGCCAGCCGTGTGTGGTTTTCTATCCGGACGGATCGGCGCAGGACGACGCGGGCAACTACATCAACGGCGTTCTCTACCTCTACCAGTTGGGTCTGCCCTCGTCGGCTAACCCCAGCCAGTCGGCTACCCTCCTGTCCTCGCGTGCCATTGATATCTGGGGCACGACGGGGCGAGTGCGGGGATGGCGGCTGTATGTACCGGGCGGAGGGCCCACTTGGTATCAACAATGACAAAACGAATAGCTCAACGCCGCGGCCAGCGCGGCTTCACGCTGATTGAGACCATGATCGCCATCGCGCTCATGACCATCGGCATTCTCACCCTGGTGGCGACTTTCGGAGAAGCGGTGGGCGCCACGCAATACGCGGAGCAGAACATGATCGCGCGCCAGAAGGCGCTGCAGGCGCTGGAAAGCGTTTACACCGCGCGCAACACGCAGCAGCTGACCTTCGCCCAGATCGCCAACACCACCAGCGGCGGCATTTTTGTCCCCTCGGAGACGATGCTCTGCGCCGGCCCGGATGGCCTGGTCAATACGACGGATGACGTGAACTGCCCGGCCAGCGGCCCCTGCGCCGCCGGACCGGAATGCATTGTCCTGCCCGGTCCCGACGGAGTCCTCGGCACCGCGGACGACATCGGGTTCAGCCTGGCCAACATGAGGCGCGCGGTCACCATTACCAACGCGTTGAATCCGGACGGCAGCCTGAACCAGACGCTGAAGATCGTCACCGTCACGATCACATACGTCACCAACGGGGCGGCAGCGGCGGGACCGGCAGCGATTCGCACCTACACCATAAACGCACTGGTGGCGAGCGAGTGATGGGGAACATGAAGATGCAGACACAAAAAGCGGCGCGGGGCTTCACCTTGCTGGAACTGATGGTTTCCATGGCCGTGGGCCTGATCGCCATGGCGGCGATGGCCATGCTGTTTAAGAGCGGAATGAACGCGACCATGATGGTGACCCAGCGCATTGACACCCAGGAGAACATGCGCGCCGGCATGGACCTGATGGTGAAAGACATCAGCCTGGCGGGCGCGGGCTTGCCCTCGGGAGGCATTCAGCTGCCCTACGGCGTCGGCAACAATGGCATCTCGAAATATGCCTGTGACCAGACCGGAACCTGCCACGTCCCCAACAACACCTACCCGACCGGGCCGACGTTTTCCAACTACATGTACGGCATTATTCCCGGCTATCAGGACGGCGTGGAAAACAACGCGGTTATCCCGGCGGCGCCGGCGCCCGCCTTCAGCGACAGCATCACGGTGGTCTACTGCGACTTGAACTTTCCGCTGTGGCAGTACAACGTGAATTTCGTCGCCGGCACCAAGGGCGGTCAGGCCACGCTCACACCCCAGGCCGGCTACACGCCGCCTTCCATCACTTCCAACGGAGGACTGAACCAGGGCGACATAATCATGATCTCCGGCGGAAGTACTACCGCCGTGGGTGAGATCACAACCTACAGCGCGTCCAGCGGCAGTCCGGGAGCCACAGGCAGCCTTACCTTCGCCAATGCCGACCCGCTGAATATCAATCAGAGTGGGGCAGCTTCGGGCAATCTCAACGCACTGGCCACCAGCTTGGCTGGAGGGGCAGGCGTAGCCTACCGGTTGTTCGTAATCACCTATTACCTGACGGTTCCTGCAGCCGGGCAAACTCCGCGACTGATGCGCCAGGTCAACGGGCTGACGCCGGCGCCGGTGGCCGATGACATCATCAACTTGCAATTCGCCTTCGACAATTTCAACTCCGCGACCGGTGCGCTCGACGCCAATCAGCCCAACCCCCTCGGCTCAGCCGAATCCCCCAACAATATTCAGAAGGTGAACATTTTCATGATGGGGGAAAGCACCATCAACAACCAGAAGAACTCGCAGAACCTGTATCTGGCCACCGACGTCAGCGCCAGCAACATGGCTTATCGGGACCCCTACTAGAAAACGTTGGCTTGGGAAACGCTTTTAGAGAGCAGGAGAACTGATCATGGGACACGCTAAACAGAGCTCGCAGAAAGGTTTCACGCTGATCGCAGCGCTTCTCATTATGGTGCTGCTATCGGGTGTGGCGGCCGGCCTGCTATACATGGTCTTCGGCGAAGTCAAGATGGGGGGCAACGACCTGGAGGCCCAGCTCGCCTACTACGGGGCCGAGTCGGGGATGGAAAAAATGACCTCGGACCTGGGGGCGCTGTATCAGGCGTCGCAGTCGCCGCAGGCCAGCCAAATCACCGGTATCGGGTCGACCAACAACGTGCCGACGAACGCCATGGTCGGCTCCATGTCGTACCCGGTGTATCAGGTCAACTTCCTGAGCCAGACCGGCGCTTCGGCTGCGGCGCCGGCGCCCTACCAGAGCAACATCACGACCGGCTCCAACGCCGGGCTCTATGCCCTGCTCACCAACCTGCAGCTGAGCGTCACCGCCGTACGCCCGTCGGGAGCGACGGCCAGCATGACGCGCACAGTGCAGGTGGCCCAGGTCCCGGTGTTCCAGTTCGGCGTGTTCTGCGGCTATGACTGCAGCTACTTCGCCGGCCCCAACTTCAGTTTCGGCGGCCGCGTGCACACCAACATGAACCTGTTTCTGGCTGCCGGCTCCGATCTGGTTTTCAACGACAAAGTGCAAGCCTACAAGCAGGTCATCATGGACCAACTGGAGAACGGTTGGTCGACCTCAAACGGATACGGCGGGCAAATCTATATTCCCAGCGCCAGCAACGGGTGCACCCTCACCTTCCCGCCCACGGGAGCGAATTGCGTCGCGCTTCCTGGCTCGGGAACGGTGCCGGGGGACGCGAGCTGGAGCGGCGGGTATCCCACGATCGCCGGCACGGCCAACAGTCTCTTCCCCGGCATTTCGCAGGGAACGTTCAATACATATCTAGCCAACTCGAAGACCGGCGTCACCAACATGCAGCTGCCGTTCGTGCAGAACAGTTGCACCAGCAATCCTCCGCCCTGCACCGACCCGATTTCGATTGTGCGCAAGCCTCTGGCCGGCGAGCTTTCGAGCAGCGTGCTGGGCTCGGAGCGTTTGTATAACAAGGCGCAGATTCGCATTCTGCTCGCCGATGATCCCGCCGACTTGCACCCGGACTGGGCCGGGACAGACGCGCAGGACATCCAGTTGCCCTACTACTCGGCCGGCTGGAACACTGCGCCGTTCACCAATGGCGCGGTCAATTTGACCGGAGGCGTTGCCGGAGGCAATGCGGCCGCAACGGAGGCGATGGGGTTTGCCACCATTCCCGGCGCGGGACTGCAAGCCTCCGGCTGGATCGCTCCCTACACCGATGCCGGCCAGACGGCCTGGTTAACCTGGCCGCTGGCGGGCACGATCGTCAACAATCCCACTTGTGCCACCCTCTCTGCCGCGGCGTGCCCGGTAGGAAACGCCGCTCCGATGGGCCCCTGGATACGCGTGGAGTACTGCCCCGTAGCCAATACGAGCTGCAACGCTCATGCGGATTTTGTGGGCGTGACGCAAGAGTGGCTGAACCTGGGTTTTGGCCAGGTCTTCGACACTCCGCCGACTTGCCCGGCAAATCTCAATGGCACCGCCGGTTGCACGAACAATACGGTGAATCTAAACGCGATCTTGATTCTGCAGCAGCTGCAGCCTGGAGTCGTCCCCGGAGCTGCTACCGTGCCTGCGACAACGGATTGGTACCCGATCAACTTTTACGACGTGCGCGAAGCTGAGATGCGCGACAACAACGTCGCCAACCTCAGCCTCAGTCCGGGTGCTGGGCAGGCAGGCAACGGGAACACATTTACCTACTCCACCTGCTCGGTCAACGGCATTATGAACGCGGTCGAGCTCGATGTGGGCAACCTGACCTGGTGGCTGAAGGGCAAAACCGGCTTGGGCACGGGCACGAACGTGAACTACTCGAACGAGAATGGCTACGTGCTTTACTTCTCCGACCACCGGGGCATGAAGAAGGATCCGAATGCCTCGAACGGAGGGCAGACCCCCGGCGGATCGACCGTGTACAGCGGGGAGTCAGGCTTGGAAGACGTCGTCAACTCTGCCCAGAACCTGACCTCGACCGCGCAGGATGGGGCTCTGGAAACGCCGACCTATTACACCTACTCTCCTGAGGACGTGGATCAGAACGGGCTTCTGGACAACTGGGGAGAGAAGAATCTGGGCTACGGCTTTGGCCGGAACACCAACACCAACCCTCTGAACTCTTACGTGCGGACGCCGGCGGCTGCGCCGGTGCAAACTAAAACCGGGGCCGCGGCGACGTACCAGACGTATCAGGACTGCGCGGCTGCCTACAACGACCCAAAGGCGTCGCAACCAGCACAGCCGTACTTGACCAACGCCGGCGATCAGATGGGCATCGCCAACATGGTCACGGGTGCGCGCCATGCGCTGATGCTGGTGGACGGCGGCATGAGCGCTGCTGGAGCGAGCCCGTTGCCGGTTATGCCGACTGCGGCGACCGGCTGCGTGCAGAACGCGGCCAATCCCACCGCATGCGGCGGATTCACGGTGGCCTCGGAGAACCCGGTCTATGTTCTGGGCAACTATAACAGCGGCACCGCCGACACATTCTTTACCGGCGGCGCGCAAATGCCCCACGCTGCGGCATCGATCATTGCCGATACCGTGACCGTGCTGTCGAATCAGTGGAGCAACGCGATGAGCCTGCTCTATCCCACGACGATGGGCACCACGATGAACAGCGGCACACTCATCCGCGAGAGCTCTGCCGACGCTTATTACCGCATGGCGGTGGCTGCTGGAAAGAACATTCCCTTCCCACAGCCCACCTGGACCAACGTGTCCAAGGACTTCGGAACGGACGGCGGCATGCACAACTTCCTGCGCTACCTCGAGACCTGGAACAACACCTTGCACTACAACGGATCGCTGGTCAGCATGTACTACTCGGAATACAACACCGGCGTCTTCAAGTGCTGCACGGTGGTGTACAGTCCGCCGACGCGTGACTTCTCCTTCGACACGCTGTTCCTGAATCCGGCCAATCTGCCTCCGGCAACGCCCATGCTCCAGGACATCGTGAGCTTGAGCTACCACCAGAACTTCACGCCGGGCCAAACGCCGTAAACCGTCACCGATGATTTGACGCCCCGGCCTGCGAAAACGCAGGCCGGGGCGTTTTGTTTGGAGTTAGAAACCGACTCGGGGCACAGCCCACAGGCCGCCGTTTGTGCCCGTTCTGGCCTGAAGTCCTGTTGACTAAATGGCGGGTGAGGTACAGAATGCTAGGCCAACAGAGTGGGCGGTATCGGGGGTACCGCGTCCCACAGATGACCTCAGGAGACTACCGATATGACGCTAGCGCCTGTTCCTTGCCTCCTCGTTATTCGAGGCTTCAAGTGTGTCGGATACGCATTTGCCTGCGCTCTTGCCCTGGCTTGCCTCGGCAGTTTGTCGGCGCACGCGCAGGCCCTCCTGCCTTTCATGAACACAGGCACCCCGGATGCCGTGTTTTCGCAAGTGGACTTCGCGGTGATGTTCCTGGATGAGACGACTAGGGAACAGAAAAAAAACAAGCAGATCATAGAGCAGCGCCAGCATCTGGTTGACACTGGGGTAGTGTCGGCGCTCGACCTTAATGCTTCCGACAAGGCGCTGCAGGAATACAACCAGGCTGCCACGTTGATGAAGGAACAGCACGCCAAACAAGCCATCGTTCACTTGCAGAAGGCTGTTGCGGCGTATCCCAAGTTCGTTCTGGCTCACAATACTCTGGGCCTGGCCTATCTCGACCAGCAGGACAGCCGAGCGAAAGAGGAATTCGAAACGGCCGCAAATCTTGATCAGAAGTTTCCTGGCTCCTTCTTCAATCTGGGCATGCTGGCGCTGTCGGACAAAGATTATGCGGGCGCGTCTTCGAACTTGGAAAAAGCCGCCACGCTCAGCCCGAAAGACGCAAAAATTCTCGCCGCATTGGCGTATGCGCAAAGCGGAAATCGTCAATTCGAACAGACTCTGGCCACGGTACAGAAGGTTCACGCTGTCGACCATCGCGGGCTGGCGAATGTGCACTACATCGCAGCCAATGCCGCACTTGAGCTGAAAGATTACGATGGAGTGCAGCGCGAATTGACGGTCTTCCTGACTGAGGACCCGACCAATCCCTTTGCCCCTGTCGCCAGGAAGAATTTGGATATTCTGGCCAAGCGCGCAGCGGGTCAAACCGTTGGACCTTCCCAAGCGGCCGCCGCCGGCCAGTCGCCGCCGGCGCAAACATTCCCCAACAGCGAACGTTTGGAGGCAGAACTGAAAGACGTCGGTGCTGAGCCCTGCGCGGCAGCGGAAACCAGCAAACCAGAGAGCTCCACCGTGGCAGCAGCCAGCGGTCGTGCGGTCGCACCAGCTGCCCTGGTTGCCCCAAGCCGGCCCGCCGGCCTGTACACGATCCGCAAAGCCGTTGACGAAACGGCGCTGTTCTTCGCGGTCAGCAACCATGGACATATGGTGAACGACCTCGAACTGCCGGACATCCACATCCTCGATGACAGCAAGCCTCCGGAAAGAGTCATGCAATTCATTCCGCAGTCGAAGCTTCCGCTGCGCCTTGGTTTCCTCATTGACACCAGCGGGTCGGTGCGGGATCGGTTCGGGTTTGAGAAGCGCGCGGCGGAGAGATTTCTAAGTAAAGTGCTCAGTCCCAGTCTCGACCTGGGCTTCGTCATCGGTTTTAGCACTGACAACAACGTAACGCAGGACTTCACTGCTGATCCGGAGGCATTGGCGAAAGGCATTGAAAAACTCACTAACGGCGGTGGGACCGCACTCTTTGATGCCGTGTCGTTCGCCTCCTGGAAGCTGGACGCATATCCAGAAACGGAGCGCGTTGCGCGAGTCCTGGTCATTATGACAGATGGAGAAGACAATTCCAGCCATCGCAGCCTGAAGCAGGCCATCGCGGAGTCGGAAAGGGCGGGAGTCACCATCTACACGGTCAGCACGGTCGAGAAGATGGCTTATAACGTCAGCTCGCCCGTGGACACGAGTGTCCGGACCGATGCCGACAAGGTTCTGGAAGTCCTGGCCGAGCGCAGCGGCGGCGCCAGCATGTTCCCCGGCGACATGCAAACGCTCGACAAGTCGCTGGACAAGCTCCGAGACTTGATCCGCAGCCGCTATCTTGTGGTTTACCGGCCCGCCGATTTCATGCCCAATGGAAAATTCCGTCCCGTTCGAGTGACCGCGGAGAGAAACAGCGAGCACATGCAAGTACATGTGCGCAAGGGCTACGACGCCCGGTTGGAAGGACAACCGAGCCTGTGGAAGGAAGGACAGCACTGGAATCGCGCCACGATCGAAAGTCCCTCGTTTGAGCCCACGGCTCAACCTGCAGCAAAAACCAGCTCACTCCCGTAGTTCCGCAGAGGTCGACAATTCGTCTACACTTCCTCCACGCAGGTCTTGCGTGGAGGAAGCCCCGTGTCTGGCATTCGCGCTATCTTCTGGGACGTCGGCGGCGTGCTGCTCACCAACGCCTGGGACCGCACGCAACGCCTTGCGGCGCTGGAGCATTTTCACCTCGACGAAGAGGAGTTTCATGACCGGCACGAGATGGTCGTGTCGTCGTTCGAGCGAGGCAAGATCACGCTCGACGAATATCTGGACCGCACGGTCTTCTACCGCACGCGGCCGTTCACGCGCGATGCCTTTCGCGACTATATGTTTTCCTTGTCGCAGCCGTTTCCCGAGGTGATCGAGTTTGCGCGCGCGCTCAGCGACTCGGGCAAGTATTTCATGGGAACGATCAATAACGAGTCGCGCGAACTGAATTATTACCGCATTGAAAAGTGCGGGCTGCGCCAGATCTTCCAGTTGTTCATCAGTTCCTGCTTCGTTGGCTTTCGCAAGCCGGAAAAGGACATCTACCGGCTGGCCCTGGAAACTACGCAGATACCCGCCGAGGAATGCTGCTTCACTGACGATCGCCCGCTGAATCTGGAGTGTGCCGTGAGGTTGGGCATGCACACGATCGAGATGCAGACAATCGGACAACTGCGGGAGGATTTGGGGAAACTGGGAGTGAGCGCGTAGAGCACGGTGGAATCTCAGGGGCTAAAGCCCCCCGCTCTCGCGTCCGTTTTACGCGGCCCTGAAGGGCCGCTCTTCCACGGTGCCGGCATTCCGCGGCATCAGCCCTTCCGCGGTTCGCGGGTCTTGACGGCGCCGCTAGGTGCAACGTCGGATTCCTGCTGCGAGAAGGCCAGGTCGCTCGACCAGCAGTCGGCGGCCAGCTTCCATTCGCCATTGCTTTGGCGCGCGCAGACCCACAAATACTTTCCGCGCTCTTCGCGGCGCTTGCCGGTGGCGCCCGGAACCAGAGCCTTGAAGCGTCCCGCTTCGTAGGCCAGATCGCCGGCAATGTCCACGCGAAGCGGTTCCATCTCAACATCTCCCATGCCGGCGTCGAGTGCGCCGAAAAAGAATTCGCGCACCGCCGCGGCACCGCGAATCGGCGGACAGTTCGAGCGCAGCACCAGCGCATCGGCGATGTAGAGATCGAGCAGGTCGTCCAGATGCTTGGTGTTCGAGGCCAGCACCCACTCCTGAGTGATGCGCCGCACGGCCGCTTCGGCGCGGCTCATATCGCCGCGCATGGCGGCGGCGGACGGCCGCATGCGATCGACTTCGCGCACCGGATCCGCGGCGCGTGCAGGTGCCGCTTCGGAGCCTCCAGGAAAATAGTGGTAGTGATGGTGGTAGTGGTGGGTTTCGGCGGTGACTACGCGGTTGGCGCCCGGCTGACGCTCTTGCGGAAACGATCCCGGGAGTGGCGCCGACCTCAACCCGGACCGCGGCTCTGGCAGCGCCGTGCCGCATTTTCCACAAAATCGATTGCCTTCGCGATTGCGGTAGCCGCAAACTTCGCAGACTCCTGCCGCGGAATCGGAGGGATCACCGCCTTCGTTTTCCCCAATATTGTTCCCCGCGAAATCCTGGGCGGCAAAGTCGTTTAACGCGTCGCGAACGGACTGTTCGGCGTCGACTTCGGTGGCCAGGCGCTTGGCGGCTTCGAGTGCAGCGCCGATGGGGTCGATAGCGGGACCGCCGCGCCGCATGTCGGAGCGTGTAGGCTTACGTTCTTTATCCACGGATCTCTTCCACTGGATCGGTTTGGGTCGCGCACCGAACGGCGCGCACTCATCTCGGGTCATTCTAGCGCAGGCGGCTGCGGCTTCTCCAGCCTTGTAAAACTCAGCGGCTGGAAAACTCGATCTTACCTTCGGTCTCGGTGGGCACGCCGTTGCAGGTTGCGGGCCGGTAGCGCCAGGTGCGGACGGTCTGAAGAACGCGGCGGTCGCGGGCAAGGCCCGCACTTTCCAGAATCAACGGGCTGTGCACGCGGCCATCGGTGCCGATGATGAAACTGACCTTCACTCTCTTGCCCTGCCCGGCGGGAGTGAGGAGGGGATCGGGGGTAGTAAGGGCCTCAGGCGGCTGAACCTCTTCGCAATCGGGGAGAGTGCTGAGGTGAGGCACCGCGACAAACTCCGCGGCCCGCGCCAGCGTGGCCGTAATTTGGGGCGGGCGCTGCTGCAGCGTGGCTGAGCGCGAAGAAGGCACAGCCGTCGTGGACGCAAGGCCGGCGCCGCCGAGGACGCCAGCCAGGATCGGCAACCAGATGCGACGAAGCCAGATGCTGCGAAGCATGTGCGGTTCCTTCCTAAGCGACCGGCTTCTGTCTTGAATACGCGATGCCGAGGCACAGGCAAATATCGGACCACCCTCGGAGCCGAAAATGTATCACATTTGCAACGAGTTGCCGAACGAGAATGAGGTGCTGGAGCAGCGAATGTGAAAGCGGTTGCACAAGCAGTGCGGTCTTTTGCGGCTCAAGAATCCGGGTCACGATCGTTTTGTTATGCGGCGGAGCGCGTGAGGGTCAGCAGCGTGATTTCCGGCGGGCAGTTGAAACGCACCGGAACCCGGAGGGTCCCCAGACCGGCATTGGTATAGAGGGTGAGCAGGCCGACCTCGTACAAACCCAGGATGTACTTTCGCCCCATTTCGGGCAGGTAGAGCGGGCCGATCAGCGGAAGCCTGACTTGGCCGCCATGGGTGTGCCCGGAGAGTTGAAGGTCAACGGGATGGCGCGACGTGTAATCGGCGTAGTCGGGTTCGTGTGCCAGGAGAATTGTGGCTTCGTCGCTGGGGACGCCATCGAGCGTTGCGCTGAGGTCGGAGGATCGGCTCAGGACATCATTGACACCGGCGAGCCAGAAGCGGGCTCCGTTTTGCTCGATCGCCACCGATTGGTTGAGCAGGACGCGAATTCCACGCGTCTGCAGTGCGCCGATCACGAGGCGAGGGGCGGTAGAGACGTCGTGATTGCCGAGAACGGCCCAGAGCCCGTGAGGCGCCTGCATCTGCCGCAGCAGTTCGGAGCAGGGCTCGGCGACCGCAGCGTCTTTTTCACCGTTGTAAGGCACGAGCGAGAGCGAAACAAAGTCCCCGGCCAGCGCGATGAGATCAGGCCGCAGATCGTTGACCATGCCGATAGCTGCGTGCAGAGGGTGGGCGGAGAAAAGAGGATCGTAGTGGAAGTCGCTCAAGAGGGCGATTGTGAAACCATTGAGACGTTCAGGCCAACGGCGCAAGGCAATCCGCCGACGCACAATCCGCGGGCGGTTGGGCTCGAGCAGCAACGAGTCGGCTGCCAGGGCGGCGGCCCCGGCAGTTGCTGCCAGTCCAATGAATCTCCGTCTGTTGATGGGAAGAAAGGCCAATCGGTTCGGAACCCTTGCACCCAGGATCGTGCGCTTACGGCTCAGTTTATCAGGATAACCTGAGGCTGCGGTGGCGAGGAACCAGCGGCTGAAGCCGGTGGCAGCTCATCTCGAATTTCATTTTCCTGCGGGGTCATTCTGAAGGACCGCGCTTTCACCAGCGGGCAGAGGGATCTCCCATAGAACAAGGCCATTGCCCTGGGGGATCCCTCGGTCCGCCGAGGTCCTTTGCTTCGCTCAGGATTTCGGCGCGCGGCTCGAACGCCGCGCGAACACTTCAAGCTGCGCTCGGGATGACGCCATCATCCGAGCTAGAAGTTGAACGTCGCGATCAAATCCAGTCGGCGGTTTGCGGCGGTGCTGGGCGAGTAGGGACCTCCCAGCAGCGCGTTGGAGATGCCGAACAGCTGCGAACCGAGGACAGCGTTCGGGTTGGCGACGTTGACGTCGTTGAACAGGTTGCGCACGCTCACACCAAGCGCGAGATTGTAACGGCGATCGGAACTGGTGGACATGGACATGCCTCCGCCACCGCCGCCGAAGAGCGGGCCGCGCGGACCGCCTCGGCCACCACCCATGCCCGGCCCTCCACCCTGACCCTGTCCCTGACCGCTGGTGGTGCCTTTTGTCCGCGGTCCGAGACCGAAGGTCTTGGTCAGACGCACATTCATGACGAAGTGTCCGGGGCCAGTGCCGTAGTTAATCGGCAGAAGCTTGCCGGTAGCCGCTGACGCGTCAAAAGTGCCGAGCGGCGTGCAGTAAAGGTATGAGCCGGTGGCGTTTTGAACTGTCGGGCAGGTCGTCGTCGAAACCAGGCCAGGACGGTCGTTGTACTGGTTATCGCCATTCAGGTCGTAGGGTGAACTGATGTTGAACGGAGAACCGGAGCTGACGATCATGAACGGGCTGATGCGAACGAGGTATGGCAGAGCAACGCTGCCGCCAAAGAATAAGCGGTTCCTCACGTCGAACGAGGCACGGCCCCAATCCTGGCTGATGTCGTAGGAGTTCGAGGGGAAGCTGGAGACGCCTGCCGTGTCGCTGTTGGCGAAGTTAAGCACATAGTAGCCGAACAGTTGCACCTTGGACGCGAACCTGACGTTGGAAATCACACTCAGCTGGTTCTGCTTGAAATTGGCCTCGGAGACGTAGCGGTACAGGTTGCTGGCGGGAGGGACACAAGTGGGATAGCAGGGCGTTCCCGGAAAAGGGGCGTTGGCGTTGACGGTGACGAACTGATCGAAGCCTCGCGAGTTCAAATAATTGACGGTCAGGGTCGCCGACTTGGTGATCTGCCGTTCGACGCTGAGCGCGCTCTGCACGGTGTAGGGCGCGTGCAGCGTGGGGCTGATCTGATATGTGGTGGATGCGCTGGAACTGGCCGTGCCGCAACTGGAGATGGGAACGGTCAAAGGCTGGTCAAGGCCGGGGTAGCAGGTTGGATTGTTGATGACGAACTCCTGCTGCGTGACTCCGTTCAGGCGCTGCGCCTGCAGAATCTGTCCGAGTTGAAAGCGGTCGTAAAAAATGCCCGATCCGCCGCGGATCACGACAATGGGAGGCGCGCTGCGGCCATGGACGCCCCAGGCAAACCCCAGGCGCGGCGCCCAGTCGTTGTGGTCGTGAATCACGTTCTGCGCTTCGAAGCGCATGCCGAAGCTCAGCGTGACGTTGGGCCTCACGCGCCAGTCATCCTGGAGATAGGGTTCGCCGTCCGCGTAGGTGACGGAGGCGTTGGGTGAACATGGCGAAAACACTCCATTGGCCGGACAGGAGATGATCGAAAGCTGCGTCGGCTTTGAACCTGTAAACGCGGCATACGAGGGAAAAGTGAATGTGCCGTTGAATGCGTTCGTGGAGTAGTTGCTGTCCTTGGTGACGCGCACGCGCGCGCCGAACTTCATGGTGTGATTGCCGGAGATGATGGAAGTGTAATTTTGAATTTCGTAGGCGTTCTGCAGGTCGTTTTGAGCGCCGGATGCGTAGCCGCCTCCTAAGAAGTTGCCGATCACATTCGTGGTGGGGCGGGTATCATTCGGGTTCTGAACGGTGCTGTCGCGAAGATACTGGAAGCGCGTCTCGTTAACGATCTTTGTGCCAAACACTTGCGTGTCGCTGATCTGGACCGTGTGTTCGGTGAACTGGTTGTAATACGCCTGGGTCTGGAGGCTCAGCGCGCCGGCCAGATCGTTGGTATCCGTGTTGCGGTAATACTGATAGCGCGAGATCAGCGTGTTGTTTTTGGTAATGGCCCAATCGAGGCGAGGGTTGATTTCGGTGCGCTGCCGCGGGTTGGCGAGGGATTCCACCAGGAACGTGTTTCCGGTGTTGGGATCGACGGCGTAGGTGGAGGCGAGTTCGTTGATGTCGCGGCGCTCGACATTCAGAAGATAAGAGGCAGTTTTCCGGATCGGGCCGCCAATGTTTCCCTCGAAGAATGTGGAGTAATAGGGCGGCTCGGGGCCGAGGAAAGGATTCGGCGCGTTGAATGTGGAGTCGTTTCCGTCGGCAAGGAATTGTCCGTGCAGTTTGTCGGTGCCGGGCTTGGTGAAGATTTCGATGCGGCCATAGCCCAGCTTGTCGTATTCGGAAGAAAACGGATTCTGGTTGATGCGGATTTCGCGAATCGAAGACTTGGGCGGAAGCTGGCCGGCAGTGAATCCATCAATGTACATCTGGCCGCCATTCGGGCCGGCAGAGGGACCGGCAAGGGCTTCGAGATCGGATTGCAATTCGTCGGGATCATCAGGCAGGGCTTCGAGTTCCTTGCCGGAGATGGTGATGGCGCCGGCGTTGTTGGCGGGATTCACGTCGACCGTGGGGGCGGTGTCGGAGACCTGCACCTTCTGCGTCTGCACTTCAATCGACATGGTTACGTTGAGGCGCAGGGGTTGGTCGGCAATGCTGATGTTGTCGTTTTCGTAGAGAACGAATCCCTCTGCAACAACCGTCAAAGAGTACTTGCCCGGGGGCAGTGCCTTGAACTCGTAGAAACCCTGATTGTTGGTCTGAGCGGTGAGCGGGGAACCGGTTTCCGGCGTGAGAGCTGCCGTTGCATTGGTGATGGCAGCGCCCGAAGGATCGGTGACTTGTCCGCGAAGGGTACCGGTGGGAGCCTGCGCGGGCGCGGTTTGAGCAACGGCGGTGATCGCGCTCAGTAAAAGTGTGAGGGCGAAGAAAAAACGCATCGAGTAATAAGCCTTCATTCCTTCATTTCCATCTCTTATGAATTCAGACAAGGACATCCTCTTAAGGACAACCCTGCGCGCACTCTTCTAATCGACGGTTATTGGCTTCCCGCGTCACCGTTGGGGGTGCCTCCGAGGCTCCAGGGCGCAAGCATCATGGCCTGGCTGGCATTGGGAGCGGCCTGAAGAATCGGTTCCACTCCGCTCAGCAAAGTAATGGCAGTGCCGGCGCTGCTGGGCGTTCCCTGCGTCGCCAAAATGACCACAGCGTCGCCCTTCTGTAATTGCAGATCAGCGAGTGTCGAAGAAGGCAGGCGACTTAGCATTTGCTGGAAATCAGGCGGACCGCCGGGGTGCGCGCCCGTTCCGTTGGGAGCATTCCCGTTCTGAGCGGCGCCAGCAGCGGACGCCGCAGCACCTTGTGATTGCGCCGTGCCTGACGTTGCACTTCCTGAGCCGGGAGTTCCGGGAGGCATGTTCCCTTTCAGGCGCGCGGCAAAGCGCTGCGCCATTTCCGCGGGAATCTTGTGCAGCTGCGAGCCGGCTGTGATTTTTACCTCCACTGTTTTCTTGCTCACGACATCTTGAACGCTGAGGGTGCCCGCACTTGCATCCACGGACTTGACGGTTCCCACGACGAAGGGGAATGTGCCGGTGACAACTTCTTCGGCGGTGAACTCGGTGCCGGCCGCGCTGCGATCACCACGCGCGCGCAACTGATCGCCATTCTGAATTTCCTGCAGGGTGCTCGATTTTGCGTCTTCGAACTTGATCGAGTCGGGAGCGTAGCGGCGGATGACGGTGTTCTTAGCCGTGTGCACGGCGATGGTCTTCTTGCCGCTGAATCCCGTGATGGTGATGTTCACCGTGCCAGTGGAAGGGTCCAGCGCGCTGACCAGGCCTCCGATGCCGCGCTTCTGCCAATCCTGACGAATCTGGTCGCTCACGGCAGCCACGGCCGACCGTGTGATCACGATGATTTCGAGGGCGTTGATCGACTTGGCATCGGCGGAACCGGGCCCGCGGGCACGAATCGTGTCGCCGACTTGCAGGTCCTGCAGCGCGAGCGGAGTGGCGCTTTTGACGTCTGTGGAGCCGGGCTGGAGACGCAGGATGCGCGCGGTGGGCTGCACGGTGACGGCGACTTCCGGCCCCGAAGTGGGCGTCAGGACGAGAGCATTTCCATTGATCGATTTGACGGTGCCGATGCTCTTGGCAATTGCGGGCTGACCCGCGGCTTGAGCCACCGCCGGAGACGCGCTGACCGCAGATGCGAAGCCGAAAGCGGTTGCGAGGGCGAGAGGTATGAATAAGGTCAAACCTGATTTGCGTACGTTCATAACCCTTGCATTTAGTTTAAATCGTTCATACGGCGGAACTGCATGATTTACAAAGTTTTACCCAACAAACATGCAAAGTTCACAAAGACAATCCTGGCGAGGATGCGGCGGTGGTCATCCAGAGTGGCAATAGACGGACCCCTAAGCCCCAGCTACGATTTTTCTAATTGGCCCGTATGGAGTCTGGCCAGCGAAACTTTGGCCGGCGAACTTTGCCAATCGAGATTCTGGCAATCGAAACTTTGACAATCCATGAGTGTCTTCATCCCGCGTGGTTTATTGTGCTGGGTCCTGGTAGCGGTTCTGCCGTCTTTCTTGCTGGGCCAAATTCCGTCGCAAAGTTCGGAATCGCCGTCGGCGGTTCTGCATACCCAGGGAGGGGTGTGGGTGAACGAATATGAGGCGCACGATTCGTCCTCCATTTTCACGGGCGATCTGATCGAGACCAAGCCTGGATTTTCCGCTACTCTGACGCTGGATGGCACCGAAGTTCAGATTCAGCCGCAGTCCGTGCTGAAGTTTCAGGGAGACTTTCTCGAACTGGACCACGGCGGCGTCGCGGTGGGCACGTCGAAGGGTTTCAGGGTGAAAGTCAATTGCCTGACTGTAGTGCCCGTGGTGAATGAATGGACGCAATATGAAGTGACCGATGTGAGCGGCACGGTGCAGGTGGCCGCGCGCAAACTCGACGTCAACGTTCGCCGCGAAGGCTTCAAAGGAAAGCCGACGCTGGAATCCACCGCTGAACAAAACGCCAGCGTGAAGGAAGGGCAACAGGCCAGTTACGGGGAATCAGAAATCTGCGGAGCGCCCGAGCGAGTGACCAATACGGGCAACGGAGTGAATCCGAAATGGATTGAGATCGGCGGCGGAGTGGCGACGGGCGTCATGCTTTGCCTCGTCGTGTTCTGCCACGGCGCAAAGACTCCGGTCAGTCCGGATTCGCCGTAACACCGCGCGTTGCCCGAGAGTCTCTTTTCTCTCAGAGAAATCTTCTACAGAATTCGTTCGTGCGTGTAGCCGGCGGAGACGAGCGCAGCGAGCAGTTCGACGATGTGGTCGGGACCGCGCGTCTCCATGGTGATGTCGATGGCGGTGTCGCCGAGATTCACGCCGTG
Source organism: uncultured Acidobacteriaceae bacterium (assembly GCA_964407245.1). Taxonomy (GTDB): domain Bacteria; phylum Acidobacteriota; class Terriglobia; order Terriglobales; family Acidobacteriaceae; genus Sulfotelmatobacter. The sequence continues at coordinate 21,753 of CAYOUY010000107.1, forward strand.
ATAGGCGCGATCGTAGGCGGTTTCGACGATGTTGGCGCGATGGTCGGCGAGGATTCCAGTCAGGCGATGCAGCGCGCCGGGATAATCGGGCAGATGGATGCGCAGGCGAACCAGGCGCCCGTCCTTCACCAGGCCGCGCTCGATGATGCGGGCGAGCAACGTGACATCAATATTGCCGCCGCAGACGAGAACGGCGACCCGCTGGCCGCTGAGCGGAAGTTTGCGGTTCAAGACGGCAGCCAGGGCCGCAGCGCCCGCGCCTTCCGCCAGAGTTTTCTCGCGCTCGAGTAAAAGAAGAATCGCGTTGGCGATTTCCTCCTCTTCAACGGTCGCAATGCCGTCCACATATTTCTGAACCAGCGGGAAAGTACGATCACCGGCGCGGCGCACGGCGATGCCGTCGGCGATGGTCTTGGCCGAGTCGAGCGTGACCGGCTTGCCTTCCGCGATCGCCGCCTTCATGGAAGGAATCTTGGCGGGCTGCACGCCGAAGACTTTCACCGCGGGATTGGTCTCCTTCACCGCGCAGGCGATGCCGCCGATCAGCCCTCCGCCGCCGATGGGGACGACGATGGCTTCAATGTCCGGATGCTGTTCGAGAATCTCCAGGCCGAGAGTTCCCTGCCCGGCAATGACCGCAGCGTCGTCGAAGGCGTGGATCAGGGTGAGGCGGTCTTGCTGCGCTACCTGAAGCGCTTTTTCAAACGCTTCGTCGTAGTTGGCGCCATGCAGGATGACCGAGGCACCGTAGGAGCGAGTGGAAGAAACTTTGGTCAGCGGCGTGGGCAGCGGCATGTAGATGCGCGCCCGGATGCCGTGCTTGCCCGCGTGGTAGGCGACTCCTTGTGCGTGATTGCCGGCGGAGGCGGCGATGACGCCGCGAGCGCGTTCGTCGGGAGTAAGAGTGAGGAGTTTGTTCAGCGCGCCGCGCTCTTTGAACGCGCCGGTGCGCTGCTGATTGTCGAGCTTGAGGAAGATGGAATTGTGGGTAAGGCCGGAAAAAGTTTCCGAGTGCGTACAGGGCGAGACGCGGATGTCGGCGCGGATACGGGCGAGCGCGGTCCGGATGTCGGAAAGTTGGATCATGGATGTGGAAGTCGTTGTGCGATTGTTGGTGTCGTCAAGCCACGCTCCGCGCGAGATCTCTCGGCTCGCTGGGGAAAGCGCGAGCCTTCGGGATGACGCCAGCTGAAAGTAGTGCGAAGGCTATACCTTGGACGATCAAGATGCAATTTGCTGCACCGTCGCGGATGTATTCCTCGCGGCTTGCTTCATCAGCCACGCATCCACGCACGCGGCGGTTTTGCGTCCTTCGGCGATGGCCCAAACCACCAGCGATTGACCGCGGCGCATGTCGCCGGCAGCAAAAACTCCGGGAATCGATGACATGTAGTTTTCGTCGGTGGCTACGTTGCCGCGGTGGTCGAGTTGAACATCCAACTGCTCGATCATGCCGCTACGCACGGGACCAAGGAAGCCCATGGCGATCAGGACGAGGTCGACCGGTATGGTGAATTCACTGCCGGCAATCGGCTCAAACTTCGGGGGAGGGCCAACGCGTACGGCGTGAAGTTGAGTGACGCGGCCGTCTGGAGGTCCGGTGAATTTTGTGGTGGCGATGCTCCAGTCGCGGATGCCACCTTCTTCGTGCGCTGCCTCGGTGCGCAGCTGCAGCGGCCACAGCGGCCACGGCGTTAGCGGCGAGCGCTCTTCCGGCGGCCTGGGCATGATCTCGAACTGATGCACGGAAAGCGGCTTCTGACGATGGCAGGTGCCGAGGCAGTCGGCGCCGGTGTCGCCCCCGCCAATGATGACCACACGCTTGCCGGTGGCGAGAATTTCGACCGCGGGATCGATGGTGTCGCCAAGGCAGCGCTTGTTCTGCTGCGGCAGGAAGTCCATGGCAAAGTGGATGCCCTTCAGTTCCCGTCCAGGAATATTGAGATCACGCGCGTGCTCGGCGCCGCCGGCCAGAACGATGGCATCGAAGTCCCGGCGCAGAGTTTCGACGGGAATGTTGTTCCCGATTTCCGCGTTGCTGACGAACTTCACGCCTTCAGCCGACATCTGGTCAAGACGCCGATCGATGATGTGCTTCTCCAGCTTGAAATGCGGGATGCCGTAGCGAAGCAATCCGCCAATGCGGTCGTTTTTCTCATAGACGGTGACGGAATGGCCAGCGCGACAAAGCTGTTGCGCGGCGGCGAGCCCGGCAGGACCGGAACCGACGACGGCGACTTTTTTTCCGGTGCGATGTTTGGGCGGCTCGGGGCGAATCCAGCCTTCCAGAAATCCGCGCTCAACGATGTTCTTTTCGTTTTGCTTGATCGTAACCGGTGGCTGGTTGATGCCGAGCACGCAGGAAGCCTCACAAGGCGCGGGGCAGATGCGGCCGGTGAACTCGGGAAAATTGTTGGTAGCGTGCAGCTGGCGAACGGCATCTTTCCAGCGGCCGCGAAAGACAAGATCGTTCCAATCGGGGATGAGGTTGTTGACGGGGCATCCGGTCTGGCAGAACGGCACGCCGCAATCCATGCAGCGGGCGCCCTGTTTGCGCAGTTTTTCTTCCGGGAAATCCTGATAGATTTCGAACCAGTCGTTGACGCGTTCGGCGACCGGGCGGCGCGGAGCGAGCTCACGCGAGTAGTCGATGAAGCCGGTGGGCCTACCCATTTTGCACCAGCCCATGTTGCACTAGCCCATGTTGAATCAGCCCATTGGCCACCTGCTCATGTTCTACGATCGCGACTGGCGCGGGATCGAGAATGGAAGTGGCTCGACCTGGAACGTAATTCTCGCGGCTGCGCGCGACTCCCGCTACTCGCTTGAATTCATGCGGGAAAACCTTGATGAAGCGCGGCAATGCCTCCTGCCACTGGTCGAGAATCCATCGCGCGCGGCGGCTCGAAGTGAGTTGCGCGTGGCCCGTGACCAGATCGCGGAGGATGCTTTCATCCTGCGCATCGATCACGGGATCGAGATCGACAGATTCCAGATTGCAACGTTTCTCGGTGAAATCGCCGAACTCGTCAAACACATAGGCGATGCCGCCCGACATACCTGCAGCGAAGTTGCGGCCGCAAGAGCCGAGCACGGCGATCAGCCCGTTGGTCATGTATTCGCAGCCGTGGTCGCCAACGCCTTCAACCACGGCGGTCGCCCCGGAGTTGCGGACCGCGAAGCGTTCTCCTGCGGCTCCGTTGAAAAACGCCTCGCCGCTGGTGGCGCCGTAGAGCGCGACGTTACCGATGATGATGTTTTCTTCCGCCGCGAAGGTTGATCCGCGCGGAGCATAGACGACGAGCCTCCCGCCGGAAAGGCCCTTGCCCACGTAATCGTTGGCGTCGCCTTCGAGCTTGAGCGTAACGCCCTTCGCCAGAAACGCACCGAGACTCTGACCCGCCGAGCCGGAAAGATGGATGCGGATGGTGTCGTCAGGAAGGCCGGCGGAGCCGTAGCGGCGCGCGATCTGGCCGCTCAGGATGGTGCCGACAGAGCGGTGGATGTTGCGAACGGGCAAATTGATTTCGACCGAATTCAAGCTGAGCAGAGCGTCGAGTGAGTGCTCAACCAGTTGATGGTCGAGCGCCTGCTCGAGGCCGTGATCCTGCGTGTGCACACAACGGCGCGCGACGTGCGACGGCATGGATGGATTGTAGAGAATGGCGGAGTAGTCGAGGCCGCGGGCTTTCCAATGTTCGACGGCGGGCGCCACTTCGAGCAGGTCGACGCGGCCAACCATTTCGTCGACTGTGCGGAAGCCGAGCTCTGACATGTATTGCCGCACCTGCTCGGCAATGAAGAAAAAGAAATTGATGACGTGTTCGGGCTGTCCTTGAAACTGCTTCCGCAGCGCGGGATCCTGCGTGGCGATGCCGACTGAGCAGGTGTTGAGATGGCATTTGCGCATCATGACGCAGCCCACAGCGATGAGCGGCGTGGTGGCGAAGCCGAACTCTTCGGCGCCGAGCAGCGTGGCGATGACGACGTCGCGGCCGGTCTGCAGCTTACCGTCGGTCTGCAGGCACACGCGGCTGCGGAGATCGTTCAGCAACAGAACTTGCTGCGTTTCGGCGAGGCCGAGCTCCCACGGAATGCCTGCGTGCTTGATCGAGCTGAGCGGTGACGCGCCCGTGCCGCCGCTGTCGCCGCTGATGAGGATGACGTCAGCGTGCGCTTTGGCGACGCCCGCGGCGACCGTGCCGACGCCGGCCTCGGCGACGAGCTTCACGGCGATCCGCGCCTGCGGATTTACGTTTTTCAGGTCGTAGATCAGTTGTGCGAGATCTTCGATGGAATAGAT
>CAYOUY010000108.1:0-16678 GCA_964407245.1 uncultured Acidobacteriaceae bacterium
CTACTCACGCCGAGTGTTACTCACGCCGAACCACGACTTTGTAGCTTTGCGTGCGTCCTTTGGCGTCGCGCACCGCATCATAACTGACAATCGAAACGGCTCCGGAGATCGGCTCGATGATGCGCAGCAACTGGTCGCGCAGCGAGCGGTCGTCACCTGGCGTGATGGCGCTGGCCGAAACCTGGTAGACCAGGCGCCCCTGGGCGTCGGTCGTGACCATCACGTCAGTCGGATGCGGATCGCGCGCGATGGGTTTGTCGTTGAAATTGATCACGCGCGGCGAAAGGAAAATGAACAACAGGATCAGCGTGACCATGATGTCGTAATGCAGCGTCCCCCGCTCATGCTGCCACAGAACATAGCTGCGGATTGTGCGCCAGATGGCGTTCATGGGCAGGGGCGCACCGGGCGCCGAAGTCGAGATTTCCGCTCTGTGCAAGTCTACTAGCTCCGAGCTTCTAGCTACTAGCTACTAGCTTCTAGCTTAAACCCAAGCGCGGTTAGCTAGAAGCTAGAGGCCGGAAGCTTCTTTTCGTGATTCTCTCCGCGCCAATATATGGCCGCAAGGCTTCGGGAATGAGCACGCTGCCGTCGGCCTGCTGATAATTCTCCACGATCGCGACCCAGGTGCGGCCCACGGCCAGTCCGCTACCGTTCAGCGTGTGCACCAGCTCCGTCTTGTTCTTGCCCTCCGGCCGGTAGCGGATGTTGGCGCGCCGCGCCTGGTAGGACTCGAAATTCGAGCACGACGAAATCTCGCGAAACAGCTGCTGCCCGGGCAGCCAGACTTCTATGTCGTAGGTCTTCGCCGAAGCCGCGCTCATGTCACCTGTGCATAGCGTGACCACGCGGTAATGCAGGCCGAGTTTCTGCAAAACCTCCTCGGCATCGTGGGTGAGCTTCTCGTGCTCTTCGTACGAATGCTCCGGATGTGCGAACTTCACGAGCTCCACCTTTTGAAACTGATGCTGGCGAATGATGCCGCGCACATCTTTCCCGTACGATCCTGCTTCGCTGCGGAAGCAGGGCGTGTAAGCAGTCAGCGAAACCGGCAGCCGTGATTGATCCAGCACTTCGTCGCGATAGAGATTCGTAACCGGGACTTCGGCGGTCGGAATGAGCCAGAGATCTTTTTCGCCCTGCGGGACGCGGAACAGGTCGGCGGCAAACTTGGGCAACTGTCCCGTCCCGTACATCGAATCGGAATTCACGAGAAACGGCGGCAAAACTTCCGTATATCCGTGCTCGCGCGTGTGCAGATCGAGCATGAAGTTGGCCAGGGCGCGCTCCAGTCGCGCGCCCAAGTCCCAATACACGGCGAAACGCGCGCCGGTGAGCTTGACGGCGCGCTCCAGATCGAGAATGCCGAGTTCCGGACCAAGATCCCAGTGCGGCTTGGGTGTGAAATCGAATTTCGGAGGCGCGCCCCAGCGCCGAACCTCGACGTTATCGTCGGCGCCGTGTCCGACCGGCACGCTGGCATGCGGGATGTTGGGGATGCCGACGAGCATGTCGCGCAGGCGGGCATCCAGATCAGTCGCCGTTTTTTCGAGGGCCTGAATTTGCTCGCGCAGTTCCTTGGTCTGGGCCATCGCGGCGGTAGCGTCCTGGCCGGCTTTCTTCAGTTTCGCGATCTCCTCTGAGGCTTTATTCCGCTGCGCCTTGCGCGTCTCGGCTTCTGTGATGGCGTGGCGCCGCTCGGTGTCGAGCTCGCGAAAGCCTTTGAGCACGGCGTCAGGATCGGCGCCGCGCTGGCGCAGCTTCTCCTCGACCAGCGGCAGGTTTTCGCGGACAAAATTCAGATCGAGCATGGGAACTGAATACTGTATCGAAAAAGCGGCAGGGAATGCACGTGCGCGAGCACGATCCGGGATGCAGCATCCCGGAACGGGAGAAGCTCCCGCATGAGATTCGTATCAAGGCATCGCTTCAGCGATGCCGACGGCGACACCAGATAAAGCGGCTTTAGCCGCTGAGGCCGGGAGTTGAACCGCAGTGGCTAAAGCCCCGTTCGTTGATAAACGGATCTGCGGCAAGCCTGAAGGCGTGCCCTGATACGAATCTAGCACCATCGCAGGTTACAAACGAAGAAGCAACTCAGCCCTATTTCGCCGGCGCCAGCGACTGCAGATACGCCACGATCGCCTCGGCGTCCCGTTCGTTGAAACGATACTGCGGCATCGGAGGACGCGCGGGCAGTCCGTTGAAGGCGATGCCCGTCATAAGAAACTTGATCGCCGCGTCCTTTTCCCATCCCGGCAGCCCGACTAGATTTACCGCCTTGTCGGCCCAAACCGGAATCGGAACGGCGGGCTTGAAGTCGAGCGACGCTCCCTTCAGCCGTTGCCCCTCGATCACTTCTCCCTTCTCGTTGTGCGCTGAATGGCAGTCGTTGCACATGCTGGTGTTATTGACCAGGTATTTGCCGCGCGCGATCAACGCCGTCGAAGCCGCGCGGGGTTTCGGCGTCTGCGCGGACAGAATCGGCACGAACACAACAAGCAAAATCACAGCAAAGAGCAGTTTCCTCACGGCCAGATCCTCCTGTCGATTCAAACGAGACAGAACTGAGAAACTGAAGTCAAGAACGCCCGCGCCATACTAGCATTTCGCGAGGCCGCTGGCGGCCGGAATCGTTGGCGGATTTCACTCGCCTGTGTAAACTACGGTGACGATGAAATTCACCCCCAGGTTTTCTGCCGCGAGCATTTTTTGCGTGCTGGCGGCTGTCGTCTTATCCTCGGTTGCAAGTTATGCCTCTGCTTACAACGGGCACCCCAAGCTGGTTGTGGTCATAGTCATCGACCAGTTCCGCGGCGATTACCTGGAGCGGTATCACGACCAATTTGGCGACGCCGGCTTCCGCTTTCTGACCGATCACGGCGCCTACTTCCCTGACTGCAACTACAACTACGCCAATACGCGCACGGCTCCGGGACACGCTACGCTCTTCAGCGGCGCGTATAGCAACGGCCATGGCATTGTCGCCAACGAATGGTGGGACCAGAAGAAGAAGCGCATGGTGACCTCGGTGGAGGATGACGACACGAAGCTCATCGGCGCAGAGGGGGACAGGACTGGCGCATCGCCGCACAATCTGCTGGCCGACACGCTGGGAGATGAGCTTAAGCTGGCCACACAAGGGAAGTCGCGAGTTTTGGGGGTTTCCTTAAAAGATCGCGCTGCCGTTCTTCCCGCCGGCTTCGCCGGGGACGCCGCGTACTGGATCGATCCGAAGACAGGCGCCTGGGTCACGTCGACCTACTATCGCGACCAGCTTCCTCGCTGGGTGCAGGACTTCAACCAGACGCGCCCGCAAAAATACTGGGACCGCGACTGGAAAGATGCGCAAGGCACGCTGCTGCGTTCCACCGCGCACCGAAAAGCGAAAGATGGCTCGGAGGCGGGCTTCTACGAGGTCATCGGGCCGACCTCGTTCGGCAACGAGTACGAGTTCGAGTTCGCCCGCGAATTGGTGATGTACGAAAACGTTGGCCGCGGTCCGGCCACGGATCTGCTCGCGATCAGCCTTTCGCCCAACGACATTCTGGGTCACCAGGTTGGCCCCGATTCGCCGGAGATGCAGCAGATGGCGCTCGATCTCGATCGCGAGCTGGCCGATTTCATCAACTTTCTCGGCCACCAGATCGGGCTCGCGGACGTGTGGATCGCATTATCAGCGGATCACGGTGTTGCATCGCTGCCCACACAGGTGAAGAAGCTGCGCATTCCGGCGGCGAATCTGGGTGCAGCGAAACTGGAAGCACAGCTCAACACTGCGCTGGCTGCAAGATTTTCTCCCGGCCATCCGGCGTCGTATGTGAAGCTGGACTTTCCCATGGCCTGGCTCGATCAAGATGCATTCGCCGCCGTGCATGTGCGCGAGCGCGACGCCGAGACCGCTGTGGGCGAGGCCATGAAGGAAGCCGGACTTCGCGACTACTACACGAAATCGCAGCTGGCTCTGGGTGAGGCGCCGCAGACGCCGCTCGGTCGAAAGTACTTGAACAGCTATTCGCCGGAGGGAAGCTGGTACGTGATGGGTGTTCCTGACATTTACACCGTAGGAGGCGCGTCGGGTACGGATCACGCGTCGCCTTATAACTACGACACGCACGTGCCGCTCGCGATCTACGGCCTGCCGTTTCAGCAGGGAACGTATCGCACTCATGCCGAGCCGGTCGATCTGGCGGCGACGCTGGCCTCGCTGCTGGGAATCAACGCGCCCACACATTCGGTGGGGCGTGTGCTGACCGAAGCCATCGCGCCTCCGCATCGTGCCGACGGCACGAGATCGGGAGAGGCGAGGCCATGACGGCTACCTCGGCCAAATCTTCGGCTAAGCTTGGGCACTCGGCTCCCGATCTCAGCGTCAACGTTGGCGGAATTGCGCTCAAGAACCCCGTGATCGCAGCCAGCGGGACGTTCGGCTACGGAGTCGAGTTCGAAGACGTTGTTCATCTCGCAAAACTCGGCGGGCTGGTGGTCAAGGGACTCTCGAAAGAGCCGATGATCGGCAATCCGCCGCCGCGGCTGTGGGAGACTCCGGCCGGCATGCTGAACGCGATCGGCCTGCAGAACATTGGCGCGCAGGCGTTTCTGGAGGAGAAGCTGCCGCGGTTGCGGCAGATCAAGAACATCGTGGTGATCGCGAATGTCTTCGGCTACACGCGCGAGGACTACGAGCACACCCTTCAGATTCTGAACGAAGGTGAAGGCATCACCGCATATGAATTGAACGTTTCCTGCCCGAACACCGCGCAGGGAGGGCTGCAGTTCGGCAGCGATCCGCGCACGCTCGATGAAGTCGTTACTACCGCGAAGCGCGTGGCGCGGCGGCCGCTCATTGTCAAGCTCTCCCCTAACGTGACCAGCATCGCGCAAATGGCTTACGTGGCGCAGGAATCGGGCGCCGACGCACTGTCGCTGGTCAACACATTCGTGGCCATGGCGATTGATCCGGTGACGCGCAAGCCGCGCATCGCCAACGTGACCGCGGGACTATCGGGACCGGCGATCAAGCCTATTGCGGTGCGGATGGTCTACGACGCCGCGCACGCGGTGAAGATTCCGGTCATCGGCATGGGAGGAATTTCGACCGCGGCCGACGTGGTCGAATTCATGCTCGCGGGGGCGACCGCCGTGCAGATTGGAACTGCGAGTTATTGGGATCCGTGCGCCACGGAAAAGGTCGTGAACGAGCTTGAAGAGTGGTGCAGGGAGCACGAAGTCGCCCGCATCGTCGACCTCACCGGGGGCATGCAGATGGAATAGGTTCGCGCGGCAGACGGTCCGCGGATCAGCCTTCCTTCATATGTAACCAAAAGGTTGCATTTTATTCTCGGTGAGTGTAATATGCAACCGAAAGGTTGCTTATGACTACCACTTATGACAACAGATCGCATTGAAAAGCACATTGAACTGAAAGCTCCAGTGTCACGGGTATGGCGAGCTCTCACGGATCACCGCGAATTCGGCGAATGGTTTGGCGTGAAGCTCGACGGACCCTTTGCCGCCGGCGAGGTCTCGCGCGGCTGGATCACCTATCCAGGCTACGAGCACGTCAAGTTTGAGGTTCTGATCGAGAAGATGGAGCCGGAGCGGTTGTTTTCCTACCGCTGGGCGCATCCCAAATCTCTTGACAAAGCCCACTACTCGCCGGACTACACCGGCGAGCCGACCACACTGGTCGAGTTTCGGCTGGAGAAGATGGCTACTGGCACATTGCTGCTGGTCACAGAATCTGGCTTCGACAAGCTCCCCAGCGACCGCCGCGACGACTGCTTCCGCAGAAACGAGGGCGGCTGGACCGAGCAGATGAAGAACATTGAGAAATATGTTTCGAGATAGATCCGGCAGAGGCCGTGGCCACGCTGCCTCCGCGAGCCGAGCGCTGACCGTTCCGGCTGCGGCGCCCATTTTTGCCGCGCTCGGCGACCGGACGCGACTGCGGCTGCTCGGCAAGCTCTCGAGCGGACGACCGCACTCCATCTCGCAACTCGCCCGCGGTTCAAGCCTGACGCGGCAGGCCATCACCAAGCATTTGCGAACCATGGAAAGCGCGGGCATCGTGCACGGCGTGCACAAGGGACGCGAGACTCTGTTTGAGCTTGATCCCGCGCCGATCGCGGGGATCAGAGAATATCTCGACGCCGTGTCTGCGCAGTGGGATCAGGCGCTGGCCCGTCTGAAGGCATTCGTGGAAGTGTAAAATCTTGGCGGTGGCTCGTGAGGCGTCATCCCGAGAGCCCGCGTCTTTCTTCGCGGGCCGAGGGATCTCCCATGCAAGGTTCGTTTGCGGGGAGATACTTTGCTCCGCCTGAAAACCGGCTTCGCTCAGGATGACAACCTTGCAAGCGAATCCTCATGGAAGGCACGGGCGGAAGCCGTGTATGGTGTGGCGATGTTTCGCAGATCGCACTTTCTATGCGCGCTGCTGCTGTGTGCCGCCGTGGCGCTTCCTGCACAGACCGTTCCTCCGCAAAGTGTAGTCGAAGGTGCGCGCCAATACACCATGGCGCATCAGGCCGAACTGACCGACAACTTCGGCAAATTTCTCGCGATTCCGAACGTGGCCGCCGATCCCGCCGGCCTCAAGCGCAATGCCGACCTGTTACTCGATCTGCTGAAAGCACGCGGTGTGGATTCGCGGCTGCTGGCGATCCCGGATGCGCCTCCCGTGGTGTACGGGCAAATCACCACCCCGGGTGCGCAACACACGATCGTCTTTTATGCGCACTACGACGGCCAGCCGGTCACTCCGTCGGAGTGGGAGATTCCGCCCTTCACTCCCACGGTGCGCAGCGTCAATGGCGAGCCGCGCATCTTTGCCCGCTCGGCGGGAGATGACAAGGCTGCCATCTTTGCACAACTCACCGCGCTCGATGCCTTGCGTGCGGCGCACATTCCCTTGCGGGCGAATATTCGCTTCGTGTGGGAAGGCGAAGAGGAGGCGGGATCGGCGCATCTCGAACAGATTCTCAATGCCAACCGCGACGTGATTCACGGCGACGTGTGGCTGGTCTGCGACGGGCCGGTGGATCAGAGCGGGAAGCAGACCGTTGTCTTCGGAGCACGGGGCGACGCGCATCTGGAAATCACTGTCTATGGTCCGCACCGTGGCCTGCATAGCGGGCACTACGGCAACTGGGCGCCGAATCCGGCGATGATGCTGGCGCAGTTGCTTGCCGGCATGAAAGACGAGACCGGCCATGTTCTCATTCCGCATTTCTACGACGGCATCGCGCCGCTGTCGCCGCTGGAACGCGAAGCGCTGGCCAAGGCTCCCGTGAACGACCAGATGCTGATGAATTCTTTCTGGTTGGGGCACACCGAAGGCGCGGGCAGGCATTTGCTGGAACTGATCAATCAGCCGTCGCTGAATATCAACGGGTTCGCATCCGGGCAGGTCGGTGCTCATGCCGCGAATGTCATTCCACCGACGGCGACCGCCGATCTGGATCTGCGGCTTGTGGTCGGCATTGACTGGCGCGAGCAGCAGGAGCGCGTCGTGGACTACATCCGCTCCCGGGGATATTTCATTGTCGACAGCGAGCCCACGCAGGAAATTCTCACTTCGCATCCCATGGTTGCGAAGGTCGTGCGCGATCAGGCCAGCTACAACGCTGTGCGCACACCGATGGATTTGCCCATCGCGCAGGAAGTGATTCAGGCCGTCGAAAGCGCTCGCGGAACCGTGGTGCTCCTGCCCACCATGGGAGGCAGCGTTCCGCTGGGCGCGATGGAGCGCGCCGCCCAGACGCACACCATCACCGTGCCCATCGCCAACTATGACGACAACCAGCACGCCGCCAACGAGAACCTGCGCCTGCAGAACCTGTGGGACGGCGTGGAAACCATGGCCGCGCTGCTGGAGGTGCAGTGAGTCCCGAGTTGTGAATCGTGAACCGATCTTCCGGTTCCGGGTTCTGGACTCGCAGTTATCCAGACCGCAGAATCAAGTCAATGAAGGCGCGGATAACCCCTCCCGCCCACCGCTACCCCGCCGGGCCATGCACTCCCGATAGGAAAGGGACTTGCCCGGCGGGCGTAAGATATTGGCAAGGAAACACCCGAAGGGGAGTGCTCGCGCTCTTTGTCTGGGCTCAACGTACGGGAGGCGCTTATGCCGGTTCTCGGGAGTAGACTCTGGAGTGACGACCGTGGCCAGGACATTGCCGAGTATGCAGTGATGCTGGCGGTCATACTGGTGATCGTTGTGGGGACGGTTCAGCTGATTGGATCCAACGCCAACACTGTCTTTTCCAGCGTCGCCAGTTCGCTGCAATAGGCAGGCACATCGCCGATCTCCGGTTGGCGGTTGTCTTACTCCGAAGCATGGTTCGGCGCGTCGTGATTCGGCGAATCATGGACTTTGCGCCCACGCCACCTCGCCGAAGTTCTTACTGCAACTTGGCGTACTCGGTTTTGGCCTGCTTGTAGATGGGGATTTCCGGGTCTGCATCCTTCCAGAGAGTTAGGAAGTCTTCATAAGCGGCCTTTGCTTCGATTGTGTCGCCGGTCATCGCATAGGCTCGGGCAAGGTGCAAGCGAGCCATCGCGCCCAATGGGCAGTTCGCGATCAGGCCGGGACGCTCAATGATTTTTTGAAACTCGGCAGCGGCCTCAGCCCCTTGATGCAGCGCGAGGTAGGCCAACCCCCTGACGTAAACCGGATGCATCGTTGTCCCGGGGAGGTAAGTATCTTGGCTGAGCTCCACACTGGCAGCCGGCTGCAATACGTTAATGGCCTCGGAGGCGTTATTGCGGTTGATCTCGACGGCGGCTCGCGCCGGCGCAAGCCAGTACATCCAGTCAATGGAGTCGGGCGCGTCTGTCTTTTCCAGTTCGGCGATGAGTTTTTGTGCGCCCTCGTTATCTCCTGCGCGCGCCAGCGCCAGTGCTGCGAAGGTTCGGACAACCTGCGTCGGAGCCTTTGCCAAAGCGTCCCTGACGTCCCCTCTCGCTGCGTCAGTCAACTGAAACTCTGCCTCCCACATGGCAGTTTTCAATTGCGCGACGGCCAGCGGCTCAGCATGGCCCGACCAGATGGGAACCGCCGGTCGTTTTTCGATGCGTCCGTGGTAGGCTGCGGTGTCGGCGGCAAGAGAGCCAAGCATCTCCGGATCCTCTTTTGTAGCCCGGACCAAATCGAGCTGATGTTGCATTTCACTGCTGTCGCCGCGCACAAAACCCAGGCGATAGATGCTGTAGTGGGGAAGATCGGGGTTCAGGGTCCGCAGCTTATTGGCCGTAGTTTCGGCATCGTTGAAGCGATTCAGCGACATGTATATTTCGAGGAGGTTTGCCAGGCCATTGACGTCATTTGGCTGGCTCTGTAATGCAATGTTTATGTTGGTAGCGGCCTTATCAAGCTGGCCGAGCCAGATGTAGACGGCGCTGAGAAGGCGATGCGGTCTGAAATCGTTCGGGTAGGTTTGCGCCCATAGCTCACCGATCTCGGCGGCTCTCTCAAATTGTCCCGTGACCTGGCCATAGTACTCGGCCGAAATCCGCAGTTTTTCCCACTGGCTGACGCGGTCCCGCAATTCGAATGCTTTGCGGAAGTATTTCAGACTGATTTCCGTCTCCTGGACGTCTCCGTAGCATCCTCCCAGTGCTGCGTGAGCCATGGCGAAATTGGGATCGAGTTCGATCGCGTGCTGAAAGAGAGGAATTGCCGCAACGTCCCCTCGGTATCGCAAGGCGGTCTCACCGGCGCTGTAGGCTTTCAGAGCATCTAACGACGTGGTCGTAGCCTGTTCGAGTGGAACGTCGAACTTGCCCGCCGTGGCCAGCGACTCGCCTAATTCACTGCGCAATTTGCCCACCATCTCGCCGAGCGCGTTCAGCACTTTCTCCTTGGCCGTGGCGGTGATTTGTTCTTGCGCCAGCGAGTCACCGCTCTGGCAGCTGACGGCTTTCAGGCCAAGAACATACTCGCTGCCCAGACTGGCGATCGCTCCCGCGATGTAGGCCTTGCTTCCGGCGCGCTGACACAGTTCACGGGCCACGTCGGGTGTGAGCTTGATGTCGGGTGGGCGCGTCATCAGCTTCAACGTCTCCGCCACTTTGTTGTCGGAAAGAACATTCAGAAACGGCGACTGGTTCAGAGAAACGCTGAGTGCGGTCTTCAGCGTGTCGTCGAAAACCGCGTCGCCGGTCTTGTTATCGAAGTCGGCCAGGACAATCGTGTCCTTGTCGGTGAGTGTTGGCGCGCGGTGCAGATACAGGTAGCCACCCACGGCCAGTACCACGGCAGCGGTCGCGGCACTAGTGACTACCTTCCACCGAGCTTGCGGCGCACGGACTGCCTCAGCACTTACTGCTGCGGGCATCTTCGCCGACTCTGTGTCGCGCCGCACTCGTTTCAGATCCGTGCCAATGTCGGAAGCATGCTGGTAGCGAAGATCACGATCTTTTTCCAGGCATTTGCCGATGATTCTCTCCAGTTCGGACGGGAGGGAGGGATTGGATTTCGCCACCGGGGCGGGCGCGCGGTTCAGGATGAATTCGAAGATTACGCCTGAGCTTTCGCCGCGAAACGGCAGTTGGCCGGTGGCCATCTCGTAGAGCACCGCGCCGAACGAGAACAGGTCGGTCCGCGCGTCCAGTTCCTTGGCTCGAACCTGCTCCGGGGACATATAGGCGATGGTTCCGACCGCCTGGCCGGGGCTGGTCAGGTGTTCTTCTAAGGTCACGGTCGATTGTGCGGTGGCCTCTACTCCACCCACATCGAGCGCGGGTACAACCTTGGCCAATCCGAAGTCGAGAATCTTGGCGTGGCCGCGCTTGGTCACGAAGATATTCGCCGGCTTAATGTCGCGGTGGACGATGCCCGCTCCATGCGCGGCGTCGAGCGCGTCGGCGATCTCGATCGCCAGCGAGAGAATCTGCTCCGTCTCCATGGGACGCCCGCCGATGCGATGTTTCAGCGTCATGCCGTCCAGATACTCCATGACGATGAACGACTGCCCTTCGTGCTTGCCAATTTCGTGGATGGTGCAGATGTTGGGGTGGTTCAAAGCAGAAGCGGCGCGCGCCTCGCGCCGGAAGCGTTCGAGAGCCTGCGGATCCTGGGCCAGGTCGGCGGGCAGAAACTTCAGGGCTACGAAGCGTCCCAGCTCAGTGTCCTCGGCCTTGTAAACCACGCCCATGCCGCCCCCGCCGAGCTTCTCGACGATGCGGTAGTGCGAAATAGTCTGGCCGATCATTTTTTGAGTCCTATCTGAGCGGGAGCGCGTGCTGCCGAGCACACGCATTGTGCGCCCCAAATCTGGGCTGACATCTTAGGTCGAGGCGGAGGGCAAGTCAACGAAAGGAAGGCTCAGCGGCCTCCGGCTATTTCTCCGGCTCGGGCCACACGTACATCAACACGAACGTGATCGCTGCGGTCAAGAAGAAAGCGGCCAGCTGCGGATGAGCGGGCCAGATCGCACGCATCAGGCCCAGCATCCAGGCTCCGATTCCGATCACGCTTGCGATCAAGGAGGCTTTCAACGTTTTCATGGACTCATGCCCGGGCGGCACGTTGCCCGCTTGGGATCAATGTACGCTGAACTCATGGTAGCGGCTGCAAAGTTGCATTCACCAGACGCGGATCGTCGAACTCTGTCTTTTCTCCTGCTTCCTTTCCGGCAACCGGTTGCAGGCGGGCCGTGAGTGGTTTATGCCACTTTATTGCCAGCGACGCCACATCACCGATAATGCGCGAAAGTTGTTCCTCGCTAATATTGCCGGGAAGCGGCACAGCGTCCAACCCCGTCCCACAAACTGCCGAGTATGAGAGGAGCGAATCCAGGTGGTAGCTGCCTTGGCTCCAGCGCTCAGCGAGACGTTTGTCTTCGAGCACCGGAACCATAAGCCCGGAGTAGCCAACTTGCTTCACCGGAACTGCCTTCACCGCTTGTGTGATGATGGAGGCCGCCGTCAGAGTTCCGCTGCTGCCAAACGGTCCGCCTAAGTAGCGCTCGATCGCGGCGCCTATTGAAATGTCTCCCAGCGGTGCGGGCGTGAGGTCAACGCCGAGGAACTCCCACCCTGTTTGTTTCTGAATTGCCTGGCCCACTTCTTCAGCCACCCGCGCGTGCTGGGTCAGTGCGGCGGAAAGCTCGCGCACCAGATCGTCGGGGTTCCTGTGCCCGGAACCGAAAACTTCATCAACGACCACGGCCCCTTCAAACCCGACGGCAAACTTTCCCCCCGGGCCGGTGTGGTAGGAGCCCGGAAAGAAAGGCGCATACGGTGCGAGCATGGCGGTCGCCGCGAAGCTGAAAGTGGCCTGACTATGCGGGCTGTGCTCGGAGAGATATTTGATGAGATGCGCAGCTGCGCCGATTGCCTTCCAGTGAATGCCGTCATTGCCTGCAACAATGATGCTGGCATTGGAATGGTGAGCACTCAGGAGAGCTTCGCCCAATAGCTCCACTGCTCCGGTGTTGTCATCGTCTCGCAACATCGCGGGGCCCAGATTCAGCGAGAATTGCTCGCGGGCGGCAAGGGCATCCAGTTCCTTCAGGAATTTCAGCGCTTGCTCTCGCGGGAGCTCGGCTGTGTACTCGGGGAAGGGCTGGGTTGTAATCCGGATGGTCTGCACTTCATAACCACGGTTCTCAAAAGCAGTCCGGGCTTTCCGAAGGAGCGTTAAGGCATCGGCGATTTTTACGCTGTAGTCAGACCTGTCGATCCTGACGAACGCCGTAATCGCTCTGACCTTGGGGTTGGCCGCGGGCGTGCCGAAGAGAAATTGGGGAATCGCAAGCAATGCCAGGAAGACAAAAAGGGATGGCCTGTGTGACATTTTTGGCTTCTCGTGCAGGGGCGGGTAGCGCATAACGGGGATTATAGTTGGCCCAACATTTGGCCGGGCGGAACTAAGACTAGCCCGACGGGCGACAGGGTTGGTCCCAGTTTGTCCCCTGCGCGCAGTCAATGAGGGCAGTGGGCGTTCTACGGCCATTGGTCCGCCGGGTCAAGCTCAATGCGTGGAATCCGGATTTTTCACCAGTCCTTGCGGGGAGAATACTCCCGGATCATTCATCACTGATGTTCTCGATGCGACCTTTTCCCTACAGGTACATTTCGGGGAGACCTCTCCAAGAGTTGCCCTAAGTTTGGCCCTGGGACAGGTCACCACTCACTGTAAGCCATTGCAGGGACACAGGTAAATCGGTCACCGGGAGATCACAGGCTGTTCCCTTGACAGGAAGGTCCACCTGAGACATGCTGCCGACCCTCTAGCGCTTTAGCCAGGCAGGGAGGAAAAAATGAGAACCCGCGTCGCCCCGTTGCTTGTGGACCTACCGACAAATCGACAATCTCAGCGCACTTTGTCATTCGCGAGGCGCCGAATCTGGGGACCGGCAGTTTCGTCGAGCATCTCTTTATCGAAGAGCCTCCCTTACATCCGGCGGACTGCAGACTTCGGGCAAGTGGGATGACACTCATTGACCGGTTTCTGAGTGCCGCCGTGCGGACCATCACAGCGCTATTGTCGTGGTGGGGCGATCCTGGATCGCGAAAGGCTGGGTTGGTCGGAAGGATTGCGTTACCGCCCGTGGGTGTACCAGATGGAGCCGGGAGACTTGTAGTCGCGGCCTTCGCCCCAGACGGCGTGAGTGACGCCCTCGTTGTCGATGGCGAGCGAGAAGTAGTCGCCGAAGGGGAAGCGGAATCCAGCAGGAAAAATGTAGTCGTAGCCGACAGCCGCGCCGGAAAGGCGGCTTTCGGCGCTCCAGGTGGCGCCGCCGTTGGTTGAACTGCGGTAGAAGGTGTTCCACAGCGGATGGTCCGGATGGCCGGACTCGCTGGCGCGTGTGTCCATCCAGGCGATGCGAACATCGCCTGCGGCGCCGGCGACGATGGCCGGGAAAGAATGCTCAACGCCGGAGGCTGCAGCCGAAACATTGGCACGCGCCGACCACGTCGCGCCGCCAGTGGTGGAGGAAGAAAAATAGATGCGTTCCGGGCTGCCGTTGGCCGCGCCCGCGTTCCATAGAGCATAGAGGGCGCCCGCAGCGTCAGAGGCCAGCGCAATCTGTGCTCCCAGATATCCGGTCTCGCAGTTTTCGCGGGCGCACTCCGGCGGTGCGCCGGAAAAATCGAGCAGCAAGGTCAGCCACGAGCGTCCGCCATCGGTCGAGCGGCTCAGAAAAATGCTGACCGGCTGCGCCGGCATTTCGTGGCGTGCGTAGGCCGTCCAGCCAAAGTAAACGTTGCCCGCGGGATCGACCGTCGCCCCTCCGGCGAGGGACCATCCGGGTGCGGCGTTGGGATTTACTTGGACCCGGCTGAAGGTTTGCCCAGCATCGTGCGACGCGGCGATGAAGAAGTTCTCTTCATGATTGAAGCCGACATAGACGTCGGTGCCTTGGACAGTCAGCACCGGCTTATCGGCGTCCTCGCTGCCGCGCTCGGCCCAGGTGAATGACCAGGTCTGGCCGAAGTCGAGTGAGCGGGCCACGATGATGTCGCGCTTGTTGTTCTGTAGCCACGAGGCGTACACGGTCTGCCGGTCTGTGGGATTCACCGCGATCTGCGGATCGAACTGGCCGGTGGGAAAGGGAAGCAGGACGCGCGACGGCTGCCAGGTGAGTCCGTTGTCGTTGCTCACCTGGAACGCAATCGTTGGCACTGTGCAGGCCGGGCAGCCGGGCACCGTGCCATATTGCGGATAGAGAACGTAGATATGGCCGTGACCGTCGGCGGCCAGCGCCGGCTCCCACTGATCGCCGGTGCGGTAGCCGCGGCGATCCTGCGGGAGGAACCCCGAGACGGCTTGCGCCATTGCTTCGGTGGCCACGAACGCGAGAAGTACGAAGAGTGCAACTTTCTGCAACATTTTCTGAGATCGCAGCGCGGTCGCTAGGCGACTGCCTGAACGGGCCTTGCCTGTCCGAAGCTGGAATGACGAAACCACGGAAAATTAACCTTGATAGAATCCGGAACGTTAAGCGAAACCGTACTCCTCGGACTGTATCGCGATTCCAGGGGAGGGTCAATCGCCCAACCGTGTTATTCACGAGCTTTTGACAAGTGTGTGACATTGGCGGCGTTTCGTCATCTAATGAATAAGACCTGGGAAACCAACGTAACGCCGAAGGCAGGAAGCGAGCGACTTCCTGCGCGTTTTGAGTTTAGAGAGAGAATGTGTCGTTAAAAACCAGGCTGGTCAAAATCAGGGAGCAAACTGAAATGGAGAAGGCCACATTTGCAGCAGGATGTTTCTGGGGAGTGGAGCACACGTTCCGGCAGATTCCGGGCGTCGTCTCAACCCGCGTCGGCTACACCGGCGGAAAAACCGATAACCCGACCTACAAGGAAGTCTGCACCAACGGTACCGGCCACGCTGAGGCCGTCGAAGTTGAGTTCGACCCCACCCGCGTCAAGTACACCGATCTGCTCAAGGTCTTCTGGGAGAATCACGATCCCACGCAGCTGAACCGCCAGGGGCCAGACTGGGGCACGCAGTACCGGTCGGCTATTTTCTATCATTCAGCGGAGCAGGCTGCGCAGGCCGAGGCCTCGAAGAAGGCGCTGGAAGACGCGCATCGCTACTCGAAGAAGATCGTTACGCAGATTGTGCCTGCGGTGATGTTCTATCCCGCCGAGGACTACCACCAGCAGTATCTGGAAAAGCGCGGGCTGGCCAGTTGCCACATCAAGTACTAGCGGCGCTGACCGGTGCCCGCGGGCGAAAGAAAAACAGCAGGGTAAACCCGCCAATATAGAGAGGCAAAGTTTGTTGAAAGTTGTCGCCCAGGAAACGCAGCGCCAAACCGAACAAAGCCAGCGCCTCGCAAAGCGCGTAGGTCGCGATATAGCCGGTTCGCCAGTGGTTGAGGCTGATGCTGTCGTCGGGGTGAATGGCAAGACTCGCCGCCGCGGGCAGAACCAGCGTGCGCCGCACCACGAAAATCACTCCGATGACCGCTACCGCCGCGGTGGTAAAAAGATAACTCAGAGTTGGATTTACGCCCCGCGGGCGGGGACCGATTGCCTCTCCCACAATGGCATAGAGCAGGACGCTCACCAACATGGACCACTGCACAGCCCGTAGTGTCTTCAGAGCCCGCAGCATGTGCTCAACATTTTCTCGCACTTCGACACGTATTGACAGAGAGAAATTTCCGGATGCCGAAACGGCTGCCAACCCGCCGCTCGAAATACTTTTACTTAGTCAAAGCAACGTCAGGAACGGCCCGGCCGCATTCGCAGAAAAATCTGAAACGAAACCGGATGACTGCCGTAGGCCGCGTCGAGCGCAGTGGGCTTGGAGTATAAAGTCACATCTGTGCCGAATCCCAGTTGCCAGGCGCGGTCGTGGATGAGATCGCGCACTCCGCCAAACGTGTAACCCCCAACGCGATACCAGGGATGAACGGAAGCTTGGGGGAAAAGTTCGTCCTTATCGACCAGTTCGAGCCGCGAAAAGACATAATTCCTTCGATGGAAGTTCAGCGTGGATTCGAGCAGATAACTGTTCAGATGCGCATCGGTGGCGAGCTTGTGCACGCGTCCCCAAACCAGCGTGGTCGCCCAGTTGCCTGAGGTCACTGGCCGGTTGTATTCGACTGACGCCGTCTCGCGCCACTGGCTGCCCGGCTCCAGCGCTTCGGGATGCTCCAGGCGTCCGATGCTGTATTGTGCCGTCCAGTTGCGCGAGGGCGCCGCGCTGGCC
>CAYOUY010000109.1:0-3334 GCA_964407245.1 uncultured Acidobacteriaceae bacterium
AAAAAGCGGCGCACTTGCAGGCAGAGTACCACAGGCTTCCCGGCCCAAGACCGCGCCCAACACACCGAAGTAACCAAGCCTGGTGGAACATTTCCGGCAATCTAAAAGTAAGGGAAAGGCGCATGAATGCTGCTCGGAAGCACGCTTGGACAGGGTCAGCCCAACCATCCGGGCTTAGTACTTCAGTGTCTTGAGGGAAGCCACCCGCTGGGCAATGATCTGCGACGGATGCGGGATCTACACCCGCACATATTTCACGGGGGAGAACATGAAAAAGAACAGTCTTAGCCTTGCCCTAATGCTTGTCCTGTTGGGCGGCGTCGCTATCCTGGCCAGCGCACAGAACCGGGTACTTGGCCAGGCCAATATTCCTTTCAATTTCGTCGCCAGCGGCGAGCAGCTGAGCGCCGGTAATTACGAGCTCTGGCAGATCGGAATCGATTCTGTCCGCCTGCAGAACGTGGCTACGTCCAAAGGCGTCACGTTGCATCTGCCGGCGAACATTGCCGACAACCATGACATGAAATTCGTCTTCCACCGCTATGGAAGCTCGGCCTTCCTGGCCGCTGTGGCGACGCCGTCGGACGAAATGTCGCTGCCGCAGTCGCATGCCGAGAAAGAGTTCGCAGCCACAAAAGCAGACGTGAAAACTGTGGCCCTGCAAATCAAGCACTGAGACGAGCCCGCCGAGTCTGGTTAGTGGTAAGAGGAGGGCCAATGCCTTCCCTTACCACTTACCGCGCTCCACTTACCACTTCGCAAGTTCAGTCCGGCATAACTGGTGAAGCCACGGTCGATCGAGGTTGCGGAAAACCCGCATGTTCCGCCCAAAACGGAATTCCGTTCCTGCGACAACCAATCGGTACTGCAAGACGTAACACGTCCGGGCACAAGCAGATGCATGGCATCTGGCTGAGACCTTCTGTACCACAAGGGGAACGCGAGAAAAGCGCGGGTGAGGTAAGCGACGCATTTTCAATGGCGATTCCTTCGGCACGCAAGCTGCAATAAGGCAGCACGCCTCCACGGAGAGACTGCGCTGGCTGCACGCGGCGCGAGAGGAAGCGAACACGGCCTGCATTCCGCTGTTCCACACGCAGGCCCCGGCTCGCCGGGTCTTCACGGGAGCTTGACTCGGCGAGTCGGGCGTGTTCGTTGTCTCACCCCACGTCTTACCCTCCCCTTACTCCAACGCTGCGCGCAAGCGCAGCGCCTCGTCTACACGGAGAATCGCTGGCTTGCCTGCCTTGCACACCCTCCATGCGGAGGTTACGATGGGATTCGCTGAACGGGAGGCATGCTGTCATGGCCACAAACACGATTGGCGCCACGGAAGATGTCGGCGGCGTAAACAAATCGAAGGTCTACAAGAACTTTATTGACGGCGAGTGGGTGGAGGCAATAACCGGCGAGACCTTTGAGAACCGCAATCCCGCCGACACGCGCGACTTGGTGGGGATCTTCCAAAAATCCGGCAAAGCCGACGTCGACGCAGCTGTCGACGCTGCCAGGCGCGCTTTCGCCAAGTGGCGGCTGGTGCCGGCGCCGCGACGTGCCGAGATCCTTTACCGCGCCTCCGAATTGCTGATGGAACGCAAAGAAGACTTCGCACGCGACATGACACGCGAAATGGGCAAAATCCTGAAGGAAACGCGCGGAGACGTGCAGGAAGCCATCGATACCGGCTTCTACATGGCCGGCGAAGGGCGCCGCATGTTCGGCCCAACCACGCCGTCCGAACTGCCCAACAAGTTCGCCATGGCGGTGCGCCAGCCTCTGGGCGTTTGCGCCATGATCACGCCGTGGAATTTTCCCATGGCGATTCCATCGTGGAAGCTCTTCCCGGCTCTGGTGGCGGGCAACACGTGCATCATCAAGCCGGCACAGGATACTCCGCTTTCCGTGTTCAACTTCGTACGCACTTTGAGCGATGCGGGCGTGCCCAGAGGCGTAGTCAACATTGTGAGCGGCTTTGGCTCGAAGATCGGTGCGCCGCTGATGGAACACCCGGAGATCCGCGCGGTTTCGCTTACCGGCTCGACCGACGTCGGCCGCATCGTAGGCGAAACCTGCGCCAAAAGCTTCAAGCACTGTTCGCTGGAACTGGGCGGCAAGAATCCCATGATCGTGCTCGACGATGCCAACCTCGAACTCGCCCTCGAAGGCGGACTGTGGGGCGCGTTCGGCACCACCGGACAGCGCTGCACCGCGACCAGCCGCATTATCGTGCAGAAGGGCATTTATGGCGACTTCGTCCACAGGTTCGTAGAGCGGGCGAAGCGGCTGAAGGTAGGCAACGGTTTGGATGAAACCATCGACATGGGCCCCGCCATCAACAAAGCCCAGCTAGAGACTGACCTGAGCTATATCGGTATCGGCCAATCGGAAGGCGCGCGCCTGCTGTGCGGCGGCAATCGACTGGATGTTGGCGAGTATGCCTACGGATGGTTCCTCGAGCCTACGGTGTTCGCCGATGTCGATTCGCGCATGCGCATCGCCCAGGAAGAGATCTTCGGGCCGGTGGTTTCGATCATCCCCTGCGACGGCCTGGAAGACGCAATCGCGATCGCGAACAACATTCAGTACGGACTGTCATCGGCGATCTACACGCGGGATGTGAACAAGGCGTTCGTCGCTATGCGCGATCTGCACGCCGGCATCACTTACATCAACGCTCCCACGATCGGCGCCGAAGTGCACCTGCCGTTCGGAGGAGTGAAGGCCACGGGCAACGGGCACCGCGAGGGCGGAATCGGCGCTATCGATTTCTACACGGAGTGGAAGTCGGTTTACGTGGATTACTCGGACCGGCTGCAGAAAGCGCAGATCGACCGGCCGGAGTAAGGGCAGGATTGAGTGCGTTTAGGGTGACGAGATCGGGAGGACACGGCTTTAGCCGTGCCAATCGTGATTTCAAGAATTGTCATCCTGAGGAAGCGCGACTGAGGCAAAGCCGAGGGAGCGCGACGAAAGCCTGCCCTGAGCGAAGCCGAAGGGGATCTGCTTTGTCATTTGCCCCGGAAAAAGCAGATCCCTCGCGGCGCGGTCACCTCGCAAGCTCGGCTCCCGCTTGCTCGGGATGACAATTTATAAAGGGAGCGAAATGGCACGGCTGAAGCCGTGCCCTCCCGTTTTCGTCCTGCTGGCGAGATACTCTCATGCTCATCGGCGTACCCAAGGAAGTAAAAGACCGCGAATCGCGCGTCGGCATTGTGCCCGCGGGAGTGAAGGCGCTGACCGACGCCGGCCACCGCGTGCTGGTGGAGACCCGTGCCGGCGAGCTTTCCTCGATGCCGGACAGCGAATTTCAGCAGGCGGGCGCGGAGATCGTCTC
>CAYOUY010000110.1:0-5346 GCA_964407245.1 uncultured Acidobacteriaceae bacterium
TCGGACTGAATCGCTTCACGTCAGCCATTTCGCTGACCATTCCAGCACACATGGTAGCGATCGGCAGCGGCAAAGAAACCGTCACCGAACACGCAGCCACGAGCAAGCCCGATGCGAGCGTTTTGCCCACAAAGACTTTCACTTTCGTCTCCGACAAGCCGAGCTTCCCGGGAACGATCATCGCCGGCGTCTTTGGGCAGGAATATAAAAGCGATGAAGCGGGCCTTGATCTGCATGT
Organism: uncultured Acidobacteriaceae bacterium; assembly: GCA_964407245.1. Lineage (GTDB taxonomy): Bacteria > Acidobacteriota > Terriglobia > Terriglobales > Acidobacteriaceae > Sulfotelmatobacter. Next base: position 239 of record CAYOUY010000110.1, read on the forward strand.
GTACTTCAAGCCCACGCACCAGAGCCTGGCGCCCACCTACACCACCACCGCGGTGCAGGAGTTTACGTATTTTATTACCCTGTATGGCCTGCCGCCCTCGCAGAGGCTGAGCGTTGTGGAATTGCCTGACGACACGCTTCCCTATTGCTGGGCGCCAGAGATCGCTGGACTTGCGGGACCTTCGATCACGGAAAAAACCAATTATCAGCTCCTGGCCAACGCGGTTGCGCACCAATGGTGGGGGGTTTCGGTGAGCCCGGCGACCAAGGACGACTGGTGGCTGAGCGATGGCTTTTCCCGCTATTCGCAAGCGATGTACGTCGAAAACGCCGCCGGGCAGGCGGGCCTGGAAGAAGTGGTCAAGGACATGTCGGTGGGTGCGTTGGCCTACGACACCGTGCCGCTTTCGAGCGCCAACAAGCTCGACATTTACTCGACCGAGTTTCAGTCGCTGGCGACCGACAAGGGCGCGATGATTCTGCACATGCTGCGCTTCGTGCTGGGCGAAGACAAGTACAACAAGACCATGCGCGACTTTGCCGAGCAGTATGCGGGAAAGTCGGCGAGCATGGACGACTTCCGCGCCGTCGCAGAGAAAAACTACGGCGACCAGCTCACCTGGTTCTTTTCGCAATGGCTCGATTCGACCGGCGCGCCCGAGTTCAAAGTGAAGTACACCACCTATCGGTTGGGAGGCGCCGCCGCGGCGCAAAATCCCAAGGAAGAGAAGATTCCCGGATTCCGTGTAACCGGCGAGATTTCTCAGGATCTTGACCTGTTCCGCATGCCCGTCGACATCCGCATCGACACCGACGGGCAAACGGAAAACAAAAAGATCGACGTGGTCGGCACCGATTCGCCCTTCACGATCGAGACCTTCGGCCGCCCGCGGCGCATTTCGATCGATCCCGACCACCACGTGCTGACTAACACCAGTGACATCAGGCTGCGGGCGTCGATCCTGCGCGGGCAGGCCCTGCAGCAGCAGGGCGACCTTTCGGCCGCGCTCACGGAGTTCAACAAAGCGCTCGAGTTGAACAAAAACAGTTCTTTTGCCCACTACCGCATCGCAGAAGTCTTCTTCCAGCAGCGGAATTACCAGTCCTCGGCCAATGCCTACCGCGAATCGCTGAACGGCGACGGCGAGCCGCGCTGGACCGAAGTCTGGAGCCGCATCCAGCTAGGCAAGATTTTCGACATTACCGGCCAGCGCGAACGCGCGGTCAACGAATATCGCCAGGCGCTGCAAACCAACGACAATACTTTCGGCGCTCTCGAAGAGGCTCGCAGATACCTGCAGAAGGCCTACGAACGGCCGAAAGAAAGATCGTAAGGAGTCTGGCTGCAGGCCGGCGGCTAATCTCGAACCCAGCGTTCCGCTTCTTCGTAGGAGCGGAAAATTCTTATGTTCGCGTCGGGCCGCAGGACCTTGTGCATGCGAGCTGCGTGGTTCTGCACCGAGTTCTGAGCCACGAACGCACGTTTTGCTCCGGGAGCAAAAGGATCAATCTGGTCCGCCAGCATTAGAAAATCATTGGCCTGCAAATCCACATCCTCCACGCGGCTGAGATCGACAATTTCGGAGAAATCCGGCACAAACGATGGATTGGCGACCAAGCAAGTGACGTATTTCTGGATGTCCCCGGCCGTCAACCTCCGGCCGAACTTGACCACAACGCATCTTCTTTCGACATTGATCAAGTGCTCGACTGGCGTATAACTGACGCGGCGAGTGCGCCGCAATGTCGCCCGCGCTTGAACTTTCTCCGGTTGCAACCCCGTGCCTCCTCCCTAATAGCTATCGGCACTCTGATCGGAAACTTCATGCACCTGTGAATTCCCGGCACTGTACTGTCCAGCTAACCTTTTCCCCGCTTTCGGGGTCTAAGGGTATATATGCCAGCAGGGAACTTCTAATGGCCCGGCTGCGTATCTCTGATCAGATGGTTAGGCGGGACTTGAGACCCCTCGCCTGAACGTTACCCGGGGCCCCCACGCTCCTCCCCGGAGGCGTGGGGGCATGATTCCGGATCGCAAAGACATTCGATCAGCGTATGCGCATGCTTCTGGATATCGTCCGGCAGTCCCTCTCCACCCTGTGGGCGCACAAGCTGCGCTCCTTTCTGACCATGTTCGGGATCGCCTGGGGCGTCGGATCGTTGTTGCTACTGGTCGGCCTGGGAGAAGGCTTCCGCAGCGGCCAGGAAAAAGAACTGGCCAACCTCGGGCAGAACATCATGTTCATGTTCCCAGGGCGAATTCCTGCGGTCGAGGGAAGCACGCAATCCGGGCAGGTTTACTACTTCACGTACAAGGACTATCTGGCCGTCCGTAGTGAAGCAACGCTGGTGGGAGCCTTGTCGCCGGTTCTGAACCGCGAGGACATTCGTGCCGTCAGCGACTACGGCTCGACCAACGGCCAGGTATTCGGCGTAGCGCCCGATTACAACCAGATCCGCAACGTTCCCGTGCAGCCGGGGCGTTGGTTCAACGACGAGGACAATATGGAACGCCGCCGCGTGGCTGTGGTGGGCTGGGAAATGTTGAAGAACATGTTCCCGGGCAGGCCCGCTGTCGGTTCGACCATCCTGCTGAATGGGATCGATTTCCAAGTGGTCGGCGTGGTGGCGAAAGTTGGCAAGGACGGCAATAACGGCACCAACTCGCGCATCTTCATTCCGATCGACACCATGCGCAATCTTTTCCGGCTCACCAAGGCGAATTCCGAGGATGCGATCTCGTTCCTCAACTACCAGCCCATCAACAAAGAACTGCACGCTGAGGCCAAAGACGAAATTCACCGCATCATCGCCCGCCGGCATGGGTTCAATCCCAAGCTGCAGGATGCCTTCGACGACTGGGACACGATCGAAAACATGAAGCGTGTGGGAAAGATTTTCGACGCCATGGACTGGTTTCTTGGCGTTGTTGGCGTGGTCACGCTCGGCCTGGGCGCGATCGGAATTATTAACATCATGCTGGTGTCGGTCACCGAGCGAACGAAGGAAATCGGCCTGCGGAAAGCGCTGGGCGCGACATACCGCGCCATTCTGACGCAGTTCTTTATCGAAGGTGCGTTTCTGACTGCGTTCAGCGGAGGAATCGGTCTGGCGGTTGCGACTAGCTTCGTGACCTTACTCGCCATGCTGCCGTCGCCGGAAGGCTTCGACACGCCACGGATCATTCCGGCGTCAGCTTTAGCAGCTATTGGCTCGCTCGCGATTGCCGGGATTGCCGCGGGGCTGTATCCCGCGCGCAAGGCGGCGTTATTGCCTCCAGTCGAGGCATTACGTCAGGAATAAGAACCTATGATCGTCGACATCGCCAAACAGGCCTATAACGCGCTGCGCCACAACCGCAGGCGAAGCATGCTCACCATGCTGGGCATGGCGTGGGGCATCGCGACCGTCGTGCTCTTGCTCGCTTACGGCTCCGGCTTCGAGCGCGGCCTGTGGTCTGCGTTCCGCTCCTTCGGTACGGATCTGGTTTTCATCTTCCCCGGCCGCACCGAACTGCAGGCCGGCGGAACGAAGGCCGGAACCCAGATTCGTCTCGACGTCAACGATCTCGACTACATCCGCGCCGAAGTTCCCTTCCTGAAGCGGCTGTCGCCAGAGTCTGCCAAGACCTGCGTGGTCGCGTATGGCACGCGGAGTGCGACCTACGGGGTCAGCGGCGTGTACGCCTCGTATGGCCGCATGCGCAAAATGGATCTGGTGGAAGGCAGCTTCTTCAGCGAGGCCGATGACTTCACGCACACCCGCGTTGCCGTGATCGGTGAAGATGCCAAGAAAAAACTTTTCTCCGGCCTGAACGCGCTAGGCGAAAGCATTCGCATTGATGGCATTTCCTACCAGATCGTGGGCATTCTCAAACACCAGGTGCAAAACGGGGATGACAACATCAACGAGCACGTCTACGTCCCCTTCAGCGCTATGAGCGACCTGACGAACACGTACTATCTGACCGCGATCGTCATGGAATACGAGGGTGATCACGCCAAGGTCGTCAACGCTCTGCGCTCGTCCATGGGATTCCATCACAACTTCGATCCCAAGGATCACCGAGCCATCTTTGTGTTTGACGTCGTCGCCGATCTGCTCGATCTGGAGGTCATCACCACTGGCATCAAGATTCTTCTCGGCTTTATCGGCCTGCTCACGCTGGGAATTGGCGGCGTGGGACTGATGAACATCATGCTGGTGTCGGTCACGCAACGCACACGCGAGATCGGTGTGGAAAAGGCTTTGGGTGCGCATCGCTGGCACATTCTGTTGCAGTTCCTGGCCGAAGCGCTGGTCATCACTGCCCTCGGCGGACTGCTGGGTGTGGTGCTGGCGTATGTAGTCTCGTGGTCGGTGGGATCGCTCACCCTATGGAGCGCGTTTGAGGACAACGCCAGCGAAGGCGACATTCATCTCTACATCAACTCAGCCACGCTGATCTGGTCGACCGCAATTTTGAGTTTTGTCGGTATCATCAGCGGCATGCTCCCGGCGATCAAAGCCGCCAGGCTCGATCCCATCGAGGCCCTAAGGTACGAATAGCAGTCCTCCGTGAGCTCTGTGTCCTCTGTGGTTAAGTTCTTCCCTCTTCCGCTAGAATCCCGTCGTGCCCTCAGGTACCAACCCTCGCCTCGACCGTGTGTTCGCTCAGTTGCGGCTTTACGAACATCCTCTACTGAATTTTTCGGCGCGCGCCAAGGGCGACGGCGTCGAGGTCATCATCCAGTTCAAAGACCCGAAACTTCCCGTGCACACGTACTATTTCGATCTGCATCCCCGCGATCTGGACGATCCGCAGTTTGAGTGGAGCTTTCAGCGCCAGCTCTACGACGCGCTGCACGACTACTTCGTCGAGATGTTCATCCGCACGCCGCAAGACCGTGCCGATCGCCAAGGAAAGGGATTGTGAGAACGACTTGAAAATGACGATGTCCCTGCTGGAGGTTGCGTCATCCCGAAGCCCCGCGCTTTCACCGGCGGGGCGAGGGATCTCCCTTGCAACAACCGCCGGGATTGGGAGATCCGTCGCACCGCCTGAAAAGCGGCTTCGCTCAGGATGACGCCCGGGAGGCTGTGAGCATGACCCCTCTCCGCCAAAAGATC
>CAYOUY010000111.1:0-10820 GCA_964407245.1 uncultured Acidobacteriaceae bacterium
CCAGCTGAATATCGGTTCTGATTCGCATACGCCGCACGTGGGCGCGATCGGCTGCGTTGCCTTCGGCATTGGTACGACCGACGTGTTCAATTCGTGGATCACGAAAGACGTTCGCGTAAAGGTGCCGGAGTCGGTGCGAATCGTCATTCGGGGCAAGAAACATCCCAACGTCACGGCGAAGGATTTCATTCTGAAGATTCTCTCGCTCGATTACGTCCGCAGCGGCAAGGCGCTCGCCAAGGTAATGGAGTACTCGGGCGAGGCGATCGAAGAACTTAGTGTCGACGAGCGCGCCACCATGACCAACATGGCGGCCGAGATCGGCGGATTCACCGGCATCGTGGCACCCGATAAGAAAGCAGTCGACTTTCTGGTCGAGCGCCGGGGAATGGATGACAAGAAAGCGGAAGCTATGGTCAGCGGTTTATACAGTGATCCAGGCGCGCAATATGCGCACGTCATCGAGCTGGACGCCGCCGAAATCACGCCGATGGTGGCGACGCCCGGCGATCCGGGCAACGGCAAGTATGTCCGCGAAATGAACACGCCCGTGCCAATCGAAATCGCTTACGGCGGCACCTGCACCGCAGGCAAGAACGAAGATATGGACATGTACGCGCTCGTGCTCGCCGACGCCCTCAAGCACGGCAAGCGCGTGGCCGACTCGGTGAAGTTCTACATTCAGTTCGGCTCGCAGGAGACGCGCGACTACTGCGTGGGCCGCGGATATCTGGAAATCTTCCACAAAGCCGGAGCGCAGGTGATTGAGCCCAGTTGCGGCGCCTGCATCAACGCCGGGCCAGGAGTCTCCACGCGTCCCGACCAGGTCGTCATCAGCGCGCAGAACCGCAATTTCCCCGGCCGCAGCGGCCCGGGGCAAATGTATCTGGCCTCGCCGCTGACTGTCGCGGCCAGCGCCGTAGCGGGATGCATCGTGGAGTACGAGCCCAGCGAGAAGAAGGAGCTGGTGGGAGCGTAAGTCGCGCCCTAGAGTATTCTTGAAGACGCGCTCACAAGCCGGGACCCCAATCGTCTGACCTTCTCAGGAGGTCGCCATGAACCGCTCCCGCCTGCTCCTCGCTACTGCGATAACCTTTAGTTTCGCCGTCGCCGCAATTGCCTATCGTTCATCGGTTCCCGCGACGATGTCCGTCGGCTCAGTAGCCCCAGCCGCGCCCATGCTCGAGCCGCGTTCCGGCCACACGGCAACCTTGCTGCCGGATGGAAGAGTTTTAATCGCCGGCGGCATGCGCCGCAACCAGGACTTCTACAAGTCTGCCGAGCTTTACGATCCTGCCACGGGCAGGTTTCAGCCGACCGGCGAGATGAGCATCGGCCGCGTCGGCCAGATCGCCGTCCTGCTGCCGACGGGCAAAGTGCTCGTTGCCGGAGGTTGGGTCGGCCATGGCGGCACGGATTCAGCCGAGCTGTACGACCCGGCCACGGGCAGGTTCACTGCGATCGCCAAAATGAACAGTCACCGTGGAAGGCCGAGCGCGACTTTGCTGGCTGACGGCGATGTGCTCATCGCCGGTGGAGAGCGTGAGGATAACGAGTCGCTCGCCTCGGCTGAAATCTTCCACGTGAAGACGCTGTCTTTTCAGCCGACCGGCCTCATGCACCACGCGCGCGTTTCGCATACGGCAACCCTGCTCAACGACGGGCGCGTTCTGATTGCCGGCGGCTATGCTGGCGACGTTACGTCGAATGCCGAGATTTACGATCCGAAGACCGGCACCTTCACCGAGACCGGCAGTATGGGCATCGCGCGCTGCAAGCACACCGCGGGCCTGCTTCCGGATGGGCGGGTGCTGGTCGCGGGCGGTTCCGACAATCGGGGATGGAAGGGAAATCTCGCAAGCGCCGAGATTTACGATCTGCGGTCAGGAAAATTCACCGCTACAGCCGCAATGAATGACAGCCGCTTCAAACTCCCCGACGAGGCCGTGCGCCTGGCTTCCGGTAGGCTGCTGGTCGCGGGTGGAAGCAAAATGGTGGAAGTGTTCGATCCGGCCAGCGGGAAATTTCTGGTTGCTGCGGGGCAAATGAACGACGCACGTCATTTCATGAGCGAGACTAAGCTCAAAGATGGCAGTGTGCTTCTGGCAGGGGGCTACCCCAACAACGATCAAGCGACGGCGCAGGCGTGGATTTACCGGCCCTAGGATAGTCGTCGCAATTACTGGCCTTTCCCGCGATGCTTGCGATCAAGCCTGCTCGCAAGTGGTTGAATCCAACCATGATGGTTGAAATCAGCCACCCCCAACCACGCAACTTTTCCGGAGTTCGATTGTTCAAATGAGTAGAAAGTTTTGAAAGAGCTTCCGGAGCCGCACTCGACAAGGGATAGCGATCCGGCAGCGGGAGGTGAGCATGCGGTACATGAGATACATGGCGTTGCTGGCGGTGATGACGGTTATGCCGTTCGCGAATTCGCAGGCGCAGGTTGCGGTGGGCGTGGGAGTGGGGCCAGTCGGCGTTGCGGTGGGGCCGGCTCCGGTTTGCGCGTATGGCTACTACGGGTACTACCCTTACGCTTGCGCGCCGTACGGCTACTACGGTCCCGATTGGTTTGTGGGCGGCGTGTTCGTCGGCGCCGGCCCGTGGTTCCATGGTCCTGGATGGCTAGGGCGCTGGGGATGGGCTAATGGCTGGTACGGACGTCCGTGGTACGGACATCCGGGTTGGGGTCGCGCGTGGGGCTGGCGGCCAGGGGTTGTTGCACGTGGTCCGGTCGGTGGATTTCGCGGCGGATTCCGCGGTGCACCCGGCTTCCGCGGCGGCTTTCGTGGAGCGGCCTTTCATGGTGGTGGATTTCATGGAGCGCCAGCATTTCACGGCGGCGGGTTCCACGGCGGAGGCGGATTCCATGGTGGTGGTGGCTTCCATGGAGCCGGATTCCATAGTGGCGGACGTCGCTAAGGGCTTTTCCTCATGATTCGGTGACAATGGCTGGCAGCGTTCAACTGCCGGCCATTTCTTTCCAACTTCTCAGAATGCCCGGCGCCGCGCACTGTACCCTCGGCCTGCATTCTTGCTAGAATGTGCGGTCGTTCCGCCCCCGCAGTAGTAAAATAGAGCATCGACGAAGAGACTCTCTCCAGGAGATAGACACCTTTATGGCCTATGTGATTGCTGAGCCGTGCATCGGCACAAAAGACACCGCTTGTGTGGACGCGTGCCCGGTCGATTGCATTCATCCCAAGAAGGACGAGCCCGCATACGCGACGGAAGAATTGCTGTACATCGATCCGGTGGAGTGCATTGACTGCGGCGCCTGCGTCCCCGTATGCCCGGTCTCGGCCATCTTCGCGCTCGACGATCTTCCGGAGAAATGGAAGGATTTCACGGCCCGCAACGCGAAATACTACGGACGCTGACATCCCTGCCCTTCGTACGAATCGGTTAGGCGCGCGTCTTTTTCGACGCGTGCCTTTTTGTTTTTGGACCTTCATCCTTTCTCGATCCTCGCGGATGTGACTGGCTGGCGCTTCCGGGCTAATGTTTCGCGAAAAGATCCCCGCGGCGCTTATTGGCATTTCCGAACAGCTCGGCGTCCATGCCGGTGTGGGTTTTCAGCGCGTCCAGCACGCGAATGTAGTTTCCCTTATGGAGACGCAGAACTAAGATCCGGTGCGCATCGTGATCGCGGTAGTCGACCTGCAGCCAGTGGGTTTTCGAAGACCTCAGAAGCAGAGACAGCGACTCCGTATATTCGTACGTGCACTTGTCGATCTCGCTGTAGGGAACGGCGACCGACTGCCCCTTCTTGGGCCGCACTTCGATGGCCTTGTCGTTGTCGCTGAACGTCAGAAGGGCCTTGATTTCTTTCCCTTTGGTGTTCGGCATCCGCACGCGGTTAAAGGAGGTCTCTTCGGCGGCTGAGAGGCCGGTCGCGAAAGAGATGACGAGCAGAGCATTGAGGAGTTTTTTCACGATGGTGAAAGTATATCGGAGTGAGAAGCCGGCCTGCGCCCTGCGGGTTGTCCTGAGCGCGGTTTCTGCAAACTGCCACCCCACGTGCGGTAAGGCTAACTTCCACTACAATCACGCTCAGACATGGCCCTGCGAGAGTCAGAAGCGATCGTTCTGCGGACCTACCCGATGCGCGAGGCCGATCTGCTGGTCACGCTGTTCACCCGCGCCGAAGGCAAAGTCCGCGGGGTGGCGCGGTCGGCCAAGAAATCCAAGCGCCGATTTGGGGGAGCGCTCGAGCCTCTGACCTACGTTCGCGCTTTCTATGACGCCCGCGAAGGGCAGGAGCTGGTGCGGCTCAATGCCTGCGACGTGCTCGAGTCTCCGCTGGCGTCGGAAGTCAGCTACGCCCGCGCAGTCGCGCTCGGGCACATCGCCGAATTGCTCGATGAACTTCTCCCGGATCGCGAGGCAAACGACGACATTTTCCGCCTCACACTTTCCGTGCTCGACGTTCTGACCGGGCAGGAAATCTGGATGCCGGTTACGTATTTTGAATTGTGGCTGACACGCCTGGTCGGTTTTTTACCGGAATTGACTGAGTGTATTGTGTGCGGCCGCAACCTCAATGGCAGCCGCGCGTATTTTCACGCGCTTGCCGACGGTCTGATGTGCGCCGACGACAAACGGCTGGCGTCGTCCGAAATCTCCAGCGAATCGCGGGCGCTGGCCGCACAGATGTTCCGTTCTCCAGTCGAGAGCCTCGCACGCACTCCATGGCCCAAAACGCAGTGTGCCGACTTGCGCAAGTTCCTCATTCAGACTCTCCAGCGCCACATTGAGAAAAAGCTGGTTACAGCCGGGATGCTAGAAAAGGGAGAATTCTAGGAGTCGCGATGGCGGCGAAACATCCACTGGGAATCTCGATCCTTGCCGTACTGCTGTTGCTTCCTTCCCCTTTTCTTCTGTGCGGGGGAATCGCTTTGGCAGCGATCTTTACAATTCAGGTTCTGAAGGAAGGCCTGGAAGAATCCGGCCTGATCATAATTCTGCTGGGTGTTGGTACCGCGATCCTGGGCATCGTTTGTGCCAAAGCCGGGTTCGATTTGTGGCGGTTGAAGAGGAGCGCCCGGGCGCCGACGATCTTTCTGATGTGCATGATCGCAGTGTTTACCGGAGACGCACTGTTGATTGGCTTCGAGGATCGGGCTAAGCTCAGTCGGGCGTGGCTCCGCGGATGGGCAGGAGTTTTTGCCTTTTCTGCTTTGGCTGTGGCCTACCTCTGCCTTCCTCACGTGCGTCGAAAGCTGGAAAGGAACGGCGACAGCCGAAACCATCCCTGATTGTCTCACCGGACACCGAATCAGTTTCTATCCCCGAACCCGTGCTTGCCCTTGCACTGCTTGCAGAATTTCGGCGGCTCGGTGTTATCCACGCGATGCTGCACCGGCTTCAGCGTCCGCAGATACCCGAAAATGGCTTTCAGGTCGTCGTCGGTCAGGTTGCGAAAATACGCCCACGGCATGATGTTTGAGAGCGGCCGTGCCTGTACCGTGCCGGTACGAATCACATCCAGGAACATCTTTTCGTCGAAGTAGGAAATGCCGGACGGATCTGGTGTCAGGTTCAGCGAAGCCACTGTGATGAGCTTCTTTGGATCGGGGCCCCAATACCCAATCAGCGGTTGGCCACCGGCGAACTCCAGACCTGGAATCGGGTTGCCCTGCTCGTCCACAGGAGTGTGACACATGTCGCAATGTCCAATCGTCACCAGATACTTACCGTATGCCAGGCGATCGGACCGGTCGGGCTCTGGCACATGCGCGACCGCCGGGAGTGATTGAAAGGTCTTCTTAACGTCGTCGGTCAAAATGGTTGGCAGTTGCTGGATGTGTACTGGCGCCAGCGACCGCTCGTAAACGATCACCGAAGCCAAATCCTCGTCCGACATGCTGCGGAAATATGGGTACGGCATCAACGGATAGAGCATGCGGCCGTCGTGACCGATCCCTTGCCGCAAGGCTCGGACAAAATCCGCGTCCGTCCATTTTCCAGCCCCAAATTCCCGATCAGGCGAGATGTTGGGAGCCACGACGCGATTAGGCTCGGGCAGCTCAACTTCGACATTGGGGAAGACTTGCCCGCTGCCCCTCTTGCCGTCGACCGGATGTGAAGGACGCTGAGTGTAGTCGTACTCAGAGTGGCAGAACGTGCATTGGACGAGCCCTTCCACCAGATACTTGCCGCGCGCCAGCCGCTCGGGCGTGCGCGGGATGGGTTCCATCTCCAAGACTGAAACAGTTGGTTGAGCCGCGGCGGGAGCAGATGCTTTCTGACAGCCTTGACACAAACAGAGCGGTAAAAGCGAGAGAACACCAAACCCCCGAAAAATCGCCCTTCGCACCTTCATGCACGCCCCCCCAGTGGCAGAATTGAAATGCGGTGTCAGCGTCGGGTTTTGACCGCGGAAGTATCTCACACAATGATCTGAAACGTGAAAAAGTGTGATATGGCCCTGAACGTCCGCCACTATCCGCCCCGTGCTTTCGTTACAATCCGTGCTTCCGTTACAATCGAGGATTGCTGCACCGCGCTTTGGCGCCGTTGTTGAAGGCTTCGCTCATGAAGTCATCCTCGTCGAATCCGCTGACGTACCAGGAACTGATCCTGCGCCTGCAGACGTTCTTTGCCGATCGCGGCTGCGTGCTGCAGCAGCCCTACGACGCGGAAGTCGGCGCCGGCACGATGGCGCCGGAAACATTCCTGCGCGTGCTCGGGCCGCAGCCGTACAGGGTCGCGTATGTGCAGCCCTCGCGGCGCCCGGCCGACGGCCGTTATGGCGAGAATCCCAATCGGTTGTTCAAGCACACGCAGCTGCAGGTCATCCTGAAACCGCCGCCGGAGAATGTGCAGCAGCTGTACCTGGAATCGCTGAGCACGATTGGCATTGATCTGTGCCATCACGACATCAAGTTTGAAGAAGACAACTGGGAGTCGCCAACGCTGGGCGCGTGGGGTATCGGCTGGCAGGTCATGCTCGACGGGCTGGAGATCACGCAGTTCACGTATTTCCAGCAATGCGGCGGAGTCGATCTGAACCCCATTTCGGCGGAGCTGACTTATGGCCTGGAGCGCATCGCCGCGTTTCTGCAAGACGTGGACTCCATCTATGACATCGTGTGGGCGCGTGATCCCGACACCGGCGCCGTGGTTAAGTACGGCGATGTCCGCCTGGCTGATGAGCTGCAATTCTCGGTCTACAACTTCGAAGCCGCCGACGTCGATAGAAGCTGGAAGCATTTCGAACTGTACGAAGCGGAATGCAAAGCACTACTCGATCGTTACGCGGGGCCGGCGAAGACCGCGGTCGAGGGTGACGGCACGGCACGCGAGAAAACGCGGTTTCCCCTACTGGCGGCTTACGATCTCTGCCTGAAGTGTTCGCACCTGTTCAACATTCTCGATGCGCGCGGCGCCATTTCCGTGACCGAACGCGTGGGCGTGATCGCCCGTGTGCGGGCTCTGGCCGTGGGAATCGCCAAAGCATGGGTGAATCAACAGAAGAACGATCATCAGAACAACGATCAGCAAAAGAGCGATGAACCGGGCGGGCAAGATCGTGACGAATCGGAAAAGTCCGGTGACGTACAGCGGGCTCCCAAAGAAAAGGCGAAGAAACAGAAGCTGGCGCCCGTCGGGTAAGGCGTTTCGGGTTTGCACAGGGCCGATGTGATCCATATCACATTCGGACTTTCGGGCAGTCTGAGAAACTTGATGGATTAAAGCATGCCAGATTTTCTTCTTGAGATCGGGTGCGAAGAGATTCCTGCGCGCATGATCGACGCGGCATCAGCGGAGCTGCGCGAGCGCGTGGGTGTGATCTTGTCGCGGGAGCGGTTGGGTGGCAGCCAGCTTTCGAGTTTCGACACGCCACGGCGCCTGGCAGTGCTGGTCTCCGGAATTTCTGCCGCACAGGCAGATGTCGTCGAGCAGGTCACGGGGCCCTCGGTAAATGTCGCCTACAAGGACGGTCAGCCGACGGCCGCGGCCCAGGCATTCGCCAAGAAAACTGGCGTGGATGTATCGCAGCTTGAAAAAACCTCCACTGCGAAGGGCGAGTACATCACGGCCAAGGTGATAAAAAAAGGCCGCGGTGCGGCAGAGATTCTGGCCGAAGCTGTGCCTAAGGAAATCGCGACGATCTACTGGCCCAAGAACATGTACTGGCGCAAGCCGAACGAGCGCTTCGTGCGCCCGGTGCGCTGGCTGGTCGCGATGCTCGACAGCGAGGCGATTCCACTTGAATTCGCAGGCATCCGAGCAGGGAAGAGTTCGCGCGGGCACAGAATTCTGTCAGACGGTGCGGTCATGATTCCCCGCGCCGGCTCTGCCTACGTTGAATCTCTGCGAGCAGCGAAGGTTTTGGGTCGCGGCGAGCGTGAGCAGCAAATTCGCAAAGCCCTTGACGCCTCGACGCGCACCATCCCTGGCGCGCGCTGGCGCGAAGACAAGGCGCTGCTTGAAACCGTGGTCAACCTCACCGAGTTCCCGTCGGTCATTCTTGGCAGTTTCGATCCGCAATTTCTGGTGCTTCCGGAAGAAGTGCTGGTCACGGTAATGCGCGATCATCAGAAATATTTTGCGGTTGAAGATACGGGCGGCAAGCTGTTGCCCCATTTTCTTGCCGTGCTGAATACGGACAGCGACCCCCGAGGGCTGATCCGGCACGGCAACGAGCGCGTGCTGCGGGCGCGCTTCAATGATGCCCGCTTCTTCTGGGAGACCGATCAGAAAAAGTCGCTGCTCCAGCGTGTGGAATTGCTCCGCCATGTCACGTTTCAGAAAGATCTGGGCAGCTATTACGACAAGACGCGGCGGGTGCAGCGCTTGTGCAGTTGGCTCAGCGAGCAGATAAAACAGAGCGGCATGGCCGTACGGCCCGGAGTGATTCATAAGGCCGCATGCCTGGCGAAAACGGATCTCACCACGGAACTGGTAAAGGAATTTACAGAGTTGCAGGGCATCGTGGGCGGGCTCTATGCGCGCGTGCAGCAGCTCGATGAAGGCTTGCCTGAAGCTACGCGCATGGCCATCGCCGACGCCATCTACGACCATTACAAGCCCGAATCCACGGAAGACAACGTACCCCGCTCGATGGAGGGCGCAGTGCTTTCGGTCGGCGACAAGGCCGATTCGATCGCGGGGATGTTTGCCCTGGGACTTGTGCCGAGCGGCTCGAAGGATCCGTTTGCGCTGCGGCGCCAGGCGAATGGGATTGTCAAAGTCATCGCAGAAAAGAAACTGCCGCTACAGCTCGGCGAGATGATGCGGGATGCGCGTGCTGGTTATCAGAAATCGGAAGCGGAAAAGAAGTTTGTCGACGATGCGAGATTCTCCGAATCCGTGGCCACGTTCTTCCGAGAGCGCGTCGAGTTTTATCTGAAGGATGTGCGGGGCTACGCTTACGACGTGGTCAAGGCCGTGCTCGGGGCCGATGCGGAAGATATTGTGGACGCGGTTGAACGAGCCGAAGCGGTCAAGCAGGTGCTGCATATGCCGGAATTTCAGGCGATCGGAGCGGCTTGCAAGCGGGTTCGCAATATTCTGAAACAGGCAGCGGAGAAGGGGCTTCGGGCGGCAGGGAAGTGGGAATTCCTGCCGGACTCGCCTGCGGAAGAAAAGAATCTGGCGGCTTACCTCGAAACAAACGGGCCGCGTATCGAGGCCCAACACAGAGAGAAAAAGTATGGCGATGCTCTCCTGTTGCTGGCGACGGCGCGGGAACGCGTGGATGCGTTTTTCGACAAGGTGATGGTGATGGTCGAAGACGAGCGCATTCGCGCGAACCGGCTAGCGCTCTTGCAAACGTTGCTCAAGGAATTTTCGACCATTGCCGATTTCTCCGAGATCGTCACCGAAGGGAAGGCGTAAGGATCCAACCGGCCGTAAAACAGCAGATTCCTCGCGCCAAACAACGGCGCTCGGAATGACAAGCTACTAGTAAAGATCAGCAGGAATCAATCCTGAGCAAAGGACTCATATGGCGACAATCACTCTCCCCGAAACTGAAGTGCAGAAGCCTGCAACCAAACCCAGCGCCGCCAAGTACGTCTACTTTTTCGGCGGCGGCAAAGCAGACGGCGACGGCAAGATGAAAGACACGCTGGGCGGCAAAGGCGCCGGTCTGGCAGAAATGACGAACGCCGGGCTGCCCGTGCCTCCGGGATTCACCATTCAGACCGAGGCCTGCCGCGAGTACATGCGCGGAGCACTGTCCAAAGACGTCGACTCACAGATGAACGAGGCACTGGCCCGGCTCGAATCGCTGCAGGGGCAGAAGCTCGGCGCAGGCGACAATCCGCTGCTGGTGAGCGTTCGCTCGGGCGCAAAGTTCTCCATGCCCGGCATGATGGACACCATCCTCAACCTCGGCCTCAACGACAACAGCGTAGAAGCGCTCGCCAAGCGCAGCAACAATCCGCGCTTCGCGGCCGACTCGTACCGGCGGCTCATCCAGATGTTCGGCAACGTCGTGCTCGACATTGAGAAGGCTGCCTTCGAAGAAGTCTTCGACGCGAAGAAGAAGCAGAAGAAGGCCAAGCTCGACACCGATCTCGATGCTAAGGCGCTGCAGGAAGTGATCGCAGAATACAAGAAGGTGGTAAAAAAGCACGCCAAGCGCGACTTTCCCCAGGATCCCCACGAGCAGCTCGTGATGGCGCGCGACGCCGTCTTCCGCTCCTGGCAGAACGAACGCGCCAAGCACTACCGACGCATCAACAACATCGACGACATGCTGGGCACCGCCGTCAACGTGCAAGCCATGGTCTTCGGCAATCTGGGCGAGACCAGCGGCACGGGCGTGGGCTTCACCCGCAATCCCGCCACCGGCGCGAAAGAGTTTT
>CAYOUY010000112.1:0-7812 GCA_964407245.1 uncultured Acidobacteriaceae bacterium
CAAGCAGATTGACAGCATTCTGAAGCGCAAGTCGGATCACTCGATCGCCGATGAATTTTTCCACGACATCCTCGATGAGCATTTTGCAGAAGACGAGGTGCAGCGCCAGTTTGAGACCGCGATGAACTGGGGCCGCCACGCCGAGCTTTTCGACTATGACCGCAAGAGTGGCCGTCTGGTGCAGACCGAGCCCCCGGCGCCGCAAGACGCTGCTGCTGAAAATCAAAATTCCGCGACCACCCCGAAAGCCTGAAACACGAATAGCAGCATGACGCATGAGAAGAAATCAGCCGGTCTGCGGGGCTTTGCTCCTTATCGCCTGTGGACCGTGCTGCCTTCCATCGAGATTTCGTATCTGCCCGACCTTCTGATGGGCGCGGCGGGAATGGCGCTGTTCTACGGATTGCTCGTGGTCGGACGTACGTGGCTCGGTCCGTTTACGCCGGAGGTAGAGATCCGGCGCAGCCCGCTGGCACTCCCAGCCTACGCGGGTTATTCGCTGCTGCGCATCACGATCGCCTACATTCTCAGTCTGGCCTTCACGTTCGTCTACGGCTACATCGCGGCTTACAACGTCCGTGCCGAGCGCTTCATGATTCCGCTGTTAGACGTGCTGCAGTCGATCCCCGTGCTCAGCTTTCTTCCCGGCGTCATGTTGGCCATGGTTGCACTTTTTCCAGGCCGCCAACTCGGCGTAGAAGCGGGCGCAATCCTGCTCATTTTCACCGGCCAGGTGTGGAACATGGCATTTAGCTTCTACGCCTCGCTGAAGAGCATTCCGACGGAAATGCGCGAGGCCGCGAAGATTTACGGATTCAGCTGGTGGCAACGCTTCATTCAGATGGAGCTTCCGTTCTCGGCCATCGGCCTGGTGTGGAACTCGATGATGTCGGTGGCGGGCGGCTGGTTTTTTCTGATGGCCTGCGAAATGTTCGTGTTGGGCTCACGCGATTTCCGGCTGCCTGGACTGGGTTCGTACCTGCAGACCGCGGCCAGCGCCGGGGATACGCCGTCGATTCTGTGGGGTGTGGCCACCATGATCGCGGTCATCGTACTGCTCGATCAGTTTGTGTGGCGGCCGGTAATCGCCTGGGCGGAGAAATTCAAGGTGGAACAAGTGGAAAGCACCGAGACTTCGCGCTCCTGGGTGCTGGACCTGATCCGCCATTCACGTGCTCTGGCGCAGATTCGTAAGAAGACAGTCGAGCCGCTGAGCGAGCGCCTCATGCTGCACTTCGCGCACACGCATTCCAGTGAAGAGCGGGAGAAGCCTGGCCCGTGGAAAGTCTGGCTTATGCGCGTGCTGCTGGTCGCGGTGCTAGCCGCAATCGCATACGGAGTTGTCCGTGTGGCCATGATTCTATCCGGGATTCAGAAAGCTGAGCTGCATGAAGCCGGCATGGGCTTGGGCGCAACGTTTCTGCGGGTAAACGTAGCACTGCTGATCGGAGCGTTGTGGACGATTCCGGCTGGAGTCGCGATAGGGTTTCATCCCCGCCTAGCGCGGATCGCGCAACCGCTTGCCCAGATCGCCGCTTCCGTTCCGGCAACGGCACTCTTCCCGGTTGTTTTGCTTTTGCTCATTCGTGTCGGTGGCGGGCTTGGTGTCGGCTCCATCGTGTTGCTCCTGCTCGGAACGCAGTGGTACATCCTGTTCAACGTGATCGCGGGCGCAATCGCGATACCAACCGACCTGAAGGAGTGTTGCTCGGTATTCCGGCTCGAAGGACTTCAGCGCTGGCGGAAACTGATTCTGCCTGGCATTTTTCCGTATCTGGTTACGGGCCTCGTGACCGCATCGGGTGGCGCATGGAACGCCAGCATCATCGCTGAATACTTTCACTTCAAAGGCCAGATTTACACGACCGTGGGTCTTGGTGCCACGATTTCGCAGGCCACTGACCAAGGCAATTTCAATCTTCTGCTCGCTGCGACGATGATGATGGCCGCTACCGTGGTGACCATCAATCGGCTGGTTTGGCGCAGACTCTACGCGCTGGCTGAGACGCGTTTCCGGCTCGAAACGTAATCGCCGAATCAACGAGCTGCACTCTTCTGCGAGGTTACTTCCGGTACTCTTTCGCTTCCTCGCTGCACATTTCATCAGTTTTTAACGTGACCTTCATTCTGCTGCAAAGTGAGCGAAATAATTTTGTAGCATGCCATCAACTCAGCTCCACGACGATCAACCGCCGCCCGAGGTGTTGTCGCGAGTCGCTGACTTCCCTGATTTCGGGGCAGAGGGTTTCGCGGGAAAAGGTCTCGCGGCAAAGCTGGCTCCGGTAGGCAAAGTTCGGGACCTCTACCGGCGTGTGCGGCAATCGCCCGACGGATTCCGGCTTCAAGCCCTGCTCGATGAAATGCGGGTCAGCCTTCGTCTGGATGCGGCGGATCAGGTTCGCATCCCCGCGTCAGGCCCGGTGGTTGTTGTCGCCAATCACCCTTACGGCATGCTCGATGGCGCGATTTTGACTGTTCTATTGACGCGGGTTCGGCCCGACGTGAAGGTCCTTACCAACTGGTTGCTGGCCGACGTGCCAGAACTGCAGCAACACTGCATTTTTGTCGACCCGTTCCAGACCTATTGCTCTGTGGAATCGAATCGGCGTGCTCTGCGACAGGCTCTTTCCTGGCTGCAGCAAGGGGGAATGCTCGCGATATTTCCGGCAAGCGAAGTTTCGCACTGGCAAATGCCTGCGGCACAGATTGCCGACCCCGAGTGGAACGACACTGCCGTGCGCCTGATTCGCAGAAGCGGAGCCTCTGCGCTGCCGGTCTATTTCTGCGGCCACAACAGCGTCGGATTCCAGTTGCTGAGCGTGATTCATCCCAAGCTACGCACGGGGTTCCTCTTGCAGGAGTTTCTGAGCCAGGAAGGAAAGAAGATCGAAGTCCGCGTGGGCAGCGAGATTTCGGGCGAGGCACTGGCAGCCGTCGGTGGCGATCACGAAGCGACAGAGTATTTGCGCTGGCGCACGTATTTGCTCGCGCGGCGGCGGAAGGCGGAGCCATCCTGGCCCGCGGCGTTACGCTCAAAGATTGCGGTCAAAATGCAGGAACCGCTGGCCGTTGCCGTGAATCCGGCGATCTTGCAGCACGAGATCGAGCAACTTACTCCTGATCGCTGCCTGGCTCAAAACGGCGATCTCGCCGTCTATCTTGGCACTGCCCGCGAGATGCCGCACATGCTGCACGAACTCGGGCGCCTGCGCGAGGTCACCTTCCGCCAGGTCGGCGAAGGAACCAACAAGAGCCTCGATCTGGACCGCTTCGACGATTACTACTGGCACCTGCTGCTCTGGAACAGTACAAAGCGTGAGTTGGTTGGCGCTTATCGCGCCGGCAGCAGCGCAGAAATTCTGGCGCAGCACGGCGTCGCCGGACTCTACACCAGCACCATCTTTCGCTACGACGAAAGAATCTTCCAAAAGCTCGGCCCCGCGTTCGAGCTCGGGCGTTCCTTCGTGCGCCCGGAATATCAGCGGCAATATGCGCCGCTGCTTTTGTTGTGGAGAGGCATCGCCGGCCTGGTTGCGATGCGGCCTGAGATTCCGGTCCTGTTCGGCGCGGTCAGCGTCAGCAACGACTACAACAAAGCCTCGCGCGAAATGATTTATCGCTTCTTCGAGGCGCGCATGCAAAAGGACGAGCTGTCGGGATTGGTCGAGCCGCTGCATCCGTTTCGCGTCGGCCCAGCGATATTGCGCCGCTGGGACTGCCGCGGCATGAGCCGCGCCCTGCGCGATCTGGACGAGCTTTCGCAGCCGATCACCGACATTGAAGCCGACGGCAAGGGTCTGCCCATCCTGTTGCGGCAGTATGCCAAGGTCGGCGGAAAATTCCTGGGATTCAGCGTGGACCGGAGCTTCTCGAACACGCTCGACGGCCTGGTCGTGGTCGATCTGCGGCAAACCGATCAGCAGGTGCTCGACCGCTACATGGGACGCGAGGCGGCAACGCGCTTCCGCCAGCTGCACGCGGGTGGGGCTGTTCGATAACTCCGGATGGTCGCGACGAAACTATTTCGCCGCTCGCAATCTGGTCGCCTCATTCGGCAGCACACAAGCTCGCGTTGCGTTTTTGAGCGCTGCTTCAACTTGCGCGCCCAGACTGGCTAGTTGCTCGGAGCTCATCAATTCCTGCATACGTTCGAAGAGTTGGCGTTCCTCTTTGCGGATGTGTGCTGAGAGTTTTTTTACGAACTCAGTCAACTCAGCTGCATTCATGTTTCCCTTTTCCGCCCGATTGAAGCTCTCCCGCAGACTCGCGTGATCGTCAAGTAACTCTTCCACCAGAGAAGCGAGGGTTTCAAATCTGCGCGCGGAAGGAAAGATCAGCTTCTCTTCTGCGTCAAAATGAATCGCAATCTCAGCCTGGAAGATTTGGGCAATTTCTGATTGCCATGCACTGAGGTTATTCTCCGGAATCGGGGCTGCACGCTCAATCCGCACGCACAGCGCCAAGGCATGCTGGTGCTGGTGCGAAAGCGGGATCAGGCTCTTATCGCGCAGCATAAGGCCGTTATGCCGCTCCTTTCGCCCCCGCTTCCGGACCGGCGGGACGCACCGTCAGCCAGTCCGTGCGCACGCGCTCCCACTCCTGAATCAGCATGCCGTTGGCCTCAAAAAAGCCTCGAATCCGATAGCGCTCCCATCCCGCGACTTCTTCAAGAATCGGCGCGAGCACGGCCAGTGCGCTCGCGCTGAGCACCGTGCGTTTGGCGATCTGCGACACGTTCGGCGATTCGGAAACTGCAATCGTCAACCCGTCCCGCGCGTTGATGTGCAGCATCACGTGGATGTCCGAACTGCCGTCGCCCGTGTAAATCACGTGATCGGGGCCGGCGACGTGCTGCTGAAGGAGTTGATCCAGCACGGCAACCTTGCCGTAACCGGCCGTGGCTCGTACGATGGTGTCAATCTCGCCCGATGGCTGGTAGCGAAACTCCGTGCCGAAAATGTGTTCCGGTGGAACGATATCTTCCAGTGCAGATTGAATCACCTCCACTGGCGCGGCCGACAGCACGTAAAAATCGAACTCGAAACCATCGATCCCGTTCTTGAGAATCTGGTAAAGGAGCTTGATCTCTCCCTTCAGTCGGATCTGCTTGCCCACCTCGCGCAGGTGTTCCTTGCGCACTTTGCTTCTGAACTCGGGATCGTGCAGAAGCAGATAGGCCAGCTCCGCGCCCTGCTGCACGAGGTTGATTTTGGCCATGCCCTTGGCCTTGCGCTCAAACTCATCGATCGGAATGCCGACCAACTCCGAAAGTACGTATCCCGTATCGTTAAACGTCAGAGTCCTGTCGAAGTCGCTCGCAAAAAGATATCGTCGCAAAGGTTTGTCTGCCATGGTGATTGGATTCGCCGCGCTTTCCATCGCCCCACAAAAAGAATTGATGGCGATTATATGCTTCGCAGATGAATCGATCGTGACAGGCGGGCGGCTGCCTTTACTAAATCTCCGCGCACGTCCAAAATAGAAAGTTCGGCTCGGCCCCTGACGACACGTGAAGGCCGATGCCAAGATCCAGCACTCACATCTCAGTCGAAGACAGGAGCACTCATGGTAGCGACCGGTGAATTAATCCGCGCGATGAATTATGTGGACGACATGAACGCCACTT
The DNA here is from genome assembly GCA_964407245.1 of uncultured Acidobacteriaceae bacterium. Taxonomy (GTDB): domain Bacteria; phylum Acidobacteriota; class Terriglobia; order Terriglobales; family Acidobacteriaceae; genus Sulfotelmatobacter. The sequence goes on from CAYOUY010000112.1 coordinate 5,627, forward strand.
TGCGCCGGATCTGTGTTGCCATCCCCAGCATGACGTCCGAAGAGCGGCAACGCCTGGCCGATTATTTACGCGCGGCACAAAACTCTATTACTGCCGCTCTCACCGATCTCGAAAAGGCGGGGCAATAGTGCCGTCGGTCAACACGATTGCGGTCATCGGCGCCGGCATCATGGGCCGGGGCATCGCCCACGCCGCGGCCTTGGCCGGCTACCGCACGATCCTTGAAGACTTGCTGCCGGCGGCTCTGCGCAAAGCGGAGAGCGAAATTCGCGCCAATCTTGACAAGGCTGTCGAACTCGGCAAGGTCAGTGCACCGGAGGCCGACTCCGCGTTTCGCCGCATCGAGTTCGCCGGTTCGGTCGGGGACGCCGCCCGCGAAGCCGATCTCGTGATCGAAGCCGTCCCCGAGGAGATGGAGTCGAAGATCGAAATCTTTACTTTGCTCGACAAGATTTGCCGTCCGACGACGATTCTCGCTTCGAACACCTCCTCGCTCAGCGTTACCGAAATCGCCAGCGTGACGTATCGCGCGAAGAAGTGCGTGGGGATGCACTTTTTCAATCCCGTGCACAAAATGAAGCTGCTTGAAATTGTGCGCGCGCTCGAGACCGACGACGACACGCTCGCCACCGCCGTCGAAGTCGGGAAGCGCATGGGCAAGGAAGTGGTTGTGATCAAGGAGTCGCCCGGCTTCATCACCAGCCGCATCAACGCCATGATCGGCAACGAAGCCTTCTACATGCTGCAGGAGGGAATTGCCTCGGCGGCTGACATCGACAAGGCTCTCAAGCTGGGATTGAATCACCCCATGGGCCCGTTCGAACTGGTCGACCTGGTCGGTCTCGACACGCGGCTCAGCATTCTTGAATATCTGCACAAATCGCTGGGAGAAAAATATCGTCCCGCACCGTTGCTGGTGCAGTATGTGAAAGCGGGAAGGCTGGGCCGGAAGTCCGGGCGCGGGGTGTTCGAGTACCCGGAACCCTCGGCGGAGAAGCCGGCAAGAGTAACTGATCTGGTTTAGGTAGCGTGGTGCCCAAAATTCAATCCAGACAGCGCTGAGACCTTTTCCAGATCGATACCTTTACTCGCCACCAGCACGTGAAAGCTCTCGCCCATCCCTGCGGGCGTGACCAGATGCTTGAGCTGCAGCGCGACCTTCGCGCGCTCCTGCGGCAAGCGGCAATCCTCGAATGCATCGGCGAACTGATTGGCTTCGCCAATTCCCATCAGAAACTGCGATTGCGTGACGAGTTTTTGCGCGCGCCAGCCACGTCGTTCTAGTGCTGCCGCAAGCCCCGTGAAGTTCACGTCGGCGGTGATGTCCTGCTCGCCCGGTGCTTCATACGGATTGCCGCTCACCGAATGCTGTCGGATCGCCTTCAGCGTTCCACGATGCCTTCCGGCAAGCTGCTCCTCCCGCGTGTAGCCGTAATCGATCGCGATGAAAAGGCCTCGGTCGATGCTTCGCACGGCGTATTCCGCGTGCTGTTGAGCAACCAGCGGAACTTCGACCCGCTCCCCGGCTTCGGGATGAATCGAATAACGATCGAGGAATTCGAGTTCTTCGGCCGACGTCGGAGCCCAGCTTTCCACGAACCGCCCGTCGCGAGCGTCCACGCGAAGTGAACCCAGCGAGCCAACAATTTGGACCGGCAGGGCATCAAAGAATTCGTTGGCGAAAAGGAGAACCGGAACCCCAGCGGCTAAAGCCGTTTGCTGAGCACCGTTTTGCGGCACGACTGAAGTCGTGCCCTTCCCGGTTGAAGATGACTGCAAAAGTTCTCGCTCGAACGTTGCCTCTCCTGAATCGAAATGACGCTTCAGCGTAGCTTCAACTCGCTGCCGCAACGCGGCCGAGTCCTCGACCAAGAGGTAGCGCAGGGCACGAAAGAAATCCGGGAACTTCTTTTCCGACCAATCCAGCACATCCTGCGCGAACAGGCCTCGACCCGGCCCCATTTCCTTCACCGTGATGCTTTCCGGAGAGCCCAACACGCGCCACATTTCGTCGAACTGACGTGCCATCAAGCGTCCAAAAACCGCATGCACGTCGCTCGACGTATAGAAGTCGCCAGCCTTGCCAAATTGATCGGCATTGCGCGGGTAGTACCCGAGGTCGGGATCGTACAGGCACAATTCCATGTAGCGCGAGAAGGGAATCGGCCCGCGCTCGCGGATCTCCT
>CAYOUY010000113.1:0-4196 GCA_964407245.1 uncultured Acidobacteriaceae bacterium
GAGATCGTGCGGCAGCGGCGCGCGGGCGAGGCCGCATCCAACAAGAAATGAAGTTCTGCACGTTCACTTTCTGTTGCAGGAGCCTGGCTTTCTTGTTTGTCCTCTGTGCCCTCTGTGGTTCTGTTGCGCAGGCCTCAGCTCTCGACCGCGAGGCGTTCTCCATCACCAATTACGACCTGAACTTGCAGATCGAGCCAGATCAGCACCGGCTCGGCGTCCGCGGCAAGATCATGGTGCGCAATGACTCGCCGACTCCGCAGAAAATTGCCGTTCTGCAAATCTCGTCGTCGCTCGAATGGCGGGCGATCAACGCAGGCGACAAGCCACTGCAGATTGTAACGCAGCCCTACGCTTCCGACATCGACCACACGGGAGCGCTTTCGGAAGCGATCGTAACCCTACCGCAGCCGGTCGCGCCGCGTGGGGCGATCGAACTGGAGATTGCCTACGAAGGTGTCATCGTGCTCGATGCGACACGATTGACGCGCATCGGCACGCCGGTCGCGGCCGCACTCAGCTCGGACTGGGACCAGATCAGCACGAATTTCACAGGACTGCGCGGCGCGGGTTACGTTGCTTGGTATCCGATCGCAACCGGAGTGGCGAACCTGTCCGAAAGTAACAGCCTGTTTGAGGTCCTGGGACGATGGAAAGCCAGGGAAGCACGATCAAAGATGCATTTACAGGTCGCAATTACAAAGACCGCCAGCAGCGGACCGCCAGAAGTTCTGTTTACCGGACAGAAATGTTCCGCATCGTACGAATGGGAAGGGATGGTTCAGCGAGGAGTTGCCGAATGTCTGGATGCGATTTCGCGGTTCGATCCTCCGAGCCTTCTAATCGCCAACTATCAGGTCCTTGAGAGGCGGGCAATTGAGGTGCACTACTTGCGCGGGAACGACACGTTCGCTGCGGCCTATGCCGATGAGGCTGACAAAGTTGCTCCCTTGATCACTGACTGGTTTGGAAAGCTCTCCGCTGAGGCGAAGACCGCCGACCTGCCCGACGCCGGCGCCGCGCCATTCGAAAGCGGCGCGGTGTTGCTCACCCCCCTCGCCAGCACCGATTCAAAGCTAACTGGCCTCGCTGCGGCGCATCAACTTACGCATGCGGCTTTCCGGTCGCCGCGCCCGTGGATCAACGAAGGCCTCGCCCACTTCGCGCAGGCTCTCTATCTCGAGCACGAGAAAAACCGCCAGGCGGCCCTCGATTACATGGGATTGCATCGCTCGGCGTTTTTCGAAGCCGAGAAACCGAGCGGCTTGCCGCGATCGGAAGACGAAGCAAACCGCTCTCTTGTGAGTACGACCAGTGAGGAACTCTACCGCAGCAAAGCGATGTCGGTCTGGTGGATGCTGCGCGACATGATCGGCGACGAAGCCCTCAAGAAGGCAATCGCCGCATACCGTCCCGAGGACGACAAAGAGCCGTCCTACATGCAGCGCATGATTTCCGCGCAGACCAAACGCGATCTGGAATGGTTTTTCGACGATTGGGTCTATCGCGATCGCGGTCTTCCAGATTTCAAAGTCGAGTCGGTGTCTTCACGCCAGACGCTGACGGGAACATACATGGTCGCCGTCACGATCGAGAATCTCGGTGGTGCGGGCGCAGAGGTTCCGGTCATCGTCAAGTCGGCCGGTGCCGATGCGGTCCGGCGCCTCGAAGTCCACGCGAAGAGCAAGGCCACGATTCGCATCGAGGCCCCTGCGCCGCCCACGGAAGCCATCGTCAACGACGGCAGCGTGCCGGAGAGCGATATGACCAACAACACTTTCAAGGTATCGAGCGAATGATTGCCTCTGTGGTAAGTTCGTTTCTTTGATCTGGAGGAAACGCTTGGCCTACATTCAATTTCTCGGCGCCGCGGGCACCGTCACGGGCTCGAAACATCTGATCAACACCGGAGATCCACAAGGCAAGAGCGGATTTCAGGTTCTGATTGACTGCGGACTGTTTCAAGGCCCGAAGGAATGGCGCGAGCGCAACTGGCGCGACACGCCGATTCCGGCCAAAGAGATCGACGCCGTCATCCTGACCCACGCCCATCTCGACCACTGCGGTTGGATTCCTCGCCTGGTGAAAGAAGGCTTCCGTGGCGCGATTTACGCCACGCCGCCCACGATCGACCTGTGCGGCATCATTCTTCCCGACTCCGGCCATTTGCAGGAAGAAGACGCTAACTTCTACAACAAGACGAAGACTTCAAAGCACGATCCGGCGCTTCCGCTTTACACCTTTGACGAGGCGCAGAATTCGCTGCAGTATTTCAAGCCGGTGTCCGTCGGCCAGGACACCCGGCTTTCGCCTGAGATTTCATTTCGCTTCGTTCGCGCCGCACACATTCTCGGCTCGTGTATGGCGGAGATTTCCCTGAGCACATCCGGTCAGACGAGGCGATTACTCTTCACCGGCGACATCGGCCGCGTGCTCGATCACAACGTTGCTCCGGGAAAAGTTGTGCATTCGGGTCCCCAGGAGGGCGAAATCGCGGACGTGGTGGTGATGGAATCGACGTACGGCAATCGCGAGCACCCAAAAGAAGACCCGCTTCCGGAGCTGGCGCAATTAATCTCAGCCACGGCAGCACGGGGCGGCAGCGTCGTCGTGCCGGCGTTTGCGATCGAACGAACGCAGAAATTCGTTTTCATCCTCAAACACCTGATCGAATCGGGCCAGATTCCGCGAATGCCGGTCTTTTGCGATAGCCCCATGGCCATCAAAGCGGTCGAGATCTTCCTGAAGCACGACGAAGAATACAGCGACGAGACTCGCGACATGATCCGCAAATATGGCTCGCCCCTCCAGTGGCCGGGCTTCACGTTCGCGTCGACTCCTGAAGAGTCGAAGAAGATCAACGCGGCGACCATGCCCGCCATCATTCTTTCTTCGAGCGGCATGGTTACCGGCGGGCGCATCCTGCACCATCTGGCGCAGCGGTTGCCGGACCCCAGAAACCTGGTTCTCTTCATCGGATTTCAGGCGCCGGGCACGCGCGGGTTCACCATCAAGAGCAAGGCCGACGAAGTGAAAATCTACGGCGATTATGTTCCCATCCGCGCCCAGGTCGCGGCGCTCGAGCAGTTCAGCGATCACGCCGATCCGCCCGAGCTGCTCGAGTGGTTGCACACGTTCCGCAGCCGGCCCTCAACGACGTACCTGGTTCACGGCGAGCCCGACGCTTCGAGCCAACTGCGCGACTTGATGCAGAAAGATCTGGGTTGGAATGTGCAGGTCGCGCAGTATCTGCAGAAAGTCAACCTAGCCTAGCTTGGCGAACTCGACCAGCGCGTTCAGCTTCTCGGCCGCCGCGCCCGAGTCAATCGATTTCGCTGCAAGCGGGACTGCCTCGCCGATGTGCTCCGCCTTGCCCGCCGCGACGAGCGCAGCAGCAGAGTTCAACAACACGACGTCACGCCGCGGCGACTTCTCCCCACGCAAGATTGCGCGAATGATCGCCGCATTCTCGGGCGCGTCGCCGCCGGCGATGTCTTGCAATGTGCCGCGCGTCATGCCGAATTCTTCCGGCTCGACTTCGTACGAGCGCACTGAACCCTCGCGCGCTTCGGCAATGCGAGTAACGCCCGTAATCGTGATCTCGTCCAGCCCGTCGAGCCCGTGCACCACCAGCGCCCGCCGCAGCCCGAGCATGCTCAGGGCCTCAGCTAGCTTCTCCACCAGTTCCAGCGAATACACGCCGACCACTTGCCCGGACGCGTGCGCGGGATTCGTTAGCGGGCCGAGCAGGTTGAACATGGTTCGCATGCGCAGTTCGCGGCGCACGCCCTGCACCTGCTTCATCGCGGGATGCAGATTCGGCGCGTACAGAAAGCAGATGCCCACTTCGCGCAGGCATTGCGCGGCACGCTCCGGCGAGAGTTGGATGTTAACGCCGAGCGCTTCCACTACATCTGCCGATCCGCATTTCGAGCTGATGCTGCGGTTGCCGTGCTTGGCCACGCGGACACCCGCTCCCGCGGTCACCAGCGCGGTCGCGGTGGAGATGTTGAACGTCCCGCTGGCGTCACCACCGGTGCCGCTGGTGTCCACCAACGCATCTTCCGGAAACAGCGCGTCGCGTCCGGTGCCGCTGACGGCCAGCGCCTCCGAGTTTTCGCCGGCGCGAGTCTGGCCGATCGGCAACGGTGCCGCGGCCGTGCGGATCGCTTCGGCGAAGCCGACAATCTCTTCGACCG
>CAYOUY010000114.1:0-17797 GCA_964407245.1 uncultured Acidobacteriaceae bacterium
GTGCCGGTGCCGACTTTGCGTCCGCCACTCAGCGTTTGCAAAGGGACCGGAGTAAAACTGGTCAGCGGCAGCCGCGTCGTGATCATGCCCGATAAAAATGGCGCCGCCGCCGCTCTGATCGAGGGTCTGAAAGCCAACGGAGTGGAAGTACTGCAAATTGATGGCGCGCCCGATGCTGACACTCTGACCAGTCTGCTGGAGAACTGGATCGCCGCCGGGACGATTCAAGGCGTTTACTGGCTCTCCGCTCTCGACAACGAAGGAGACATCCGCAATTTCGATCTTGCCGCCTGGCACGAAGCCGTGCGCATTCGCGTGAAGTCACTCCACACGACCGCGTGCACACTCTATGAACAACTCGGCCGTGCCGGCGCATTCCTGGTGACAGCCACACGCCTGGGCGGGCATCACGGCTACGACGAAGCGGGAGCCTCAGCCCCGCTCGGCGGCGCTGTCACCGGCTTTGCGAAGGCATTCAAACGCGAGCGGCCCGATTGCGCGGTCAAGGCAGTCGATTTCGAGACAGGCTGCGGCCCGGCTGCGATCGCAGACCGGCTCATTGCAGAGACTCTGCGTGACCCGGGAGTCGTGGAAATTGGATACACGGGCGAGCAGCGCTGGACGATCGGCCTCAAGGAGCAACCTGCGGCCGACGGCCAGCCGGGCATGATGCTCGATAAGAACAGCGTTTTCGTAGTGACAGGCGCGGCCGGCAGCATCACTTCGGCCATCACCGCAGATCTGGCCGCGGCGTCCGGCGGCACGTTCTACCTGCTCGACCTGGTGCCCGAGCCCAATCCCGCCAACCCGGATCTGAAGCGCTTCGTCGCAGACAAAGAGAACCTGAAGCGCGATCTCTTCGGGCGCATTCAGGCCCGCGGAGAACGCGCGACTCCGGCTCTGGTGGAACGAGAACTCGCCAGCCTGGAGCGGGCACAGGCAGCGCACTCCGCCGTTGAAGCCGTCCGTGCGGCCGGAGGGACGGCTCATTATTTCAGCGTCAACCTCACCGATGCTGACGCCGTTGGCAAAGTCATCGCGCAAGTGCGCGAGCGCAGCGGCCGCATCGACGTGCTGCTGCACGCCGCCGGGCTCGATCGCAGTCACTCCTTACCCGACAAAGACGCGCACGAATTCGATCTCGTGTTCGACGTCAAGAGCGACGGTTTCTTCAATCTGCTGCACGCCATCGGCGACATGCCGCTTGGCGCGACTATAGCTTTCAGTTCGATCGCCGGACGCTTCGGTAATGTCGGGCAGACCGATTATTCGTCCGCCAATGACCTGCTCTGCAAAATCACGTCGAACTTCCGCACCAGCCGGCCTGCGACGCGCGGCATAGTGATCGATTGGACGGCATGGGGCGGCATCGGGATGGCCACGCGCGGTTCGATTCCAAAAATCATGGAACTCGCCGGCATTGACATGCTTCAGCCCGAAGCCGGCATTCCGCTCATACGCCGCGAACTCACTGCCGGGGGCACGCGCGGTGAGATGGTGATTGGCCGCCGGCTCGGTGTGCTACTTAACGAATGGGATGCGACCGGCGGACTTGAGACTTCCCCATCTAAAGCCGACCGCGAGCCAACACCGCCGATCGGGCCGATTGCCGACAAAGTTGCGGCCATCAGCCTGTTCGACGGTTATGCCATCGAAACCACTCTGAGCCCTCCCGCTCAGCCGTTCCTGCACGATCATCAGATTGACGGTACTCCTGTGCTGCCGGGCGTAATGGGAATCGAAGCGTTCGCTGAAACCGCGCTGAAGTTTCTTCCCGGCTGGCACGTCGAAGCGATTGAAGACGTCAATTTCCTCGCTCCTTTCAAGTTTTATCGCGGCGAGGCGCGCGCTGTGCGCGTCGAAGTCAAGATTCATCCGCAAGCAGAGTCGCTGGTCGCCGATTGTCGCTTGATCGGTCAACGTGCGCTGCCCACGCAGACTGAGCCTCAGCTCACCATCCACTTCACCGCGCGAGTGCGACTGGCGAAACAGCCTGCGCAGGCTCCCACAAGCAAGGCCTTTGTAGAACCGCGGGGCAACGCCGTCGAAGCCGCTGACATCTACCAGCTCTACTTCCACGGTCCCGCGTACCAGGTGGTGGAGAAAGCGTGGCGCAATGGAACTCAAGTCGTCGGCTTGCTGGCGAAAGACCTGCCGCCAAATCACCATCCCGCGGAGGTGCCCGCGGTAATGGCTCCTCGTTTGATCGAGCTTTGTTTCCAGACTGCCGGCATCTGGGAAATGGGACTGCAGTCGCGCATGGGCCTGCCACAGCACGTAGATCGGGTCTCGCTGTTCCGCTCGCCAGGTTTGGCGGAAAGCCGTTTGTATGCCGTGGTCACTCCCAATGAAGAGCAAAGCTCTTTTGCGGCCGAGGTTCTCGACCAGAAAGGAAACTGCTACCTGCGTCTCAGCGGATATAAGACGGTGGCACTGCCCCAGAGCATCGAGGCTGCGCGCCTCGAGCCCCTCCACGCCGTGATGTCCGAGCAGACCGCATTGGTAGCGTGAAGCATTAGCGGCTTGAAAGCGCAATCCTGCAAGCCCACGTCGTCTGGTCGGAGCGCTTATGGAACTCGCATTTCAACGCATCGCGATCATCAACCGCGGCGAAGCCGCCATGCGCTTCATCCACGCCGCCCGCGAACTTAGCCAGGAGAGCGGCATTCCGCTGCGCACGATCGCGTTTTTCACCGAGCCCGATCGCCATGCCATGTTCGTGCGCGAGGCCGATGAAGCCATCTCGCTCGGCGCGGCCCTGTTCAACGACCCCCAGACTCATCGCCCCAAGAGCAGCTACCTCGACTACGCCCGGCTTGAGCAGGCCCTTGCCTCTTCCCGGGCCGACGCGGCCTGGGTGGGATGGGGATTTGTGGCCGAGCATGCCGCCTTCGCCGATCTCTGCGGCGACATGGGCATCGTGTTCATCGGACCGAGCGGTGAGGTCATGCGACAGTTGGGCGACAAGATCGCTGCCAAACGTCTCTCCGAGCAACTCGAGATTCCAGTCGCCCCGTGGAGCGGCGGCCCGGTCGAAACGGTGGCCGCCGCTTTGTTTCACGCGGAGCGCCTCGGCTTCCCGCTCCTGATCAAGGCTGCTGCGGGCGGCGGTGGCCGTGGGATCCGGCGCGTGCTCTCCGCCGACCACCTGCCGCACGCCTTCGAGAGCGCCCGTTCCGAGGCGTTCAAGGCTTTTGGTGACCCCACAGTTTTCCTTGAGCAAATGGTCCAAGGAGCGCGCCACGTCGAGGTGCAGATCATCGCCGATCACTACGGCACGACCTGGGCAGCAGGCGTGCGCGACTGCACGATCCAGCGTCGTCAGCAGAAGGTCGTGGAGGAAGCCCCATCCCCGGGCATTTCTGCGGAAGAGGATGCACTGGTTCGGCAGGCCGGGGTTCGCCTCTGCACGGCTGTTAGTTACACCAATGCGGGGACGGTTGAGTTTCTGTACGAGCCGCAGAACCATCGCTTCGCGTTTATGGAAGTGAATACACGGCTGCAGGTCGAGCATCCGGTTACGGAATGCACCACCGGTCTTGATCTGGTGAAGCTGCAGATTCACGTCGCGCGCGGCGGCCGCCTGGAAGGCGAGCCTCCCCGCACAGTCGGTCATGCGATTGAGGTACGCCTGAACGCGGAAGACGCCGACAACGGCTTCGCACCGGCTCCAGGAAGGCTGGAGCGGTTCCGCATGGTCACAGGCCCGGGCGTGCGCGTCGACACCGGGGTGTCGGAGGGCGACAGCGTTCCCGCCGACTTCGACTCCATGATCGCCAAGATCATCGGCCACGGGCAAACCCGCGCCGAAGCACTCTCCCGCCTTCGCCGCGCGCTTCAGGAAAGCGTCATCGTTCTCAACGACGGCACCAGCAACAAAGCATTCCTGCTTGAACTGCTGGACTGCGCCGAAGTTCAGCGCGCAGAAGTCGATATTGGCTGGCTTGATCGCATGGCGGCAGACAGCAATCACGGGAACGGCAGGTACGGCGACGTCGCGCTGGTCCAGGCCGCCATTGATGCTTACGATGCCGAGTTGGCGGTGGAACAGGCCCAGTTCTACGCCTCAGCGGCGCGAGGCCGTCCGCACGTGCGCTCTGAGATCGGCCACCACTTATCCTTCCGCTATCGTGGCCACATTTACTCCGTGCACACCCTCCAGCTCGGCCCTCACTGTTACCGCGTTGAAGTGGATGGAAAGCGGATCGACGCCAGCATTGAGCGCAGCGGCGAGTTTGAGTGTTGGCTGACCGTTTTCGGTCAGCGTTTTCATGTCATCTCCGTCGTTCAGGGTTTGAGCGCCAGGATTGAAGTGAATGGAATTGCGCATCGCGTGGAGCGCGACGACGGAGGGATCATTCATGCCCCGGCCCCGGCGGTTGTGGTCTCGATTGCCGTGAAGCCTGGCGACACAGTCGCGGTCGGAGACCGGCTGGCGGTGCTCGAAGCCATGAAGATGGAGACCCAAATCATGGCCACGTTCCCTGGCACAGTCCGGCAGGTGATGATCATGCCGAACGTGCAAGTCGATACCGGCGCTCCACTGCTTCAAATTCAGGCTGCCACGACGGAACAAGCTGCCGCTTCGCAGCCTCGCGTCATCTTCGGGGCATGGCAAACGACGGACGATAAGCTATCGGCGCCCTCATCGCAATGCACGGAAGTCCTCCGAGACCTTCGCCAGCTCTTGCTGGGCTTTGATCTCGATCCGGCGCAGTGCGCTCGCCAGTTCGCCACATGGAGCCGGGAGTGCCCCGTCAGTGGCGGCGAAGTTCAAAGCTGCAACGAGATCCTCAGTATTTTTGTCGATATCTGCGCCCTGTTCCACCGGGAACCGGAAGTCAATCATCGTGCCAGCGCGGAAGAACCAAGCGCTGAGTCCTGCTTGTTTTCTTTTCTCCGCTCCGTCGAGAGCGGAGGCGAGGGACTACCCGCCGCGTTTGTTGGAGCGTTGCAGCGCGTTCTGGCGCATTTCGGTGTGCGGACTCTCGATGGTTCCGCCGCCCTACGAGAGAGTCTGCTCTGGATCTGCAAATCACACCAGCGGATGGACCAGCAAACTGCGCCCATTCTCGACATTCTGGAACGGCGTCTGCAGCAAGCGAAAGCCGCCAGCCCTCCGGTTGAAGCAGACTTCAGGGCACTTCTCGATCGCATCGTTTCCGTTACTCACGAACCCTATCCTTCGGTCAGCGATCTGGCCCGGGAAGTACGCTATCGTTATTTCGATCAGCCGCTGTTTGAGCAAGCCCGCGATCGAGTCTACGAAGAAGCCGAAGACCATTTGGCGAATCTTGCGGCGCATCCAGACACAGCCGACCGGCGTGCCAGAATCCACGCCTTGATCGAGTGCCCTCAACTGCTGGCAGGGGTATTCGCCTCGCGTTTCCCGGATGCCGACGCTGTGCTGCGCCACACCATGCTTGAGGTGCTCACGCGGCGATACTACCGCATTCGCAACCTGCAGAATCTCAAGTGTTCCCTCGCCGGGGAGCTTTGTTACGTCTCGGCCGAATACGATTACGAAGGCAAGCGGATTCACGTCTTCGCGACTCACGCGGAATATTGCAACCTCCCGGCTGCAGCTCAGTCGCTGCTCCCGGCGGTTGCCGAGATCTCTCTGGATCACGACATCGTTATGGACTTCAGCCTCTGCCATTCTGGCCAGCTTCCAGAGCCCGACGCCACGCAGAGTGAAGTGCAGACCATGCTCAACCAGGTTCAGTTTCCGCGGAGTATCCGGCGCATCGTCGCGTCGGTCGCCGCTCGAAACCAGGGCCGGCGGACGAGCGACATGCAGCACTTTACCTATCGCCCCGGCGAGACTGGATACAGCGAGGAAAAGCTGTACCGCGGAGTACATCCCATGATGGGGAAGCGCCTGCATTTGTGGCGGCTGAGCAATTTTCAGATCGAGCGTCTGCCCTCAGTCGAAGACGTCTATCTGCTCCACGCCGTCGCCCGCGACAACCCGAAAGATGAACGGCTCTTTGCGGCGGCAGAAGTGCGCGACGTCACGCCAGTGCGCGATGCCGCGGGGCGCATTGTGCAGTTGCCCCATCTTGAACGCATGCTGATGGAAGCGCTGGCCGCTATCCGGTTATGGCAGTCGCGGCGCCGTCCGCAGGAGCGTCTGTTCTGGAACCGGGTCTTTCTCTATGTCTGGCCTCCGCTCCAGCTGCGGCCCAATGAGTTGCACGACATAGTGAGCCGCCTCGCCCCGGCCGCCGAAGGTCTGGGCCTGGAACAGGTCGTCGTCCGCGCCCGCATTCCCAATCCCGCCACCGGAGAATTGCGCGACCTGGTTGTGCGCATCTCCAGCCCGGTGGGCAGCGGCCTGCTCATCACCTTCCGCCCCGCCGACAAACTGCTGCCGCTCAAGCCGCTCAGCGCATACGATCAGAAAGTCATTCGCGTTCGCCAGCGCGGAATGGTCTATCCCTACGAGATCATCAAAATGCTCGCGCCGGCACGCGAAGACGCACGCGCCGAATTTCCCCCTGGCGACTTTGTGGAGCACGATCTTGACGAAACCGGCGAATGCCTCGTACCCGTGCTTCGTCCGTATGGCGAAAACAAGGTCAATATTATTGCCGGAGTGATCCGCAACTTCACGGCGCGGTACCCCGAGGGAATGACGCGTGTTCTCCTCCTGGGCGATCCCAGTAAAGACCTGGGAGCTCTCGCCGAGAAGGAGTGCCGCGTCATCATCGCCGCACTCGACCTCGCCCAGCGCAAGAATGTGCCCTTGGAATGGTTCCCCATTTCCGCTGGCGCCAAAATCTCCATGCAGAGCGGCGTCGAGAACATGGATTGGATCGCGCGCGTTCTGCGCCGTCTGGTTGAGTTCACCCAGGCCAGCGGCGAAGTCAATCTCCTCGTGAACGGCATCAATGTGGGCGCGCAGCCGTACTGGAATGCCGAGGCGACGATGCTGATGCACACTCGCGGCATTCTGGTCATGACTCCCAAGGCCGCCATGGTTCTGACCGGCAAGCGTGCGCTCGACTATTCCGGTGGCATTTCTGCCGAGGACAATCAAGGCATTGGCGGATACGATCGCATCATGGGGGTTAACGGACAGGCGCAATATTGGGCTCATGACATCAATGAGGCCTGCCATATTCTTTTCCGCCACTACGATCACACGTACATTCTGCCGGGCGAGCGATTCCCTCGGCGCGCCGAAACATCGGATCCCGTTGATCGGGACGTGCAGACTTATCCGCATAATGAAAATGGCGAGGAGGGCTTCGCAAGCATCGGTGAGATCCTGTCGGATGAAACCAACCCTGGCCGCAAGAAGCCTTTCGACATTCGCCGCGTAATGATGGCAACTGTCGATCAGGACCATCCGCCGCTGGAACGTTGGGCGGGCATGCGTGCGGCTGAGTCGGCCGTGGTTTGGGACGCGCACCTGGGCGGCTATCCCATCTGCCTCATCGGCTTCGAATCCCGGTCTGTGCCCCGCATGGGCTTTGTTCCCGCCGACGGCCCCGATCAGTGGTCCGCCGGAACTCTGTTCCCTCAGTCTTCGAAGAAGGTTGCCCGCGCCATCAACGCCGCCAGCGGGAACCGGCCGGTGGTGGTCCTGGCCAATCTTTCCGGCTTTGATGGGTCGCCGGAGTCGATGCGCCGCCTGCAACTGGAGTACGGCGCGGAGATTGGCCGAGCGGTAGTGAACTTCAAGGGTCCGATCGTGTTTTGCGTAATCTCGCGCTATCACGGAGGCGCTTACGTGGTGTTCTCCCGCACGCTCAACGAACAACTGGAAGTCGCGGCGCTCGAAGGAACATACGCGTCTGTCATCGGCGGCGCGCCGGCCGCAGCCGTCGTTTTCGCCAGTGAGGTCGAAGCCCGCACCCGCAAAGACGAGCGCCTGCAGGCAGTCAACCAGGCGATGCTTCAGGCCGAGGGCGCCGAGAAGGCGCGGCTGCGTGCGCAGTGGAGCGAACTGTTCAAGTCGGTGCATTCCGAAAAGCTGGGCGAAATGGCTGCTGAGTTTGATCGCGTCCACAGTGTGCATCGCGCACTCGATGTAGGCGCACTGAATTGCATTATTTCGCCCGGAAAGCTCCGTCCCTACCTTATCGACGCCGTAGAACGCGGCATGAGGGCAGAGGAGAATGGAAGCCGGAAGGAAACAGCCGAGGTCGTGGAAGCGGCATAGCGGCGGCGGAAGAACTTATGAGCAGCATCCCAGCTTTTCCAGAAGCACTCGCCCCATGCGAATTGCTGCAGAACGTCTGCTGGCTGGAGCAGACAGAAGTTGATGTCCCGGCCGGAAATGATTGGCTCAGCGCGTACGAAGTGGCTTGCCTCGGCCGCTTGCGTTTCGCCAAACGCCGCGCCGATTGGCGTCTGGGACGCTGGACCGCAAAACGGGCGATCGCTGCCTGCCTGAACTTGACCTCTGATTCCCACACCCTAGCGGCCATCGAGATTCGCGCCGCGTCCTCGGGATCTCCAGAACTCCTTTTGTCAGGTCGACCCGCACCGATTGTAGTTTCGCTCAGCCACAGCGCCGGTGTTGCCATCTGTGCCCTGGCATCGGGCAGGGCGACGGCGTCTGACACCAGTCTTGGCTGTGACGTGGAGGCCGTCGAACTGCGCAGCGACGCTTTTATCGGCGATTACTTCACCGCAAGCGAGCAGGCGCTGACTCAGCAAACTCCTGCCGAAAAGCGGCCCCTGCTCGTCACTGTGCTGTGGAGTGCAAAAGAGAGCGCATTGAAGGCTCTGCGAGAAGGACTGCGGCTGGATACTAGGAGCGTCGAGGTCAGCCTCGGTTCCGCATTCCAGCAGCAAAGTAAGAAGTGCTCCGGAAGTTCATTCCCGGCGCCGCCGCTCACGCTCGCCGGCATCTGGCATCCACTGCAGGTTCGTCACGAAAGCGGCCCAGCCTTCCACGGCTGGTGGTGCCATAACGATCAATTCGTGCGGACCATCGTTTCCCGGCCGCCAGCGCGTCTGCCGATTCATGTTTCAGAGATTGGAACTTCAGAAGGGTTCAACCCACAGCTTACGATCCCGGCGATCCGTCCTTGAGCCGTATTTCTGCCGCCTTCCCCTCGTGATACACAACCACGAGCGGCTTGCCACCGTTCGGATAACGCACCGTTTTCTGGTAGGGAGTATCGCCCGCATCGGGCACGCCCATGCCCACGGCAAAGTCCGCCTGCAGTTCGTTCATTCCTGACTTGACCTCGTGCCGGGCGACCGCATCCCACACATCCGGCGGCCAGTGCTTGTACAAGTCGTGCGGATCTTCGACAAAAAACATCTCGTCCGAATAAATCTTGTACTCGCCTTCAGCCTCAAACCCGATGGGCACGGCGCAACTCTTCCCATTTTTCTCAAAGACGGCCATCATCTGCAGCCGCTGTCCGGCTCCAGAGGGTTTGGCCATCACCACGTCTTTGATAGCAAGTTTTTCGATCGGCAGCAGCAGGCCCGCTTCGTGGTCAAAATCCACGTGTTTGCGCGCCGCGTCGTAGCCGTAGTACGTGTAACGGTATCCCTCCTTTACCCACACTGGCTGCTGCGTCAACTGTTTCGCCGTTTTCAAATCGTAGGGATAGAGCTTCTTCGGAGTAACGTAATAATCCGGATTGGAGTATCCAACGTCTCGCGCCTGCTTCTGCTCCCGCGCCGCGACGGCATCCTCATGTCGCTGATACAGTATGTACCCCGTGCGCGCTGCCGCCACCACCATGGCCACGACCAGCGCAAGCTGGATCCTTTGCTTCGCCTCTGGACTCATCACGGATGACTGTACCAGAAGACCACGGTGGAATCGTCGTTATCCACCGGTCCGTGAACCCGTTGTACACTGAAGGTGGGGGAATTGAAATGCCGGTCACCGAGGAAGAGGTCCTGAGCGCGCTGAAGAGTTGCTACGACCCGGAAATCCCGGTGAACATCGTCGACCTTGGCCTGATCTACAAGGTGAACTTCACGGACGCGGAAGACAGCAAGCAGGATGTGAGCGTCGACATGACCCTCAGTGCGCAGGGCTGCCCCGAGCATGTGAACATCAGCGCGCAGGTAAAATCACGGCTCGAGCAACTGCCCGGCATTCGCAACGCCGCAGTCAATGTGGTTTGGACGCCGCCCTGGACCCCGGAGCGCCTCAGCCCTGACGCCAGAAGGCAACTCGGCATCGAGTGAGGCCCAACTGAAACCGATCTAACCCCCGATCTTGTCTCCGATCTCTTGCCACGCCTCGGCCGCACTCTGCCCTGCCGCCGCGGTGATCCGCCGCCCGGCGCGTCCGGCCATCTCCATAACCCGCATGCCGCGCTCGAAATAGTCCGGCAGCGCCGTCCGCACCTTTTCGAACTTGTCGGGATATTCCGAGGCCAGCACGGCTAATCCCACGCCCGTAGCCAGCACGCCGGCGGGATATCTTTTTTTCATGAATAGAATCGTTGCCGCCCCGATTGAGGCCACGACCGCCGCTTTCTTCCAACTATCCATTTCGTCCCCCGAGAAAGGTCTGGTTGCGATTGTACTCCGCCGCTGCTGGCATGCACCAAACGCAAAAATCACACATGCCTGTGCCATCGCCGGCCTGGCCGCCGATCTGCCCAGGTAATTCACAAATGGCATGTGATCCTGGGCGGTTACTCGCGTCCGAAGGTTCCCGTTCCCCGACGAAAATCCTGGGGCTCAATGCCAAGGCGCTTCAGCATTGACTGCAGCGTGGTGCGCTTCATCCCCAGCCGGCTCGCTGCCCCGTCCGCGCCCGAGAGCACCCCATTGGTCTCCCGCAGAACGCGAATAATGTGCTCGCGTTCCATCTCTGTCAAGCTGTCTTCGGCGATCTCCTCCGGTATCCTCAATTCGGCAGGAGGAGCGGCTAATACGGTTCCTTTGCTCAGAATCACCATGCGCTCAATCATATTTTCCAGCTCGCGCACATTGCCCGGCCAGTTCCAGTTTTGCAGAACCTGCATGCTGTCGCTTGGGATGATTTCGATGTGCCGGCCCATGCGGGCGGCATATTTTTGAACAAAATGTCTCACCAGGAGCGGAATGTCGGACCTGCGTTCACGTAGCGCGGGCAACTCGATGGGAAACACATTCAGCCGGTAGAACAGGTCTTCACGGAATTCCTTTTCCGCGACATCCTTCTGCAGGTCGCGGTTGGTGGCTGCAATAATTCGCACGTCCACGCGCAGTGTGCGAACTCCTCCCAAGCGCTCAAACTCGCGATCCTGCAGCACCCGCAGCAACTTCGGCTGGAGCTCCAGCGGCAGTTCGCCGACCTCATCGAGAAACAAGGTTCCCCCATCGGCCAATTCCAAACGGCCAACCTTCTGCGAGACGGCGCTGGTAAATGCTCCTCTCTCGTGACCAAACAGTTCGCTTTCCAACAAACCCGAAGGCACGGCGGCACAATTCAGCTTGATAAAGTTTTTCTCGCGGCGGGGACTCAGTGCGTGAATGGCTCGCGCTACCAGCTCTTTTCCGGTCCCGGTCGCGCCCAAGAGCAGCACGGTCGAATCCGTCGGCGCGACCACCCGCGCTTTCTTTAACACTTCGCGCAACGAAGTGCTCTGCCCGATGATCTCCTCAAAGCCCAGCTCCGTCTGAATCTCGTTCTCGAGATAGGACTTTTCCCGCTCCAGCCGGTCCTTGTCATGGCGGAGGCCGTCGGCGAGTTCTCGCAGGCGGGCAATGTCCATGGCAGCGCCCGTAATTCCAACGATTTTCTTTTCCGAATCGAACAGCGGCTCGAGGGCGATGTCGTAGGCGAAGTTTGTTCCTTTGTACGGGATCACAACTTCTTCTCTCACGCCTACTCCCGTGCGTAAAACCCGCAACTTCAGTTCTCTTAAACGACGTGCACCCTCCGCCCCGATGATTTCCTCATCTGTCTTGCCCAGCACTTCATTCGGCGCCAGGGAATGAAAGTTGTACATCCATGTGTAGCGAAGATCGCTATCCTGACTGAACACCGCAGTGGGCGATCCCTTGAGGGCCACCCGAAATCGCTCTTCGCTTAACTGCAGGGCCGCCTCAGCCTGCTTGCGTTCGATTGCAATGCCGGCCAAGTGCGTCGCCACTTTGATGACCCGCAGTTCTTCTTCACCGGGACTCCGCACATCCTGGTAATACATCGCGAACGATCCCAGAACCTTCCCATGGGGAGACAGGATTGGCGTCGACCAGCAGGCCCCCAGTCTGTGCGCCGCGGCCAAGTCGCGATAGTCTGCCCACAGCGGATCCTGTTGGATGTCGGAGACGATCACCTGTTCCTTGCGGTACATGGCGGTGCCGCACGATCCCGCATTGGGCCCGATCGGCTGCCCATCCACGGCCTTGACGTAAGCCTCGGGGAGGCTCGGCGCGGCTCCGTGGCGCACATGCCGGCCATCTTCTTCCAGTAGCAGTACCGATCCGATCATACCCGGGAACTGCGCTTCCAACAGAAGCATCAGGGTCGTCAGGCTCTCCTGCAACGGCTTCCCCTGGGCAATCACCTCCAGGGTTTCCTTCTGCAGCACGACCAGGGCTTCGGCCCGCTTGAGGGCGTCGATATTCGTTTGGACCCCGTACCAGCGGACTACTTGCCCGTCGGCGTCGCGCAGCGGAATCGCCCGGTTCAAAACCCAGCGATATTTCCCATCGGCCCCGCGATGACGCGTTTCCTGCTCGTAGGGAGTGCCGTTGACGACCGCCTCGTGCCAGGCTTGCAATATTCGCTGCCGATCATCCGGGTGAAGCATTTTCTCCCAGCCATCACCCTTCAGCTCCTGCGGGCTCAAACCCATGTCGGAGCGCCAGCGCGCGTTGACGAAATCATTGGAGCCGTCGGCCGGGCCGCTCCAGATCTCGGCTGGGATGGCATCGACAATGCTCCGAAGTTGGCGTTCGCTTTGCTCCAACGCCTCCTGCGCCAGCTTGCGCTCGGTAATGTCGCGGATGGCGGCGGAGATCAGTACACCCTGCTCCGTTTCCAGCGGGCTCAACCTGATTTCGACGGGAAACTCGGTTCCGTCCCGCCGCAAGCCGTACAATTCCAGCCCCGCACCCATTTCCCGCACTCGCGGCCGGGCCAAAAATCCGGAACGGTGGGAGCGATGGCTACTGCGAAAACGCTCCGGCACCAGCACTTCGACGTCTTGATTCAGCAATTCCTCGCGGTGGTAGCCAAACAGCTTCTCGGTTTGGGCGTTGATCAACACCACCCTGCCCTCCGAATTCATCACCACCATGGCATCCGGCGCAGCCTCCAGTAATGCCCTGAACTTCGCCTCCGCCCGCTTGCGCTCGGTAATGTCGTAATCAATCCCAATCTCGCGAATTGGTTTTCCGTCACTGTCCTTGAAAACACGCCGGCAGCCCGTGATCCAATGCAACGAGCCGTCCGGCCACTGCACGCGCCATTCACCCTGCCCTTGCCCGGTTTCCATTGACATCTTCATCAGTTCTCGAATTCGGTCGCGATCGTCCGGATGCACCAGTTCAACGAACTGCTCGATGGAACGCGGGAATGTCCCCGGCTTAAGGCCGTACATCATTTCCATTTGCGGCGTCCAGGTGCATTCTCCGGTCACCAGATTGCGGTCGAAGGTTCCGATATGGGCGATTTCCTGCGCAAGCCAGAGCCGCTGTTCGCTTTCCTGCCGCGCCAGTTCCGCCCGCCTGCGTTCGGTGATATCGTGCGCCATGCCGCGCACGATCGGAGTCTCCACTCCTTCTGTGCGCAGCGTGTTGTGGTATTCCCAGGTCCTCCACTCCCCGCTGCTGGTTATTACGCACAGTAGACCGGTCTCCAACCTACTGCCCTGCCGCAACCTCTCCAGATACTGATCGAACAGCAGGCGGCCTTCGGGAATAATGAGATCGCGCATGGGAATTTTCAGCAACTCCTCTACGCTGTATCCCAGAATCCGCGCGGGCGCCGGATTCACTGACAGCAGGTTCCCCTGCAGGTCGTGGGTGCACAACAAATCTTCGCTGTTCTCGACCAGGTCGCGGAATCGATCTTCACTGGCACGCAGCGCCTGCTCGACTACTTTGCGCTCCGCGAGAGTCCGCGACTGCACCCGGTTGAGTTCGGACTCACTGATGCACAGGGCTCGCTTGACCCGATTGCGGTTGGAGGTAAGGCCCGTGAGGCACACGCCGATCACTGCGAATAGGACGGGTCCAACCAGATCCTCAGGATTGCGCACCACGAAAGAGTTTGTCGGCTCAAGGAAGAAATACCCGCCGGCGGTTGCCGCTAGCGAAGTGGCCAGAATTCCCGGGCCAAACCCGGCCCACATTGCCACCAGCACGATGGTCGGGTAGTACAGGATGAAGGCCTGGTGGAATGATCCCAAGCCGAATTTGAGGCAGAACTCGAGAAGTGTTGCGACCGCCACCCCCGCCACGGCAAACCCATACCGCGCCAGCCAGGAGCCTGGCCCCGGAGAATCGGAGATTCCCACACTTTCCCACAGATCGGCCAAGCGCATAGCCAACCCCCGTTTGACGGGATTAAGTGGACGCACCTTGCCTGCTCGGTGGCGCAGTTCGGGTCCGCGCCGTACGAGCGATAAAGTCAGTCTTCAGGACAGGTTGCGTCCTTGGGACCCCCCAAATTCATGCCCTGCATTATGGCACGGCTCGCCCTCGCCTGTAACTGGTCAAATAGAGTATGGATTTCCCGCAACAGGAAAGAGGGGCGACACGGGGCTACGGGATGGCCGAGTCCCTGACGACGGAATCTTGGTTCTAATCCTTTACCGCCCGGTCGGTGATTTCCAGGCCCTTGTCAATGATGGCGAACGCCTCGCGCAGTTGCTGCTCGTTGATGCAGAGCGGAGGATTCGTGAAGAACGTATTCCATCGCACCAGGGTGTAGAGTCCCTGCTCACGAAAGTAGCGTCCGAGTGCCGCCATCTCGTCGGAAGTCCCGTTAAACGGAGCCATTGGCTGCCGCGTCTTTCGGCTGCGGATGAGTTCCACAATTCCAAACAGCCCGATCGAGCGCACTGCGCCTACAGAGCGGTGCTTCGCTTGCAATTGCTCGCCAAGGTCCTTCATCAGCGCGCCCATCCTGCGCGCGTTTTCGATCAGATTGTCTTCTTCGTACACGCGGATGGTCGCCAGCGCCGCTGCGCATCCCATGGGATGCGAGTTGTAGGTGAGGCCGCCGTAGAACACTTTGTCGTGAAAATGCTGCGCGATGTGATGCCGCATGCCCACAGCTCCCAGAGGCAGGTAACTCGCAGTGAGTCCCTTGGCCATGCACAGCAGGTCCGGCACGACTTTCCAGTGATCTACGGCGAACCACTCACCCGTGCGGCCGAAACCGGCCATCACTTCGTCGGCAATCATCAGAATCCCGTACTTGTCGCACAGCTTGCGCACGCCCTCGAGATATCCATCCGGCGGAACGAGAACGCCGTTCGTGCCCGTGACCGGTTCGAGAATGAAGGCGGCAATATTCTGCGGACCTTCCAGCTGCATCGTCTCTTCGATCATCGCGAGTGAAGTATCCGCCGATTCCCATCCGCGTTCGATGCCATGATAAGGATCGAGCACGCGCACGACTCCGGGCATGCCCGGTTCGATGGCCCATCTGCGCGGATCGCCGGTGAGCGAGAGGCTGCCAGCCGTGGCGCCGTGGTACGAGCGGTAGCGCGCCATGATCTTGTGCCGTCCGGTGAAGAAGCGCGCGATCTTGATCGCGTTCTCGTTGGCCTCGGCGCCGCCGTTGGTGAAGAAGAAGGTGTCGATATCGCCCGGGCAAATCTCGGCGAGCTTCGCACCCAGTCGCGCCCGCGGCTCGTGCGCCATGAACGGGTTCGCGTAACACAGCGTCGCCGCCTGCTCTTTGATCGCGTTGATCACGCGTTCGTCGCCGTGGCCGATGTTGACCGACATCAACTGGCTGTTGAAGTCGATGAAGCGCTTGCCTTCGGGTGTCCAGAAATAAATCCCTTTGGCTTTCGCGACCGGTATGGGATCCACCTTCGACTGTGCCGACCATTCGTAGAGAGTGTGCTTCTTGCTGAGATCAACCATTTCCTGGCCGGTCATCGTCGGATTGGCAACGGTAGTCGTCATAATTTCCTCTTGGAACGTCATTTACCACAGAGTCACAGAGACACAGAGAAAATCCTAAAGAACGATCCGTCGGATTCCTCGAGTCAGCACCGGAGTATTGAAGTTGATCAGGAGTCCCACGTGCTTTCCAGACAACTTCAGGTAAGTCAGAAGCTGCGCTTCATGAACCGGCAGAATTGCCTCAACTGACTTCAGTTCAAGGACGACCTCGCTCTCCACAATTAGGTCAATCTTGTAGCCACAACCGAGATGAAGTCCCTTATACCCGACGGGGAGATCGACCTGCCGTTCGAATGAGAGTCCCCTCAGGTACAACTCGTGACACAGGCACTCCTCGTAGGCAGATTCGGGCAAGCCAGGACCGAGAGCGCGGTGAACTTCAATTGCAGCACCGATGATCGGAGCAGTGCGAGCATCTCTTTCATTCTCGCCTTCTCTGTGTCTCTGTGCCTCTGTGGTGATAATTCGCATTCCTAGAATTTTCTGCTGTGCTCTCTTGCCCAGCGTTCCACGACAACTTTCTTGTCGGTATAGAACTCGATCGCGTCGCGGCCTTGGCCGTGCAGATCACCGAAAAAGCTGTTCTTCCATCCGCTGAACGGAAAATACGCCATAGGTGCGGCCACTCCGATATTGATGCCGATATTCCCCGCCGGCGCTTCGTATCGGAAACGTCGCGCCGCCGATCCGCTCGACGTGAACAGCGAGGCTTGATTGCCGTAGGCGCTGCGTTCCAGCCAGGCGAGCGCGGCATCAAGGTTGTCAGCGTGAACCAGACTGAGTACCGGGCCAAAGATTTCCGTATCGGTGATTTCGCTGGTCGCCGGCACGTCGTCAAGGACTGTTGGCTTCACGAAGTTGCCGGAATCGTGGCGCGGAACCTTGGCGTTACGCCCGTCGAGCAGAACCTTCGCGCCCTGTTTCTCTCCCACACTGATCAGATGCTCGACGCGCTCTTTGCTCTGCGGCGTGATCACCGGGCCCATCTGCACGCCATCTTCCAGGCCGTTGCCCACTTTCAATTTCGAAGCAGCGTCGACAATCGAATCGCGGAAAGTTTTCTGCGCTTCGCCGATGGTCAGCGCGACCGAAACCGCCAGACACCGCTGGCCCGCGCAACCGAATGCGCTGTCGGAGATGATCTGCGTGGCCATCGGCATGTCGGCGTCGGGAAGAACAATCACGTGATTCTTCGCGCCGCCCTGGCACTGGCAGCGTTTTCCCTGCTCGGCCGATCGCGCATAAATGTAGCGCGCCACCGGCGTCGAGCCGACGAAACTGATGGCGCGAACTTTCGGATGATCGATCAGCGCATCGACCGCGGCCTTGCCGCCGTTAACCAAATTCACGACGCCCTTCGGCAAGCCGGTTTTTTCGAGCAGCTCATAAATGTAGCGCATGGTCAGCGGCACGCGCTCGCTCGGCTTCAAGATGAACGTGTTGCCGGTGGCGATCGCATACGGCAGGTACCAGAACGCAATCATGCCGGGAAAATTGAACGGCACAATCGCGGCCACTACGCCCAGCGGCTGGCGGATCATCATTTCGTCGATGCCCCGGGCAACATCTTCCAGGTTGTAGCCCTGCATCATCATCGGAATGCCGCAGGCCACTTCGACATTCTCGATGGCGCGCCGCATCTCAGCTTTCGCTTCGGTGAAGGTCTTGCCGTTCTCCATGGTGATGATGCGGGCGATCTGGTCGATGTGTTCTTCGAGCAGCATCTTCA
>CAYOUY010000115.1:0-8855 GCA_964407245.1 uncultured Acidobacteriaceae bacterium
CCCGCTGCTATACATGGCGCTTTCGCCACGGGGAATTCATACATGACAAAAACGCTTCAGTCCGGGAAACTCCTGACCATAATCGCCGTTCTGTCCTGCCTCGCGCTTGCCTCTGCGGAAACGAAAAAGCCCGCCCAGCCCGCGGGCCTGCGCTTCGAAATCTCGTTCCCCAAGGAGATGAGCGAAACGCCGGTCGACGGCCACATCGTGCTGATGATCTCGAACAACAACGAGAAAGAACCCCGCTTCCAGCTCACGTACGACGCGACCGTCTCGCAGCAAGCCTTCGGCGTCGATGTCGACGGCCTTGCCCCCGACGCGGCCGCCACAATTGACGCCTCAACTCTGGGCTATCCCGCGGAAACCTTGAACGATCTGAAAGCAGGCGATTACTGGGTGCAGGGCGTGCTCAACATTTACGAGACGTTTCATCTCGCCAACGGCCACACCGTAAAGTTGCCGCCGGATCGGGGCGAGGGCCAGCAGTTCGAGAGAAAACCGGGCAATCTTTACAGCAAACCGCGGAAGGTCCATCTCGATCCCAAGGTCGCGCAGACGATCCGCATTTCGCTCGCCGAAAAGATTCCATCGCTCGAGGAGCAGGACAAAGAATCGGCCGCAACCGCCGGCCGCACCTGGTCGCCCGACGAGCACGCCGACAACAAGTGGGTGAAGCACATTCGCATCCAGAGCGATCTGCTCACCAAATTCTACGGTCGGCCCACATATCTCGGCGCGGTGCTTCTCTTGCCCGATGGATCCGATGAACATCCCGACGCGCACTATCCGCTGATCGTGGAGCAGGATCACTTTGCGCGCGATCTGCCGGGAGTCATCGGGTTTCGCACCACTCCTCCTCCGGACGACCTGAAAGGCCGGCAGCTGGACAGAGCCAAGGGCGGCTACAAGCTGTATCAGGACTGGACCGCCGGCCGCCTGCCGCGCGTGATCGTGCTGACCATCCAGCACGCGAATCCCTATTTTGACGATTCCTACGCGGTGAACTCGGAAAATGTCGGCCCCTACGGCGACGCCATCACGCAGGAACTGATTCCCTACGTGGAAAAGCAGTATCGCGCCATCGGCCAGGGATGGGCGCGCGCCGTTTATGGCGGATCGACCGGCGGCTGGGAGAGCCTCGCCTCGCAGGTTTTCTATCCTGATTTTTATAACGGCGCGTGGGTGTTCTGTCCCGACGTGGTTGACTTCCGCGCCTATCCCACCACAAATGTCTACGACGACAAAAACGCCTACTGGATCGAAAGCCCCTGGGCGCGAGTGCCACGGCCTTCCATGCGGCAAGCCGACGGAACCCTGCTCTCAACCATGGAGCAGATGAACCGCTACGAACTCGTCCGCGGCACGCACAGCCGGTCGGGCGAGCAGTTCGACATCTGGGAGGCGGTCTTCAGCCCGGTCGGCGACGACGGCTATCCGCGCCGCATCTTCGACAAGCGCACGGGCGAGATTGATCACGAGACCGCGAAATACTGGAAGGAACACTACGACCTGAGCGCCATCATGCAGCGCGACTGGAAAACGCTCGGGCCCAAGCTTGCGGGCAAGCTGCATTTATACGTAGGCGAGGCCGATACGTTTTATCTGGATCGGGCCGTGCATCTGCTGCAGGATTTTCTCGAGTCCACCACCGACCCGTATTATCACGGCACGTTCGAGTTCGGCATGCGCAAGCCTCATTGCTACACCGGCGACTTCGATCACGATGTAGGCCTGAACCAGCACTACTGGCCGGAGATGGTCAAGCACATGGAGCAGACGGCTCCGCCGGGCGCGGATTTGAAGAGCTGGAAATACTGAGTCTCAGTGCACGCCGCGCGCGTTCAGGAAGGCGCTGTACTGCTTGTCGGTTTTCAGGACGTGCTGCTTCAGCCAGTCTTGCATGAATAACATGAGCGAGACCGGCACGCCGGCTTTGCCGGCCTCGTGATCGTCCAGGAAGTCCGCCATCTTCTGGCGGAATGTTTCGTGCTGCGCCCGATGGGTGGACAGCCCTGGAAAATCGTGTTCTTCCATCAGAGATTCTTCGGCAGCAAAGTGCTCGCTGGCATACTCAGCCAGCTTATCCAGGACAGGAGTCAGCGCCGCTTGGCCTTGTCTGCTGCGCAAGGCCTGGTCCAGTTCATTGACGGTGTCAAACAGCCGCTGGTGCTGCTCGTCTAGAACGGCGATCTTCACACGGTAGGCTTCGGTCCAGCGAAAGGTGCCGGGAGCGACAGGCATTTCTTGCTTACCTTCCCTGCAATCAGGCTCTCCAGGTTCTCCATCGGCAGACGCCCGAAAGTCTGCAGTAGCTTCCTTTATGATGAGAAGGTGCTAATCGCAGTCCGAAAAGCGGCGAAACTCAAGGTCCTTCGCGCGCGGGTTTTGACCAAACTCCCCTGGCTGGTGCACGGCTTTTCCACGCGCGCCGGCGGATTCTCCCGGGTGTATGGAGAGAGCGATCTCAACCTCGGGTTCACAAAGGATGATTCCCGTGTCTCGGTCGAGCGGAACCGGGCAGCATTGCTGCAGGCATTGCTGTCGAGCTTCGCTCGACCGGACCCGTTCGACTCCCCTTCGCAGCGCTCGGGTTCGCTCAGGGCAGGCTCACGAAGGCGGCTGTCCCTACATGGCCCGGTGGCCTGGCCGCTGATCACCCTGCGCCAGATTCATTCCGACATCATTCATCACGTCGATTCGATTTCCGACGCACCCCTGGTTGGTGATGGCCTCGTCACCGCAACTCCCGGCCTGCTACTGGCGGTTCAGACGGCCGATTGTCTTCCCATCATTCTGGCCGACACCAAACACCGGGCTGTCGGCGTTTTTCACGCCGGATGGCGCGGCACAGTGAAGCGCATCGTGGAAAAAGGTGTAGGCGAGATGTTCCGCCATTTCGGCACTCGTGCGCGCGATCTCAAAGCTGCGATCGGCCCGGGAATTCACGGTTGCTGCTACGCAGTGGGAGAAGAGGTACGCACAAAGTTTGAGTCGCAGTTCGCCTACGCAGCCAGCCTGTTTCGCGAAGTGAAGGAATCAGATCCGGTGCGAGAGAAATATCCCTTGCTCTTTCTGACGGCGCGCGCTCCGGGCCACGGCGAGCTGCCCCCGAAGATTTTCCTCGATCTGGTCGAGGCCAACCGCCAGCAGCTTATGGCAGTCGGGGTGCCAGCAAAAAACATCGAAGCGTCTCCGCTCTGCACCAACTGCCATCCGGAAATGCTTTTTTCCTATCGCGCGGAGAAAGGTAAGACCGGGCGCATGATGGGCGTGGCGGGAATCCGCAATTGATTCGCAGTTTACGAGGCTGGTCGATTACCTAAGCCGTCGGTGCCGCCGGCGGCGTTGCAGCAGGGGCCGCCCCCGGCGTCGTTTCGTTCACCAGATCCTTCAACTCCTTGCTGGGCTTGAAGAAAGGAATCTTCTTGGCGGGGACGTCGACGCGCTCACCGGTCTTCGGATTGCGTCCGACGCGGGGCTTGCGCTGGCGAGTGCGAAAGCTGCCGAATCCGCGGATTTCGATCTTGTCGCCGGCACGCAGCGAACGCACCACGCTGTCAAAGATCGTTTCCACGATCACTTCGCTGTCTTTCCGCGTAAGTTCCGCCAAACGCGATACTTCGTCAATCAGATCGGCCTTGGTCATAAGTCCCTTTCTTGCCCGGAATTGGCAGTCCAAAAACCTGGACCGCGCCGCGAAAAACCAACAGCCAGCGGGGTCGCGGCAGACGGAATCCGGCTTAACCCTCCCATAACCTTCTCAAATTTCAGGGGTTGGATGCAAGTTACGGGGCGTATGCGGCCCTACGGGATTTCGCCTGGCAGATTATGCAGGCCCTATTTCCACAGGTAGTAAAAGCCGACCTGCTGCTCCATCAACTTCTCGCGGGTCGGCAGGTATTGGGACACATCTCCCAGCAGCAGATCGAGCAGCGTTTTGTGTTCTTTCTCCGGGCGCACCAGCGTGGGCTCGCCCTTGATGCCGACCGACTTGGCCGTATCGTCCACTGCGCTCTGGAAGTCGCCGATGCTGTCGATCAGCTTCATGTTCTTGGCTTGCTCGCCGGTCCAGACCTTGCCGTTGGCCATGGATTTCACGTCGTCGTACTTCAGGCTGCGTCCGTCGGCCACTGCCTTGACGAACTGGCCGAACATGTTTTCGATCAGCTCTTGCATGTAGGCCTGCTCGGCAGGAGTCAGATCGCGCGCGGGATTGCCCGTGTCCTTGAACTCGCCGGTCTTGATGACCACATCTTTCAGCTTGGCCCACTTCAGCAGGTCGCCGTAGTTCACCCACTGCGCGATCACGCCGATCGAGCCCACAATGCTGCCCTGATCGGCAAAAATCTTGTCCGAGGCCGAGGCCACGTAATACGCGCCGCTGGCGCCGACCGTCTCGATCGAAACCACGATTTTTTTCTTTTTCTCAGTGTGGATGCGCTTGACTTCCCGGTAAATCTCCTCCGACGCGGCCACGCCGCCGCCGGGTGAATTCACATGCAGGATGATCGCTTTAATCGAGGAGTCGTCGCCGAATTTCTTGAGCTGGTCGACGACCGGCTGCGGAGAAAGAATCACGCCGCTGAGATCAACCACGCCGATGCGGTCGCCAAAGCTGGTGATGCTTGTGGTCTCACCCCCACCCGCGTGCAGCGTAAGGTACACCATCGTAAACACCGCCAGCACGAAGAGGAAGAAAGCTCCTCCCCCGATCAGAACCCACAGCCAGGTGCGCGAGCGCCCTTCAGACATGGGGAAAGTTTAGCACCGAACAGAGCCATGTGGGGACGGCCGCCCTCGTGAGCCTGCCCTGAGCGAGCCCGAGGAACGAGGGGGAGTCGAATGGGTCCGGTCGAGTGCCGCGGCAAGAGTTGTGTGGGGACGGGTCTCAGACCCGTCCTGTCGAGCGCAGCTCGACAGTATTACGGCATCACCACCATTAGCGCCGCTCGCTGCACACCAATCTCAACCGGCGTCTGGCAGACATATTCGCCGTCGGCATAGACATCGATCGCATGCTCGGTTTCGACCCGCACGCGCGGAGCGTGAAAGTAGCTGACTTCGCGAATGCCAAGGTGCCGCCCGTAGTACACCGTCGGAAACATGCAGAACAATTTGAACGGGTCGACGCCGGCGACGATGCAAACATCGAGCAGCCCGTCGTCCATCTTCGCCTTCGGCGCAATCTTCATCCCGCCGCCATAAATCGGCGTGTTGGCAAACGCCGCGAGGAGTGTAGGCTGATCGCTCTTCGTGATCCAGTCCGTGGTTTCGGTCTCAGTGGCCGTGAGAATCTTCATCGGCAACGGAGCAAAACTGAAGATCGTCGGGGCCAGGCTGAGCGCATATCCGCCGTGGCCGCGCAGCCAGCGGGGCAGCTGATTCGCGCGCCGCGCCACTTCAGCGTCGAGGCCCACGCCCGCGACGCAAGCAAAATACCTGCTGCGCTGCGCGGGTGTTTCATCTGCGCGGTTTATGGACGCACTGGCCGCCGGGGAAATCACTCCCAGATCGAGCTCGCACACATTGTTCGATCCGCCACAGAATTTCTTCCATGCAGTGAGCGAATCGCGCACACTGCCAAGTCCCAGCGCGCGGGCAAAGTCGTTGCCGCTTCCGGCGGGCACCACCAGAACCGGCAAGCCCAAGCCGACCAGCAGCCCCAGATGGCGATGAACCGTGCCGTCGCCGCCGAACAGGAGAATCACGTCGGCTTCATCGGCCGCGGCCGGCATGCCCATGCGCCATTCGATTTTCTGCAGCTGGTCGTCAACCGCCTGAAAGGGTTTCAGGTCCTTGGGAGAACATCCCAGCCCGAGAATCGCCGCCGCGCGCATGTTCGGGATGAGCGTAGCAGAGCCGCTCAACCACCGCTGAACCATTTCGCAATCCCCTCTAACGCCGCCACCAACAGGACACGGCCCACTGGGCGCGATAGCCAGTGCCCGTTGGTAATCCGATCGTCCTCTCCTCAAAGATCCCCGCGGCTGTCATCATTAAGGCAACGCTTTTCTTTTTGTCCGACTTGGGGGTCGTCATGTCATTTAAGCGCCCGTTCTGCGCCCTGTCTTTTCTTGCACTTACTCTTACGCTCGCTGTGATGACGACCGGCTGCGCGTCCAGCGGTTCGAGCACGAAAAATGCCATGGCCCCGAGCATCCAGACACAGCCCTCGAACCAAACCGTTACTGCCGGCCAGACCGCGACGTTCTCGGTCACAGCCAACGGCACTGGTCCTTTGAGCTATCAGTGGCAGAAGGGCACGACGGCGATCAGCGGCGCAACCTCGGCCAGCTATACGACCCCTGCCACCACGATGGCCGATAACGGCTCGCAGTTCAGCGTTGTGGTCAGCAACACCGAGGGCAATGCTACGAGCAATGCAGCCACGCTTACGGTGAATTCAGCCTCCGGTTCAACCGACGTCCTCACTTACCACAACGACATTGGCCGCACCGGGCAGAACTTGACCGAGACCACCTTGACCACCAGCAACGTCAACACTTCGACCTTCGGGAAGATTAACTTTTTCTCCACCGACGGCCTGATGGACGGCGAACCGCTCTATGCCTCGAGCGTCGCGGTGCCGGGCAATGGGACGCACAACATTCTGATCGCGGCTTCCGAGCACGGCACAGCCTTTGCCTTCGACGCTGACAGCGGAGCCACGATCTGGAGCACATCCACGCTCGGCTCCGGAGAAACAACATCCGACGACCGCGGCTGCGGCCAGGTCACGCCTGAAATCGGCGTGACTTCAACTCCGGTCATTGATCGCTCCATGGGCCCGAACGGCGCGGTGTATGTGGTCGCGATGTCGAAAAACCCAAGCAGCAGCACCTACTACCAGCGGCTGCACGCGCTCGATCTGGCGCTTGGAACCGAATTGTTCGGCGGGCCGGTAACGATTCAGGCCACTTATCCGGGAACCGGCGACAACAGCTCGAACGGTTCTGTCTTCTTCGATCCCGCGCAGTACAAAGAACGCGCCGGATTGCTGCTGCTGAACGGCGTCATCTACACAGGCTGGGCATCGCATTGCGACGATCGTCCGTATACGGGATGGATCATGGGCTACAGCGAATCCAGCTTGGCGCAAACCACAGTTTTGAACGTCACGCCGAATGGCAACGAAGGCGCGATCTGGATGGCCGGCGCAGGATTGGCGGCGGACAGCTCCGGCAACATTTATTTCGTCGACGCCAATGGCATTTTCGATACCACGCTGAACGCCAGCGGATTCCCCAGCGATGGCGATTACGGCAACGCTTTCATGAAACTCTCGACTTCGAGTGGCAAGCTTGCTGTCGCTGATTATTTTGAAATGTACAACGGAGTATCCGAGAGCGACAGCGACACTGATCTCGGTTCCGGCGGAGCGATGGTGCTGCCGGATCTGACCGATGGCTCGGGCCAGACCGTGCACCTGGCCGTGGGCGCGGGCAAGGACGGGAATCTCTACGTCGTAAACCGCGACAACATGGGCAAGTTCAACGCGAACAACAATAACGCCATCTACCAGGAACTTGGCGGCGCCCTGCCGGGCGGCGTGTGGGCGATGCCGGCCTACTTCAACGGCGTGGTTTATTACGGTTCGGTCGGCAGTTCGATTCAGGCCTTCCCGATCACGAACGCAGTGCTCGCGACCAGTTCGACGGCGCAGACCGCGACGAGTTTCGAGTATCCGGGCGCGACGCCCAGCATTTCGGCCAACGGCACCAACAACGGGATCGTGTGGGCGGTGGAGAACAGCAGCCCCGCTATTCTGCATGCCTACGACGCTGCAACTCTGACCGAGCTGTACAACAGCAACCAGGCTTCGGGCGGCCGAGATCAGTTTGGCTCGGGCAACAAATTCATCACGCCGATGATCGTGAACGGGAAAGTCTTCGTGGGCACGCCGAACGGCGTGGCCGTGTTCGGGCTGCTGCCGTAGGGCTTGCGATTCTCCGTTGGTCACCTGCCCCGTCAGGCGTGTCATCCTGAGCGTAGATTTTGCTCCGGCTTGCCGGAGCAAAACCGCAGTCGAAGGATCCCTTTCCTCTTAACGGAGTATGCCGGCATCGCCGGGAGTTTCCACCAGGAACTTTGCACAGAACGCAGCGTGAGAACTCCTCTCACAGCCGCCGGCGGTGACTCAAGTGAAAGGGATCCTTCGACTCCGCTCAGGATGACAGTGGAAATGGAGTATCAGCGAACTGCGATGACCGAGCGCCGCCCGGACAGCCGGGGGCCTGCCTAGTTCGGGGCAGTGCCGTTAACCACTCGCACCCGTTTCATTCGGCGGCCAACCCGTAGGAAAAAGTAGTGGTTCAGGAGCACATTTGCGATGAAGGTGCTCTCTGCGACGGCCTCTGCCTCGATGGCAACGGCTCCGCTCTTCAAGAGCTTACCTGCCTCGCTGTTGGACACAGCAAGGCCGGTCTGCCGAATCAATTTATCAAGACGAATGATGGACCGTCCGGCGGGACTTGCACCTCGTCCGATAATCAAATCAGGCTCTTTGCCTTGGGAATCGACTTGAACATCCGCAAGGCACACGTCTACAGACTCTATCTCTTCCGGCACCTCGTCCTTCTGGAACTGCTTGGCCCAATCCTCCCCCGCTTTCGCCGCGGCGTCCACCGAGTGAAAATCCGTCACGATGCGCCGCGCCAGATCTTTCTTCGCCTGCATGGGATGCGCCTCGCGCTTCATCTTCCCGATCTCGGCGACCTGTGCGTCCGTGAGCAGTTCGTAATATCTCCACATCATTTCGTCGGAAATCGACATGATTTTGCCGTACATCTCTAGTGGCGCTTCATGAATCCCGATGGCGTTTCCCAGCGACTTCGACATTTTCTGCACGCCGTCGA
>CAYOUY010000116.1:0-19373 GCA_964407245.1 uncultured Acidobacteriaceae bacterium
CTCATCGAGCAGGTGAGCGGGAATCACGGCCTGAATCACGTACTTCTGAATGCTGGCCCGAAGCTCGTCGTTGGTGACGGTCTCGGCGTGCTGCGTGGAAATAACGACCGCGTCCACGCGCTTCACTTTTCCGTTGGCGTCATATTCGACTGTGACCTGAGATTTGCCGTCAGGGCGGAGGAAGGGAAGGGTCCCGTTCTTGCGGACCACAGAGAGTTGCTGGGTCAACTTGTGCGCGAGCGAGATGGGAGTGGGCATCAAGTCCGCGTTCTCGTTGACGGCATAGCCGAACATCATGCCCTGGTCGCCGGCGCCGCCGGTATCGACACCCATAGCGATGTCGCCCGACTGCTTGTTGATGCTCGAAATCACGGCGCAGGTGTTCGCGTCGAAACCATACAGCGCGTTGTCGTAGCCGATGGAGGCGACGGTGCCGCGAACGACAGTCTGGAAATCGACGTACGCTTTGGTGGTGATTTCGCCAGCGATCACTACCAGGCCGGTGGCGGTCAGGGTTTCGCAGGCGACGCGGCTGGCGGAATCCTCCTCGAGGCAAGCATCGAGGATGGCGTCAGAAATCTGGTCGGCAATTTTATCGGGGTGGCCTTCGGTCACCGATTCGGAAGTGAATAAATAGCGGTTCTTGGATGGCAAGTTGTGTTTCTCCTTAAATTCCACGCGGCAGGGGGCTCGTCATGCTTGGCGCCTCTATGATGCAATTCTGCAGCGTGTCGTTGCGAACTCTCTGGGCTCTCGGTCTGATGGGACCAGGGGAAATTTCGCGGCCGCAACGCAGCTTGGCTGCGTAGGGGGAAACGTCGACAAAGAATACCAAAGTCCTCCAGCGGGCGCAACGATTTCAGCGTTAAGTGACGCAGAATCAGTTGAATGGCGGAATTGGGCGGGCGAATGGCGCCGGGAGAGACCTTAACGACTATGTGGGGGTGGACCGTGCTACTGGTTCGGAACCGGTTGGTTTGGCACCGGCGGCTGATTGGGCACCTCATGCATGCCTTGTGCGTCGAAGACGAAGGTCTTGACCTCGGCTTCTGCGCCCTGCGCAGGGATCTCCTGTCCATTCCACAGAAAGGTGACGCCGGCGGCGTTGCCGATGCGGGCGATGATCTCGCGGCTGGCGCGAATGGAGGCGTGCGCCGGCGCGATTAAGGTTTCATGGCTGACCGGCTGTCCATCGGCGATGATCGAGATCCAGGAAGTCTCCGAGGCGCGGATTACGAGCGTAAGAGGACGAGCCTCGGCTGCGGGCACATTGGAGGAAGCCGCATTCGAGGAGCCTGCCTGAGCTGACGGCGCGCTCGAAGGCGGCGACGTCACTGCGTTCTGCGGAGGAATCGCTCGCGTCGCGGCTTCATTGGCAGCGGGGTTTGAGCCGGACGTGTCTGAGCTGGACGAAGAATTTGACGGAGCTGGCGACGCTCGATGCGTCGCCTCCGAAGCCTTCGCGCCCGGCTTCTCTGGGCTCGATGAAGCCAGTAGTCGAGGCGTGGAAGTTACGTTGCTATTTGAGCGCGGCGCCGAAGGCTGCGTCGTGGCCGTGGCGATTTGTGTCGCCGAAGATGGCGTAGATCGCGCAGCCGGAGCAGGCGATGTGGCCGCGGGCGCACTGGCCGCCTGCGCGCCGGACTGCGCGTGCTTGCCCGACTGCCGGAACCATAGCGCAGCCACCAGGACAACGACCACCGCGGCAGCGGCGAGAATAGTCCACGGCACGCCGCCACGCTTGTCGATGTAGTCGCGCCGCGGAGGGCGAACATCTTCGGCGCGCGGCAAGTGCAACTCGGGGAGTTCCTCCACCTCAGTTGCCGGCGGCTGCTTCTTCAGCGCGGGCTTCACGTACGGGCCTCGCGGCGCAGGTGCCGGCCGTTCTATAGATCGGTCTGGGGGCTGCCAGTTGGCCTGGGCATCGATCTGCGCCTGGCGCAGACAAGCCAGATAATCGGTGACCGCCTCCTCGTCGTTCAGTCCCAGATGCTTGGCGTAAGCGCGAATGAAGCCGCGATTGAAAACACCGCCGGGAAGCAGGTCGAATTGCTCCTGCTCGATGGCCTGTAGCATGCGCGAGCTGATCTTAGTGACGTTCGACACGTCCTCCAGCGAGATGCCTTTCCTCTCGCGCTCTTTGCGGAATTTATCTCCGAATTGGCCCACTTCTGCGCCGCCGTGCCCTGCGGGCACTCGTTGCCCGGAAAGCCGTTTTGCTCTCAGGTTTCCGCGATCATCATAGGACAAGTCTGTTGGCAGCGCCATCCGCCATCGGTGCTAAGAGAAGGTAACCGTTGGCTTGGTCAGGGGCGCAGAAGTGCGCCTTGATAAGGAAGCGAGCCAAACGCGCAGTCGTTGCGGCGCAACAGCGCGCCGCCTCGCCAGCCACCAGCTCTACGCCCAACTGAAGCCGCTTTTGGCCAAGGGCAATTTGCGGACTCGTGTTCCCGTCGCGGCGAAAATGGCGTTGCAAAACGCGGGCAGCACCGGCGGCAGCGCGGGCTCTCCCAGCCCGGTTGGCGAAAACTCCGTTTTCAGGAAGTGCACTTCGACGTCCGGGGGCGCCTGTGAAATGCGGATCGGCGGATAGTCGTCGAAATTGCTCTGCTGCACACGGCCTTTGTCGATGGTGATTTCGTAACCCATCGCGTGGCTGAGGCCGTCAATGGCCGCGCCCTGCCCCTGACTGCGGGCGTTGCTCGGATTGACGACCTGGCTCCCGATATCGGCCGCGACCCAGACCTTGTTCACTTTCAGCCGTTTCTTTTCGTCCACTTGCACATCGACCACTTCCGCGAAGTAGCCGAGATGACTGAAGTGGAACGCTACGCCCATGCCCGACCCCTTGGCCTGTTTGCGCGTTTTCCATCCCGATTGATCGCGCACCGCTTCGAGGACTCCGCGTGCGCGTTGGGCGTTGAACTGAGTTGGCGGCGGTCCAGACTCGGTGAATGGCAGCGGCGCCGTGGCCAGCAGCGCCAGGCGGAACTCGATCGGATCCTTGCCGGCGGTATGCGCCAGCTCGTCCAGAAACGACTGCACCGCGAAGGCGATTCCGTTGCTTCCCGGAGCGCGGAGGGCTCCGGTGGGCACACCCAGTTTCATTACCGAAGAATGCAGCGCGTAATTCGCAATGAAGCGCGCGGGAAATTCGTCTCCGTCAATACTCGCCGCGGGCGCAAAGTGGTCGCCTTCGCCGAAACTTATGAAGTGATCACGCCAGGCGACGATTTTGCCCGCGCTGTCGATGCCTCCCTTGAAGTAGTGAAATCCCGCCGGGCGGTAGAAGTCGTGGCGAATATCATCTTCCCGCGTCCACAGTAGCTTCACCGGCAAGCCGACGGTTTTTGAAATCCAGGCGGCTTCAACCATGTAGTCGTCAACCAGGCGGCGCCCGAAACCGCCGCCGATGCGGGTCATGTGAATGGTGATGTCGCTGGGACTTATGCCCAGAGTTTTGGCTACCAGGGGCAGCCCGCGCTGCGGAGTCTGCGACGGCGCCCACATTTCCAGCTTGCCGTCCTTATAGTGAGCTGTGCAGTTTTGCGGCTCCATGGGAGCATGGGCCAGGAAGGGATAGAAGTACGCCGCCTCGACAACTTGTGCCGCGTTGGCCAGAGCAGTTTCGACATCGCCGTCCTTGCGCAGAGTGCGCACGGGAGTCTGCTTCGAAAGTTCTTCGGCCTGACGGGCAAATCCTTCGCTGCTCTGCGCCGCGGTGGGGCCTTCGTTCCATTTGACTTCGAGTTTCTCTCGCGCCGTGCGCGCGGCCCACCAGTTGTCGGCAACAATCGCCACACCGCTGATCAGGCCGGTGGGATCATCTTCACCGCGCACCACAAATGCGTGCCGCACTCCCGGCTGACTTTCGACCACGTCGAGATTGGCGCTGACGGCCTTGCCTCCGAAGACCGGGCACTTCTCGAACACGGCATACAGCATGCCGGGCACGACCACGTCGATTCCATAAAGCGGCTTGCCGGTGACGATCGAATGGTTGTCCACACCCGGCAGGGGCTGGCCGATGATCTTGTAGTCCTTCGGGTCCTTCAGACGGAGGCTGTTCGCATCGGGCGTGGGAAGCGTGGCGGCTTTGCCCGCCAAATCTCCATAGCCGAAAGAACGGCCCGAGGCTTTGTGCTGCACGCGGCCAGAATCGGTTGTGCACTCCGCCTCTGACACTTTCCAGGTTTGCGCGGCTGCGGTGACGAGCATCTGCCGCGCCGCTGCGCCGACGCGGCGAAGCGGATCCCAGTGCAGCGGGGTGGCACGGCTGCCTCCGGCAAACTGCACGCCGTATTTTGATTGGTCCACGTCGGCTTGCTCGATACGCACGTCTTTCCACGCGACATCGAGCTCTTCTGCGATGAGCATGGGAAGCATGGTCTTCACGCCCTGCCCGACTTCAGGGTTTTTTGCCATGATCGTGACCACGCCATCGGCGGTGATGCGAACGAATGCGTTGGGCAACAAAGGCGCTGCCGGCTGACCTTGGCCGAAAGCGAAAGGATCAATGTAGAGGCTCAGTACGAAACCGCCGCCGGCCAATGCCGTGACGCGAAGAAACGATCGGCGGTCCATGCCGCGGTCGTGAACTTCACTGGCTTGAGGATCGCTGATTCGATGGTCGTTAAGAAGGTCACGCAGAACGGTTCCCATAATCCCTCCGATATGCTTCAGCGAGCCGCAACAGCGGCGCGGTGAATGGCCTCGCGGATACGCAGGTAGGTTCCGCAGCGGCAGAGGTTTCCATCCATGGCTTCGTGAATCTGGGCCTCGGTCGGCCGCGGCGTCTTGGCCAGCAACGATGCGGCCTGCATGATCTGGCCGGCCTGGCAGTAGCCGCACTGCGGCACATCGAGTTCCTCCCAGGCAAGTTGCAAGGGATGCGTACCATCGGCGGAAAGGCCTTCAATGGTTGTGATTCTCTTGCCGGCGACGCTGGAGACGTCAGTCATGCAGGAGCGCGTGGCCTCGCCGTCAATCAGCACGGTGCACGCTCCGCACAGCGCCATGCCGCAGCCGAACTTCGTGCCCTTCAGGTTGAGCACGTCGCGGATCACCCACAGCAGCGGCATGTTGGCGGGAACGTCTACTTTGGCGGGACGATTGTTGATTACGAATTCGTAAGGCATGGTCTCAACTCCATAAGCCAAGAGCGAAGCGGTTGAGCGATGAAAGACCGACGAAGTGAGCCAACGACAGCGCCCACCTATTGCAACTTATTGCAGCCGCCAGATGAAAGCCGCGAACCGCAAAGAAACTGCGCATGAAAGTTACAGCTTGCCGGCACTGATGACCCAATTATAGGACTGGGAGAGCGCCCGGCCCAAAGGCTTGAGAACTTTTTCTTTATGCCAACGGATAAGTCCCGCGACAATGCTGGCAGCCTGGCTCGGGCTGCAATCCAGGCGGTTTGACCCCCCTTTGGCAAGTCCGTAAACTTGAACTTGTTCTCCGCTCATTCGTCATTCTCATGACGGTGTGACCGTCATCTTCGCCATCGGCGGGAGGATTTCCTGAGGCGTCTTCTGAGGTTTGGACTTCGCAGCATTGTTGGGGCGGTAGTGTTGGGGTTGCTGGCAGGGGTCTGCGCCGCCGACAACAATACCCCCCTCACGCTCGATACGAGTGAGACGCTCTTCGCCGTGCTGGCTGCGATGAATGCCTGCGGCTACAGCGTCGGCCTGAGTATTTCGGATGCCCAGCGGCTGAACATCCGCAGTGAAGTGCAGAAGAATCTCTCCGGCTCCGAAGCGCAGACCGCGATGACCGAGATGTGCAACTGGTACGCGGATCATCGCGCCATCGACGAACTGCACGACTTGTCCCAGTATGTCTCGCTCGCGCTCTACCTCCAGGGTCCGCCCCACTTCTTGCCGCGCGTGAAAGAAGAAGACCTGCCTCCGGATGCCTCGCCGCTCTCCGAGTTCGGCGCCAAGCTGGAGCCGTTCTACGAGAAGGCCGGCCTCCACTCGATCTGGGAGCGGCACCGCGCCAGCTACGCGGCCCTCACGGAGCGCTATAACAAGCCGCTGGCCAAGATGATCTTCGACACCGATATTTATCTGAAGCTGCAGACCGGCGGGTATCTGGGGCGAACGTTCACGATTTACCTGGATTTCTTAGGCGACCCCAGCCAAGTCAACGCGCGCAACTACGGCGCGGATTATTACGTCGTCGTCTTCCCTTCTCCCGATCCAAATTCGACCCAGGCGTTGAAGGTGGACCAGATCCGTCACACCTACCTGCACTACCTGCTGGACCCGATGGCTGACAAACATCCTCTGGCCATCAAGCGGCTGGAGCCGCTGTTGCAGCAGGTGAAGCGTGCGCCGCTCGAGGAAAGCTTCCGCACCGATATTTCGCTACTCGTGACCGAGTGCCTGGTGCGCGCGATTGAGATTCGAACCAGCGGCACGAAGCAGACTGCCGAGGCCATGCGCGTGCAGGCCGTCGACGACGCCGTGAAGCAGGGCTACATCCTGACCCGGTATTTCTATAACGCGCTGGCGGCATTTGAAAAAGATCCGACGGGATTGCGCAACGCATATGGCGACATCCTCGACGCGATTGATGTTGGCAAGGAAGCTAAGGCGGCCAACGAAGTCCAGTTCGTGGACCGGGCGCAGCCAGAACTGGTGCAGTTGTCGCGGCTCGAGGACCGCCGCTTACTGTCCACGGCCGAGAAGCGGCTGGCTGCAGGCGACGCCAAGGGCGCGCAGGAGCTGGCGCAGCAGGCGCTCGACAAAAAAGTTGGAGATCAGGGGCGGGCGCTGTTCATCCTGGCGCAAGTGGCCGTGGCCAACAAGAATCGCGACGGAGCACTGGAGAATTTTCAGAAGGCGATTCAGGCCACCAGGGACCCCAAAGTGGTTGCCTGGTCTCATGTCTACGTTGGCAGGATTCTGGATATGAAAGAGGACCGCGAGGGCGCGCTGAATGAATACCGTGCCGCCCTTACGGCCGGAGCCGCAATGCCGGAAGTCAAGGCGGCGGCTGAACACGGGTTGCAGCAGGCCTACGAGCCTCCGGTTAAGCCGCAGTGAGTCGCGGGCACGAGCTGTGCGCCTTACCGGGGCGTCATCCTGAGCGCAGCCGTTCCGGGTAGACCTCCGGCTTAAGCCGCGGGCGAGCGAAGCGAAGGATCTCCCGCTACATGACTGACGATGCGCGCGAGATCCCTCTGCCCGCTGGTGAAAGCCCTTGCCTTCGGGATGTCGCATCGAACGTTGAAAAGTTCAGTGGTTGAGAAACGCAAGCACAAGTTCGCGTCCCGCTGCGATAAAATGCACGGTTACCAGAAATGGCGGCGGTTTTTGAGATCAGAAGGAGTCAAGGAGAACGCATGAAGAGAGCAGCGATCGTGATGGCGGTGCTGGGGGTCTGCGCCTGGGGTTTCGCGAAAAGCAGTTTCGCGCAGAGCAACGATAAGCCGGCGCAGAATCCGCCCGCAGGACAGGCGGCGGCCGCCGCTCCACAGGGCAAAAGGCCGCCCCAGGCCAAGACGCGGCCGGAATACGACGCCTACAACGCAGCCCGCCAGCTGACCGACCCGGCTGCGGTCGAAAAAGCCGCCGACGACTTCGCGGCGAAGTTTCCTGACAGCGAGCTGCGCGTGATGCTGTACAAGAGCGCCATGCAGAAATATCAAGGGGCCAACAACGCCGACAAGATGCTGGAGATGGCGCACAAGGCCCTGAGTTTGGACCCGGACGATCCGGAAGCGCTGGTCGGGGTGGCCCAGGTTCTGTCGGAGCGCACGCGGGAAACCGATCTCGACCGCGATCAGCGTCTGGACGAGGCGAAGAAGGACGCGCGCCGTGCTTTGGTGACGGTCGACACGGATATCCCGACCTCCGGTTATCCTCCCGAGGCATTGAAAAGCTACAAGGGATTCCTGGTCTCGGAAGCCTACGCGGTGTTGGGTAAGCTGGCGTCGGACGCCAAGAATTGGCCCGAGGCAGAGACTGATCTGAAAAAATCCATCGAGGCGCTTCCCGACCAGCCGGACTCGATCGCGGTTTTCCGGCTCGCCGTTGCGCTCGACATGCAGAACAAGATCCCCGAAGCCTTGAAATACGCCAATCAAGCAGTGGATCTCACCAAGGACCGGCCCGACTCGCCCGCGGGAAAAGCCGCGCGCGACGAACAGGACCGCCTGACGAAGCTGAGCGCAGGAACGGCTCCAGGGGCGCCGAAAAACTGACGCCGAGGACGCTGCGGCACGTGGCCGCTCACGGATTCGCTGCGAACTGCAAGACAGCCCGGGCGCTGCCCGGCACAATTTTTCGTGTATGCGCAGTTTTCGCCTGTGCCCGATTTTCATATGCCCGAGTTTCATATGAAGGAAAGGGAAATTACGACGCTCGAGCAGGCACTGGGCTATCACTTCCGCCGTCGGGCGGTGATTGAGCAGGCGTTGACCCACAGCTCGCAGGCTCGGGAGCAGGAAGCGCAGCAAGCGGGCGACAGCAAATATAAAGTCAGCGACAACGAGCAGCTGGAATTTCTGGGAGACACGGTGCTGTCGCTGGTGACGAGTGAAGAGCTCTATCACCGGTTCCCGCATTTCCGCGAAGGCGAACTCTCCAAGCTGCGCGCGCACCTGGTGAGTGAGAGGCATCTGATCCGCGTCGCGCAGCGCTTGGAGCTTGGCCACTATCTGCGGCTGGGGCGGGGCGAAGAAAAAAGCGGCGGCCGCAGCAAGACGGCTCTGCTGGTGGACGCGCTGGAGGCGGTCCTGGCCGCCATTTACCTGGACGGCGGATTGGAAGTGGCGCGCGAGTTCGTGTTGCGCAACGTGGTCGCGCCGGAACTGGAGCGCATGGAGCGCGAAGGCGGCATGATGCCCGTCACCGACTTCAAGTCTGCGCTGCAGGAAGCCGTGCAAGGCCTGGGATTGCCTCAGCCGAATTATGTACTGGTGGAAGAGACAGGACCAGAGCACAGAAAAATGTTCACGGTCGAGGCCCGTCTACAGGGGCGGAGCGGCCGCGAAGTCGAGTTTGTGGGCCGGGCGCAGGGCTCGACCAAGAAAACGGCGGAACAAGATGCGGCGCGGCAGTTGCTCACAGCGCTGGCCTCGCAGTCGAAGACGGAAACCAAAACCGCGGCCCGCGCGTCTCATGAAGTGCACAAATAGGACAAATAAGGATTCAGCAAGGATTCGATAAGCAGCGTCATCAATAAGCAGCCGCATGAATTCCACTCACCGCCCCATCGTCTTCACCCTCGGACCCGACGTGGTGTTTTCGCTGCAGTCCTTGCTGGGAACGGTGGTCATTGCGATCTTCGTCATCACATTTATCGTGCAGGCGTTTCAGATTCCCTCCGAGTCGATGGAGAACACGCTGTTAGTTGGCGATTACCTTTTGGTCAACAAGCTCTGCTATGGCCGTGGGCTGGGCGCGACGGCCATGCCCTACCAGAAAATCGCGCGCGGCGACGTGGTGGTTTTTCACTATCCGGTGGACCCGGCACAACACTTCGTCAAGCGCGTGATCGGCGTGCCCGGAGACCATCTGCGCATGATCAGCAAGAAAGTGTGGATCAACGGCAAGCCGCTCGATGAACCCTACGTGCGCTTTCTCTACCCGGCAGGGAGTCCGGATCCCAGCAGCATGTTCCGCGACAATTTTCCGCGCCTTGACGTCTATGCCATCAACATGAACGCGGACTGGTTGCGGGAAATGCGAAAGCTGGTAGAGGACGGCCAACTCATCGTTCCCGAGGGGCACTACTTCGTCATGGGCGACAACCGCGATGACAGCCAGGACAGCCGCTACTGGGGATTTGTGCCGCGTGAAAATATTATCGGCAGGCCGCTGCTGATTTACTGGTCGGTGCGGGACTGGGATCATAGCTCGCCCACTTCGTTCCTGGGCCGGCTCTATCATGTGACCTACGCGATCACGCATGTCTTTCAGATCACCCGCTGGAACCGCACTTTGCGGCTGGTACACTGAATAGCACAGAAACGGAAAAACTGAGTGGCAAGAAGACAGTACAAAACGGATCGGCTCACAGAAGAGAAACTGCGGGAAAACGGGCAGCAAAAAGAGCCGCCGCAGAAAGAAAAGGAGACGACGGTCGAGTTTCTGGCTTCGCTCGC
Organism: uncultured Acidobacteriaceae bacterium; assembly: GCA_964407245.1. GTDB lineage: Bacteria > Acidobacteriota > Terriglobia > Terriglobales > Acidobacteriaceae > Sulfotelmatobacter. Next base: position 10,118 of record CAYOUY010000116.1, read on the forward strand.
CGCCGTGCTGGTGACAGGGCTGTTCATCATCACCTTCGTCGTTCAGGCCTTCGAGATTCCTTCGGCCTCGATGGAGAACACGCTGCTCATCGGCGATCACGTGTTCGTGAACCGCATTCAGTTCGCTCCCAAGACTTCCTGGGTGGGACCGCTGCTGCCCTATCGCGACCCCAAGTTTCGCGACGTTGTCGTTTTCCTGTCGCCCGCCGAGCCCGGCCTCTACGTGGTGAAGAGAATCATCGGCCTGCCGGGCGATCGCATTCACCTGCGCGAAGGCGTGGTTTATCGCAACGGTGTCGCGCTGGACGAGCCCTACGTCTATCGGGACGACGATCCTCCCGAGGTTCGTGCCAGAGAGGTCTACCGCAACAATTTTCCCGCGGTTTCGCCGAGCGAAGATCCGAATGTGTATCAAAGCTGGAGTGATGTATTGAAGTCTTACGTTCAGGGCGACGACATCGTAGTCCCGCCGGGCCACTACTTCGGCATGGGAGACCATCGGCATGTTAGCCTCGACAGCCGCTACTGGGGCTTCATTCCGCGCGAGAACATCATCGGCCGGCCCATGTTCATCTATTGGTCGTTTCAGACTCCGGAGGACCAGTACAGAAAAACCGACTGGGGTGACCGGATTGCATTCCTGGGCAAAGTGGTCTTCCATTTCTTGGATGAGACACGCTGGCGGCGTACGCTGCAGTTCGTGCGATGAAAATGAAGTACCCTCGCAGGCACGGTGCCATCCAGCCGCGGGCCTGTTAGCGAGCCGGATCGCAGGCCAAATAATCGACCAGTGAGGTTGCAGTGAAGCTTTTCTCCTCCAACCGGCGCAGGATCGCAGTGGCGGTGCTGCTGGTTCTCGTTCTGTTTTCGGTTCGCCCCGGCGCCCAGCGTCTGAAGTCGCGGATCATTTCCTCCATCAGCTCCGCGGTTGGGCGTTCTGTTGACATTGGCTCAGTTCATGTTCGATTGCTGCCGCGGCCAGGATTCGATCTCGAGAATCTCGTCGTCTATGACGATCCGGCATTCGGGGCCGAGCCGATTCTGCGCGCCGGTGAAGTGACGGCGGCGCTGCGCCTGACTTCCCTGCTGCGCGGCCGCCTGGAAATCGCGCGGCTCGATCTCACCGAGCCCAGCCTGAATCTGGTGCACGGCGATCGTGGCGGCTGGAATCTGGAAGCGTTGATCGAGCGCAGCGAGCACACGCCTCTTGCGCCAACGGCCAAGAGGAAATCTGAGCCGAGGCCGGGATTTCCCTACATTCAAGCAACGAGTGCGCGCATCAACTTCAAGAACGGCCGCGAGAAAAAACCCTACGCCCTGACTAATGCGGATTTCTCGCTTTGGCAGGAATCCGAGAATACCTGGGGAGTGCGCTTGAAGGCGCAGCCATTTCGCGCGGACGTGAGTTCCAACGATACCGGCCTGCTGCAGATGAACGGAACATGGCAGCGGGCCGCGACCTTGCGTGACACTCCGCTCGACTTCAACCTCGAGTGGAGCCGGGCTCAACTGGGACAGCTCACAAAGCTGCTCACCGGAAATGACCAGGGGTGGCGGGGCGCAGTGCAGCTCGACTTGACCGCCAAGGGAACGCCCCTGAAGCTGCAGATTGCGGGCGACGCCGCCATCCAGGATTTTCGCCGCTACGACATTACCAGCGGTGAAGCGTTGCAGGTGGCGGGGCACTGCGAGGGACGGTACAGCTCCCTCGATCACCGCGTCCATGAATTGAATTGCAAGGCTCCGCTGGGAGGGGGTGCTGTCTCCCTGCAAGGGGAAGCGGGCCTTCCCTCCCAACATAGTTACTCGCTGACGGTGAGCAGTGAAAATGTGCCTGCGAGCGCGGCGCTCGCGCTGGCCGAAAGAGCAAAGAGAGATCTTCCCGGAGATCTGACCACCGGAGGAACGATTCGCGGCCACGTTTCCATTCAGCGGCGTGGTGCGGCTTCCAAGTTGGAGTTGGAGGGGCAAGGTGAGATCTCCGATTTCCTGCTGGCTTCCGCCGCGAACAAGGCGGAGATCGGACCGGAGACCGTGCCGTTCGTCTTCGTCAGCGATGCTTCATCGCACAACGCCGAGCTGAAGAGGCAGAGAGCGCGCCGGAATCCTTCTGCCTTGCGAGTTCCGGACGGCCCGCATGTTGAGTTCGGACCCTTTGCGATTGCAGCTGCACCGTTGCAGGGCACGACTGCCCAGAGATTGACGGCACAGGGGTGGCTCAATCGTGGTGGCTACGGCGTAGCTCTGACCGGCGAAGCAGAAATCGGCAAGACACTGCGAGCCGCGCACCTAGTCGGGCTCGCTGCGCTACAGTCGGCCGCCGAAGGCACCGCGCTCATGGATCTGCAAATCGCGGGGTCATGGAAGGGATGGGGTTCCGGCGCGCCCGCGAGTTTTCCTGGACCGCAGGTGAGCGGAACTGCCAAGCTGCGCAATGTGCACGTTCCCATCCGAGGCGCGAGTGGCGCGGTGGAGATTATCTCGGCCGATCTGCAGCTCGCTCCTGACGTGACGCGAGTGACCAAACTCAGCGCGAAGGCGGCCGATGCCGTGTGGACCGGCTCACTCGAACTGCCGCGCGGATGCGGAACGCCCGCGTCTTGCGAGGTTCACCTCAACCTTGTGGCGAATCAAATCGCGGTCAGCGATCTCGGAACGTGGGCCACGCCTCCCCAGCGCGAGCGGTCCTGGTATCAGATGCTGGGGGCCAACACGAACACGGCGCCCACCTTTCTTGAGACTCTTCGGGCGTCGGGCCGCGTGGCCACCGACCACCTCCACGTGCAGAATCTCGTGTTGACTCGCGCTTCCGCCAACGTGCAGATGGACCGCGGCAAACTGCAAATTTCAGACTTTATCACGGACGTTTTGGGCGGCAAACAGCGCGGCGATTGGCTGGCGGACTTCAGTGCGAAACCGGCCGTTTGTAGCGGCAGCGGAAAGCTGACGGGCGCTTCGCTCGCGCGCCTGGCCGATGCAACAAAAGATGAGTGGATCTCCGGAACTGCAGCTGCAACGTATCAGGTGAAAGGTCCCTGCACGGCCGAGATCTGGCAAACAGGCGAGGGTAATCTGCAGTTTGATGTCAGGGACGGCGCTCTCACCCACATTTCGCTTGCGGAAGATGAGGGACCGCTCAAGTTCTCGCGCATGTCAGGACAGGCACGGCTGGACTCCGGCAAATTCGAGATCAAAGACGGGAAGCTGGAGTCTTCGGAGGGAAAGTTTCTTCTGAGCGGAACACTTTCGGCGCGGAGAGAACTTGAAATCAAGCTGTCGAGATCGACGAATAGTTCTGCTGGCGGCTACGCCATCACCGGCACGCTCGCGGAGCCGCGGGTTGCGCCGCTGCCGGGGGCCGAACAGGCAAGACTCAAACCAGAAGCCACGAAATAAGCGGTCTCCTACGGCAGATATCCCGCGCCCCGCAGAACTTTGCCCGGAAGCGCGCCGGTCATTTTGCCCTGATCGATCACCGGCACACCGTTCACCAACACATACTCCATGCCTTCGGAGAACTGATTGGGATTGTCGAATGTAGCGCGATCGCGCACAGTTGCGGGATCGAAAATTACCACGTCGGCCCACATTCCCGCTTTGAGCACTCCGCGGTCTGTCAGCCGCATGCGCTGTGCCGGAAGTGCCGAGAACTTGCGGATGGCATCTTCGAGCGTCAGGGCTTTTTCCTCGCGAACATATTTACTCAGAATGCGCGGAAACGTTCCATAAGCGCGCGGATGCGGATGTGCCTGACCGAGAATGCCCTCCGGCGACGTGCCTTCCGAATCGTTGTCGATCGAGACCCATGGCTGCTGCAATGCGAGCGTGACATCGGGCTGAGACATGCCGAACACCGCGACGCCCGTGGAGGGATCTTCGATCAAAAAATCGAACAGCGCATCCATCGGGTCCTTATTCCACAGCTTCGCGATCTCCGAGAGGCGCTTGCCCTGAAGCGGCAGTAATTTCGGATTATGCACCGCGCCGATCATGATTGCCTCGGGGCCCGTGATTTCTTGCCATTCGTTGTCCCAGCTGTTCGACGACGTGAGCATATCTTTGCGAATGCGCTCGCGCGTGGAGGCATCCTTTAACCGCTCGACGAGTTTCTCCGTGCCGCCATCGTGTGCCCAGGGTGGAATGAACGCCGAAAAATCGTTGTACCAGGCGGTATAGGCATAGGTATCGGCGCTCACGTCGGCGCCGGCGGCGCGCGCGGTGTTGATTTTCGCGACGACCTCCGGCATGCGTCCCCAATTGTTCTTGCCTGCGACTTTGAGGTGCCAGATCTCGACTGGGACGTGCGCTTCGCGGCCGATGCGTAAAGCTTCGTCGATCGCCTCGAGTACGGAGTTGCTTTCGTCGCGCATGTGCGTGGCATAGATGCCGCCGAACTTCGAAGCCTCACTGGCGAGCGCGATCAACTCCTCGGTCTTGGCGTAAGGGGCGGGCGCGTACTCCAGCGCCGTGGAAACACCCACGGCGCCGTCTTTCATGGCATCGCGGACCAGCGCCTTCATCTCGTCCAGTTGCGCAGGCGTGGGCTGGACATCCTTGTCGCCGAGCACCATGCGGCGCACCTGCGCTGCGCCAACGTAGTCGGCAACGTTGATGCCGATGCCCTGCTTTTCGAGCCGCGCAAAATACTGGCGATAGGTCCGCCAGTCCGGCGTGATCTTGTAGTGCTCGAATCCGGCGCGGTCGTCGCGGATGATCGCGTCGTTAAGCGGCGCGATCGATTCGCCTTCACCCGTGATTTCTGTTGTGATGCCCTGAAAGATCTTCGACGGCAGGCGCGGGTCTACGAGAATGGTGAGCTCCGACTGGCCGAGCATGTCGATGAAGCTGGGCGCGACGACTTTTCCGCCCGCGTCAATCGTGCGCTTGCGCGCCGCTGCGGACAGGTTGCCGATAGCGGCAATTCGGCCGTCGCGAATGCCGACTTCGCCTGAATACCACGGCGAACCGGTGCCATCCATAATGCGGCCGTTGGTGATGACGATATCGAAGACGGTTTTCTGGGCGAAAGCCGCGCCGCTTGTCAGAATGACCAAGAGGAACGCCCGGCACGCCACGATCAGCGCTTGAATTCCCAAACTCCTTCCGCCGTTGCTGCGGAGTTTCGCTCCGCCGGACAGCCAGGGGCGGCTGTCCCCACCTGCACATCTATCTTTCATGCAGTTCGCCTCCATTTCGCTGACTTCGGTGCAGTGTCGCGCCGATCGCAATCCATACTGCCAATGCCAGCCACTCATACGCGGTGAAGTGTCCCGGGACGAACGGCAGCAGCTTCATGAGGGTCATCGCAATTCCCACCAGCAACCCGAAAATTGCCGCGCCGCGCTCAAACGCCGTCAGCGAAATCATTTCGGAACGCCCGTCGAGGGCGAGGCAGGCGGCGCAGGCCGCCGACCATCCTATCGCACACGCGACCGATCCCACTTCGGTAATGGGAACCAGGATCGCGTCTCCCAGCAGCATGCACGCGCCGGTTGCGATGCCTACACACACTACCGCTGCCGACGGTGTCTGGTATTTCGCGTGGACTGTCCCTAGGCTGGCATGGACCATACCGCGCCGCCCGAGCGCGAAGAGCAGGCGGCTGGCGGCAACGAAGTTTCCGTTGAAGCACTTGAACAACGAGAGCAGCGCCGCAGCAAGAATGATGTTCACCACCCAGCGCGCGCCCACAGCTCGCTGGAACGCAACCGCGGTCATGAATTTTTCGCCTAACAGTTGCCGCCATGGCGCGACGAACGCCACCGCTGCCACGATGCTTGCATAAAAAAGAATTGCCACCAGAATCGCCATCCAGATCGCCAGCAGGAAGGCTCGCGAGCGGAATTCCGGGCTGGCTTCCTCGGCCGCCTTGCCCACCGACTCGAAGCCTGCCATGAAATAGGGAACGATCTGCGTCACCAGCAGAATGGAAATCAGCGGCGAGTGCGTGAACAGCGGTGGAAAGTTAGCCGCCGAGCCGCGGCTCACGCCGGCCGCGACAAATACGGCGAACAGCGCCAGCGTGCCGAAGCTCGTCCAGTTCTGAAACGTAGCGCTCAGCCGCACACCGCGGTAATTCAACACAGTAATCAGCGCCGTCAGCGCCAGGCCGATGATCAGCCGCGGAAGAAATACCGGACGCCCACCGATGCGGTAGAGTTCCATCGAATCGAGCCAGGGAAAAATGTAGCCGGCGATGCGGCCCACAGCAACCGCCTCCCACGGGCACACGATGAAGTATGTGAGCGTCATCATCCAGCCGGTGGCGAAACTGACGCGGCGCGAGAACGCAGCGCCGGTGTACGCGACCTCGCCCGCAGCGTCGGGCATGGCCGCAACCAGTTTGCCGTAGACCCATCCGATGGGAAGCAGCACGGCGCCGCCCACCACAAAGCCGAGCAGCGCACCCAGGGCGCCGCCGCGCGTGAGCCAGTCGTCCATGATGACCAGCCAGCCCACGCCTACCATGGTTCCCCAGCCCAGTGTGAAGTAGTCGGTGGCGCGCAGTTTGCGGGCGAGTGTGGTCACGAAGGGTTCTCTGAGGGGCGGCGCGAATTATAGAACATCGCGTGCTGTGCCAAGCTGCGCTTGGCCGGACACCCGAGGGCGGCTGTCCCTACATCCGCGGTTCGCGGGCGATTCGCGTGTTACTATCGAACTCAGCCCTGCTTCCGACAAAATGACATCCACCAGAACCCGCAAGCGTGTCCTTAGCGGCATGCGCCCCACCGGAAAACTGCACCTTGGCAACTATGTGGGCGCGCTGCAGAACTGGGTGCGCATGCAGGATGAGTACGAATGCTTCTTCGAGGTCGCCGATTGGCACGCCCTGACCACCGATTACGCCGACACCTCGCGGGTAAAAGAAAATTCGCTCGACGTTGTCCTCGACTGGCTGGCCGCCGGGCTTGATCCGAAAAAGTCGGTAATCTTCATTCAATCGCACGTTCCTGCGCACGCCGAGTTGCATCTGCTGTTTTCCATGGTCACGCCGCTCGGCTGGCTGGAGCGCGTGCCGACCTACAAAGAACAGCGCGAAAACATCAAAGACAAAGATCTCGGCACCTACGGATTTCTCGGCTATCCCGTGCTGCAGGCCGCCGACATTCTTATCTACAAGGCCGACATTGTCCCCGTGGGTGAAGATCAGGTCGCACACGTAGAACTGACACGAGAGGTCGCGCGGCGGTTCAACGGATTCTACGGAAAATCTGTAGTCCATCCATACATGCAACCTGGATACCCACCGAACCAAGTTCCGGGCACGAGCATGCGGATCGGCGACATACTTCCTGAGCCGCAATCGCTGCTCACGCCGGCTGCCAAACTGCCCGGCACCGATGGCCGCAAGATGTCGAAGTCGTACGGCAACACGATCCTGCTTACCGATCCCGAGCCCCTCGTGCGGCAGAAACTGAAAACCATGGTGACCGACCCGGCGCGCGTTCGCCGTTCCGACCCGGGCAATCCTGACCTGTGTCCAGTCGGCGACCTGCACAAGATTTTCAGCAGCAAGGAAACGATGGCCAAGGTGAACACCGGCTGCCGCTCGGCCAGCATCGGTTGCATCGAGTGCAAAGGCTGGGCGGCCGACGCGCTGGTGACACTTTTGAATCCCATGCAGGAAAAGCGGAAAAAATATGAGCAGAATCCGCGTCTCGCCTGGGATATTCTGGAAGAGGGTTCCCAGCGTGCGTCCGCGGCGGCAGCCGCTACTATGAACGATGTGCGCGCGGCCATGGGCATGTCGCTGGGATTTGAAGCGCCGAAAGCGTCGCCCGGCAAGTAGTTGGCAAACAGCATGAGCGAAGAAGCCAAACTGATTTCGCACGACGAGCCAGTGCTGCTCGCACCCGTCGTGGCCATCTCCGCGTCAAAGCCGACAAAAGACGCGACCAAGATAGACGAGAGCGATTTCCCTTTCTCGGTCGCTGTCGGTGAACTCTATGAAGGTCCGCTCGATCTGCTGCTCGACCTGATTCGCAAGCAGGACATCGACATCTACGACATTCCCATCGCCAGAATCACGGCGCAATATCTGGCGTACGTCGAAAAAATGAAAGAGCTCGATGTGAACGTCGCCGCCGAATTCATTTACATGGCGGCCATGCTCATTCACATCAAGTCGAAAATGCTGTTGCCGCGCGACCCCGAAGCGCCGGCCGAAGAGCAGCAAGATCCACGTGACGAACTGGTCAACCGCCTGCTCGAACACGAAAAATTCAAGTCTGCCGCGCAAATGCTCCTGCAGAAACAGCAGATCGAAGACGCCGTGCTTTCGAATCCCTCGCTGAAAGAGTTCATGGAGGCCGAAGGCACGGAGCCGGAAATCGCCGCCGACGTGATCGACCTGGTCAAAACGTTTCAGCAGGTGCTCGAGCGGGTTCGTACGCGCCCCGTGCTCAACGTGGACGAAGAAAGCGTCACTGTCGGCCAGATGATCGACTACCTGCGCCGCCGGCTGTCGCTCGAAGAGCGCCCGATCCGCTTGAAGCAGCTTTTTCTGCGTATGCCGTCGCGGCAGGCGCTGGTCTGCATGTTCCTCGCCCTGCTCGAACTGGTGCGGCTGCAGGCGATTCAGGTGCGGCAGGAGCGCCTGTTCGGTGAGATCGCCGCGCGCAAGCACACGCACTTCGACGAGATCATGCAAGAGCAGTCGGCGGTAAGAGACGATTGGAGATAAGGCGAGTGGCGAGTGGCCAGGCCTTCTGCCTCCTGACTGACCACTGACCACTAACCACTAATCACTAACCACTATGTCTCTCAAAGCCCAACTCGAAGCCATCATCTACGCGGCCGAGACGCCCATCACGCTCGAGCAGATCATTCCGCTGGTGAAGGAAACGCTCGCGGCCGAAGGCGTGTCCGACGCCGACGCGGTCAAGTCGCTCGTGCGCTCCGCGATTGAAGAACTCACCGCTGAATACGGAGCACCCGACCGCGGCATCGAGATTCGCCAGGTCGCCGGCGGATACCGTATGTCCACGAAGCCCGAGCAGCACGAAGTCGTCCGCGCCTTCGCCCGCAGCCTGAAGCCTCCAGTGCGGCTCTCGTTGCCCGCGCTCGAAACGCTGGCCGTCATCGCCTACAAGCAGCCGGTCACCGTGCCCGAAATCAGCGACATTCGCGGCGTCGACTCCGGCGGCGTCATTGGCACGCTGCTCGACCGCAAACTGATCACCACCGCCGGCCGCAAGCAGGTGATAGGCCGGCCCATCCTGTACAAGACGACCAAGGAATTCCTGATGCGCTTCGG
>CAYOUY010000117.1:0-10071 GCA_964407245.1 uncultured Acidobacteriaceae bacterium
GGGCGCGGCACCTGCAGAAGCGCGAGGGCCTCGGCTTCCAGTCGACGAAAGAAGACGCGATCTCAGAAAAAGTCGAAGACCTGGTCAAGAACGAAGTCAAGCGAACCTTCAACCCCGAGTTCCTGAACCGTATCGACGAAATCATCATCTTCAACGCGCTGGGCGAGAGCGACCTGATCCAGATTCTCGAACTCATGGTCACGCAATTGAATGCGAACCTGGCGCAGAAGGCGATCACGGTCACCGTGGCCGATGACGCGAAGAAGTGGATTCTGAACCAGACTCTGACCGACCGCAGCTACGGCGCGCGTCCGCTGCGGCGCGCATTGCAGAAGTACATCGAAGACCCGCTGTCGGAGGCGCTGATTCAGGGCACCATCACCACACGCCCCGCATTCATCGAGGTCTTCCTTGAAGATAACAAGCTCTTCTACCGCCCGGTCGATTCGGAGAAGGCGGAAGGGGTTCTTCTGTACGAAAACTGAGGTTGTGTGGGACCGGGTCTTTGACCCGGTCAAGCCGAGCGCAGCTCGGCAGGATTTTCAGCCGTCAGCCAAACGCTGGCGGCTTTTGCTTTTGGCTTGTGTAGGGCGGACGCATTCGCCCGCTTTCGCGGAGCGAAGCGCAGCGTGTCGTCCGCATCGGTCGTCTCGGCGGTTTCCTTGGGATCAACCACCTGCATTGTGCGCCTGCGCGCGCAACCCCGGACGAGGCCGTCCGGGGCTACACAAATCGCTCCGGGGCTGCAAAAGCGCTTTGGGCTCCTAGCATTTCTTTGCGACCTTGCCGGGCTGGAAAGAATCTGTAAAGCACCCCTGGCCCAAGGAGGATCATGCACAAAGTCAACATCGCGGAAAAATTTTCGAAAATCAGCGAATACTGGAAGCCCTACGTCGGCGCCGAGCTCAACGGCCAGATGGTCAAATTCGACAAGATCAAGGGCGAATTCGTATGGCATCATCATGACCACGAAGATGAATTGTTCCTCGTGGTCAAAGGCCGCTTCCGCATAGAATTTCGCAATGAGGACGGTCGTGTCCGCCACGAATGGATTGAAGAAGGAGAATTTATCGTCGTCCCTCGCGGCATCGAGCACCGTCCCGTCGCTGAAGAGGAATGCTGGTTTTTGCTATTCGAGCCGGCCTCCACTCTCAACACTGGCAACGTGAAGAACGAGCGCACGGTTGAACATTTGCAACACGTGTAGGTCGGAGCGTGGCCCCGAAATCCTGGGCGCGGCCGAGGCCCTCTGTAGAATTGGATAAATGCAAGTCACGATCTATTCTTCCCTCTGGTGTCCGGATTGCCGCGAGGCGAAACGCTTCCTCGACAAGCACAACATTCCCTACAAGAACATCGACATCGAAACGACTCCCGGCGCCGCTGAAGAAGTCTTGAAGCGCACGGGCAAACGCGCCGTTCCCCAATTTGTGATTGACGGCGAATGGGTGCAACCCTACCGTCCCGGGGAAGGCTTCCTCCACGAGGAAATAGCGAAGCGGCTCGGCATCGAGAAGGCCTGAGCCTGTCCCAGCCGAATACTCTCTCGTACACCCCCTTCAGTACCGTGGAAAACCCGCGTCGGACGGGCCAAGATACAAGACAGGCGAAGCTAGGCGGAGCCTTCAGCCCCGGCGACTCTCCCCGCCGCACGAGGCTGAAACGCAATGACTTACAAGAGTTGCGAGGACGCCACTTCGACAAGCACCGCTTCGACAGGCGTCATTTCGACAAAAACATCATTTCGACAACATGGCCGAGCCCAAAGACCTGAACAGCAAGATCGAGATTGAACCTGAAGTTTCCGGCCCGGCGCCCGAGCCCAGCCCTGTCTGCGACAGCTGGCAGCAGATTCTGCAGGGCGTACTTGGCGTGATCATGCTGGTGGGTGCGATGGCTATGGTGCACTACTACGCTCCCACCGCGACCCAGGGAGCGCCCCCGGATGATCTGGAGAAGCAGGTTCACGCCCTGACAGCGCAGGTTGAGCAACTCAAGCAAGAGCAGGCGATGCCCGCAGTGGTGCTGAGTCGCTATCGCAACTCCATCGGATACATTTACGGCGTGTACCAGGTGCGCTTCGCCAATCAGCGCCCGGCGATTCGCGCGCGCGTATCCGGTACAGGATTTCTGGTGGGCGAGGGCCTCCTCGCCACCAACCGCCATGTGGCTGAGCCTTGGTATGGAGACTCCGAGGCTGAAAAGATGATCAGCGACGGCGCTTCGGCGATGCTGGAAAGTCTGGTGATATTTTTCCCGGGCTCGCCCACGCCAGTGAATCTGGCACCCGCGGCGGTCTCGAAAACTTCCGATCTGGCGCTTCTGCGCGCGGACAACTTGGATCAGGTTCGCGGACTTCCGGTGCTGCCGTTGGCCAAGTCACCCAGTTTCCCCGGCGAACACGTCACGGTCATCGGATATCCGATGGGAATTGCGGGCATGGTGGCCAAATCTCCGCCGAGCATCTATGAGCGGCTGGCCCTTCGCCACAACGACATCAGCGCGGCCAGCGAACTGGCGGCGCTGTCGCTGATCCGGCCTTCGGCGACCTGGGGGCACCTGGGCGACGTGGTTGGCGACAAGCTCATCTACGATGCACCGACTGCGCACGGCGGCAGCGGCGGCCCGGTTTTCAACTCCAAGGGAGAAGTCATCGGCGTCAACTCCGCCTACATGGATGGATTCTCCGGCGGTACGCTCGGCGTGTCGGTCGAGTCGCTGCGTCCGCTGCTTTTGGAAGCCGCTGAAGCGCGCTAGGGGCGATCTCCCGACCCGTGTGATTGCCTCATTTCGCCAACGACCAACGTCAGTACAATCCTGGGATGGGGCGAACTTAAGATGGAACGAAAAATCTTCTGGATGGTCTTTCTGCTTCTGGGGCTTCTGGCGGACTTCATGCTGCCCTTCTGGTGGGCTTTCGCCGCTACAATCCCCATACTTTTCATCGCCTGGTGGGTTGCCTACCGCAGCGGCTGGCTCTAGGCGGGCCGCGTCAATGAATGAAATCGTGGTTGCACTCATTGAGGGGTCTCAGTGAAATCGAGATTTATCACCAAATTAGGTTTCGGGAAAGCATGCGAATCAAGCGGTTGCGCAGAGGCGGACCATGCATTATGGCCCGTTTATTTTCTTGCCTGGGGCAGGTTGGAGTGTTATTGTGGGTTCAATTTCACATTGACTGTGATCCTAATCACAGATTTTCTGCCCGCCCCGCGCAAAATGATCACAACCTCTTTTTTGCGCAGGTTTTGTGACGAGCTCACCGCGAGGGAGTTTTAGAGAACGTCCGCCAGGGAGTAACGGCCATGGACGCGCGGTTGCGCCGAGTGCTCATTCTCGACACAGATCCAGACACGCTTATCGCGCTGCAGCACGTGTTGGAGGGGGCTGAGCTCGATGCCACGATTACGTGGGACGAAGCGGAAGCCTGCCAATTGCTCGAAACCGCGCCCTTCGAACTCATACTTATCGGGGATCATCCCCCTGAACTCAATGCTGCCGCGATTATCGATGATCTTAGCTTTCGAGGTACGTGCCCCCCGGTTTTGATCTTGGGGGGGACCATACATGACAGAAACGCCGAGTACTTTCGCGGCCTCGGTGCAATTGGAGTGGTCTCAAAGCGAGACCCCCTCGCGGTTCTCGACAAAGTCACAAAGATACTGGCGCCCTTGCAATTCAAGGCGACAGCGGCCAGGGCTGGCTCAGCCGAAGCTCGCTCATGGCGGGCAGCCTCATGAAGCCCCGGAGGCTACGGTGCTTGATAAATGTGCCAATCCCGCGTGCTCCGCAACATTTCGCAGCCTTCGCGACGGTAGGGTTTTCGTAAGGGAGGTTGAAGCTGACTAGTGGGGGTGCGCCAACACTAGAGCTCATGCCATTGTCGCTGGTTGGATAACGGGCAACCCGGAAGTTGACTGCTTAGTTCAGGCCTGATTCCAACAGCTGACATCTGTCAATCGAACATCCAGCGGGTTGCGGTCTTTGGAAAGCTCTTCTCAATCAGGCCAAATACGCGCCGTGGGCGCACACAGTAGACAGGCTCAGAACTATCGCCTCCACTCATTCCATACTTGCGCAAGCCTTCTGGTTCCAACTTCCGACGCATATCGGCATCAGTGACTAGCTCAGCTACGCCTTCCAGAATCACTGCCTCCGCTGCGTTTTGAGTGCCCACAATGCAGTTGGGGTTCGCAGTCAGGTTTCGCGCTTTTTGGGTCTGGCTGCCGGTACCGAACCAAAACGCGCCGTCGAACCACAGACCCCAAATGATCATGGCGTGGGGCCGGCCGTCGGGGCGGACGGTGATCATCCAGTATTCACGAGACTCGGTGAGGGCCTTCACCGCCCATTTCCAGGGCAACATGCCGGTTTTGCTCTTGCTGATGCCGTAGCCCTCGATGCGCGGGCGTTCCGCGCGCGGCTCTGCGACCTTCTGCTTCCGTTTTGCCATAAGGACCTCCGATGTCGCCTTGCGAGTTCGGGCGCGAGGCCGCTTGCAGCCCACAAGCGCTCACGGATTGTATGGGATATTCCGCGACGGGGGAATTGGGGGATTGTTGTTAGTCCCCGTTCACTCAAGACCCTGTCGTGGTGGCGGACAAGGTTTCAATGAGTGACAGCGCCTGATTTCAGCAATTGACGCACCCGCAACAGACCGAACTCCCGGTCCACTCTGTAATCCGGCAGAGCTATTACGGCTTCGCCCATTCGGCCTTTGCCTGCTTCAGGGTGGGGCTGGCTGTGCTCCGCGATGCCGGCTGCCGCGATGACTTCCTGGAGAGCAAAACCGTCGTTTGAGACGACCTCGCGAATGTGCGGTGTTCCGAGGGCTCCCTATGCGCACCCTTTCTCCTTGCCCGCTCTCTAAAACACGCCCTCATTCACAAAATCGATAGCGCCGATGCAAATTGTTCGCGCAATCTTTACGGATTTCTTATGCACAGCGTCTTACGCTCTACCGGTGGGGGACGAGCAGATGCCCTGGGTCGCGGCTTTACAACTGTTTAGACGGAGTTGACGAAGCATTTCGTCTCTGGGCGCCCAAGAAGACGCTGCGAATCACTGTAGTCGCTCGTGGCTGCTTCTGCGCTGGTGCTGATTCGGAACTACTGTGCCTTCCGACTGCACCTTTTTCTGTCGCTTCCACCGCTTGAAAAGGAATGCAAATGAGTCCGTCGCAAAACAGAGTTCTCGTGATCGACGATGAGGCTGCGATTCGCCGAGCACTCCACACGACCTTGACTTCCCTGGGCTTTCACGTTGAAGAAGCTTCGGGAGCGGACGAGGCCCTGTCCCTCTTTCGCAGGCAGCGATACGACCTGGTACTCCTCGATATCGACATGCCTGCGGTCGGTGGGATCGAAGCATGCCGAACCTTGCGCAGCTTGTCTCCTCGCCTTCCCATTCTGATGCTGACTGTCCGTGATTGTGCCGGGGAGAAGATTGAAGCGTTCGATGCGGGAGCGGACGACTTTGTCAAAAAACCGTTCCACGAGGACGAACTGATAGCCCGCATTCGAGCTCTGGTGCGCCGTTCTTCGCCGACGGACGGCGTGATCGCCATAGGCGATATCGAACTGGATGTTGACCACCGACTCGTGCGAAAGTCCGGTACCAAAATTCACCTGACACCGAAGGAGTTTGATCTTTTGCACTGCCTGATGTCGCATGCTGGCAAACCCCTTGCACACGGATATCTTTTGACCTCAATCTGGGGAAGCAACTACGGGGAAGAGTCCGAATATCTGCGTACGTTCATGCGTCAGCTGCGTAAGAAGCTTGAGGGCGATCCTTCCAAGCCCGAGTACTTACTGACGGATTTTCACTTCGGATATCGCTTCAGGTGTGCCAACGCCGACAGTGGCCCAGTTTGATTTTTGATTTCTCGGTCGTGTCATCCCGAGCGCAGCCGCTTCCTGGTAGACCCCCGGCTTTAGCCGGGGGCGAGCGCAGCGAGGCGGAGCGAGGGATCTCCCATAGCGATGGCCATGCTTTATGGGAGATCCCTCGGCCCGCTGATAAGAACGCGGTCCCTCGGGAGGACCCAGCAAGTGCATCGTTTATCAGCGGGCAATCAGTCTGATGGGATTATTCAAGATTTCGATTGAGACGAAAGGAACTTTGAGGGCTGCATCCACAGAAACTCATTCGTTCTTCACGACTTCCTCACACTCCCGATTGCTACATTTGCCCATCGGGATTCGCCCACGCTCTACCCAAAAGGAGTTTGAAGCTATGTTGCAATCGGAAATCGTCTTTCGCTGTGCTTCCTTCATCACATGGATCGGTCAACACCTGGATGGAATATCCAAGCACGCTAAGACAAGAATCCGAAGGCTAAGGGGGAGCAGTGCGGTCGCCGGCAATCGAACCATGAAGGTGGCAATCCTCCTGGCAGCGCAATTCGGGGCCATTTGCACCGCCAGCGCGCAGTCAACGTTCGGCAGTATTCGAGGCACAGTCACCGACGTAACGGGCGCGGTGATTGTCGGAGCTGTGATTAGCGCGCAATCGCTGGATGACAACGTAGAGCGGCACAC
The DNA here is from genome assembly GCA_964407245.1 of uncultured Acidobacteriaceae bacterium. Lineage (GTDB taxonomy): Bacteria > Acidobacteriota > Terriglobia > Terriglobales > Acidobacteriaceae > Sulfotelmatobacter. The sequence goes on from CAYOUY010000117.1 coordinate 6,543, forward strand.
CACCTCAACCGCTTCCGGCGAGTTCATTTTGGAGAACCTGAAAGCCGGGCGCTACAAGGTCACTGTGCATCATGCCGGCTTCAGGGATGGAGTCGCGCCCTCTGTCGCGCTGGATGCTCGCCAGGAATTGCGCATTCCCTTCACCTTGTCGGCTGTCATCACGGAAACGGTCGAAGTCAACGATTTGCCGGCGCAAGTGAATACCGAGAACGCCACGATCGGCGACACTGTCCTGAATGAAGATGTGACACAACTGCCGATGAATTCCAGAGCCGTGTCCAGCAGTCCCTTGGCGAGCCTGGCGGTGTCACCCAGCGTGGTCACCGACAGCCAAGGCAATATCTCGGTTGGCGGCGCCACCGCAGCCCAGACCGGTTTTTCCGTGGACGGCATCTCCACTGCAAACGTCCGGTCAAACGGCGCTCTTCACGACGCCTACCCGTCTTCGGAGGGAATCTCAGAAACCAAGGTGACGGCCTTCAACAATAACGCCGAATTCGCGCAAATCGGAGACGTGACGTTCACCACCAAGAGCGGAACAGAAACCTGGCACGGCAGCGCGTTTGAGTACTTCCAGAATGACGCTCTGGACTCGACCGTTTATGGATTCACCTCCAAGGCCCCCAAGAACTTCAATACATTCGGAGGTAGCTTCGGCGGGCCGGTGATGATTCCAGGGCTGTGGAACGGCAGGAGCAGGAAAACTTACTTCTTCGCGGATTACGAAGGGAACCGGAAGACCACTTCCGCTCCCATGCTGCTTCTTGTTCCTACGCAGGCACAAAGACAGGGTAATTTGAGCGCGTTCGGCACGCCCATGGATCCTTTCACTGGCCAGCCCTATCCGAACGGCACCATCCCGGGTGGCCCCGGAAATCCTTGCACCAACCCAATGGATTGCATTAACCCTGTCGCGACCGCGTTGCTGAATGACTATTACCCATTGCCGAATGCTTCAAATCCTGCCTTCAACTATCAGACGCTTAGTCCGATCCCGTCGAGTTCAAACGGCTGGGATGTCCGCATCGATCAGTCTCTCACCTCGAAGCAGCAGGTTTACATGCGCTATGGCTGGAAAAACGTCAATATCAGCCAGTCCGACAACGACACCGTCATTTCACCCGCAAACGCTTTTCTACCCAACGACGAAGCGCGCGAGCAGAACCGCAGCCTCACCGTCTCCCATAACTATGTCTTCAGCCCAACCCTGCTGAACGAATTCCGCTTCGGACTGACACATTTTACCGAGAACGAAAGCTTCCCCATTCAAGGCTCGAACGCTATTAGTCAGCTCGGTCTGATCCTGAATAACGGGATCAATCTCAGCGCGCATCCCACGGGGGAAGCGTTTCCCACTTTCGCGTTCAGCGACGGTACCATCACCAACATCGGGCAGGGCAGGGTGGGAACGACGATTTCATCCAACATCCAGTTCACCGACAATCTTACTCGCGTCATGCACACGCATTCGCTGCGATTCGGATTGGATGCGCGGCGGCAATTCTATAGCGCTCCGATGTTCTATGCCCCGTCCGACGACTTTGGCGACTTCGCGTTCAACGGCTCGCTCACGAACTACTCCTTCGGCGATTTTCTGCTCGGAGTGCCCCAGTCGTTCTTCGCCATCACCAGTCCGCAAATCAATGCGTCCTCCTGGCACTGGGGCCTTTATGGACAGGACGAATGGCAGGTGAATCATCATCTGACGCTCAACTTCGGATTACGATGGGAATACCTTCCCGCGTTCATAGAAACAACAGGTGACCTGGCCAGCTTTGACCCCCAAATCAACAGCATCGTGGTGCCTGACAAATTCTTTCCCACGGTGGCCAACAGTCCGCTCCTCACCACCGTTTACACGGGAGTTCTAGAATCGTTCAACGGCTGTTCACTTCCGAACCGAAACACCGCACTGGCCTGTACCAATGTGGCGGCGGCCAGCAAAGCCGGCCTTCCGCAAGGGCTAAGGCGGACGCCCATGCATGACTTCGACCCGCGCGTGAGCCTGGCATATCGGCCGTTCAACAATGACAAAACCGTGATCCGCGCCGGCGTCGGCCTGTTCACGGCGACAACTCTCGGTCCCATGTCTTTCAACAACGCTGGTGTCGGTCTCTCGGATCTGCTTAGCTTCCCCAATTCTGTTAAGAATGGCACGCCAGCATTTCAGTTCCCTCAAACGTCCATTCCAGGATTGGTCTCGCTGGGCGGGGGCTCTTTTGAAGAGGGAAACGATCCGCATTTCAAGGATCCAACCTCAGCGCAATGGAACTTGACCGTTGAGCGCCAAGTTGCGCCGAATACAGCCTTGCGCCTCAGCTATGTTGGCCAAGGTACCTGGCATCTCCCGATCACTGTGGATCTGAACCAGATTCCCGCAAGCACCACTCCCTACGTGCCCGCCAATGGCTGGGCCGATCCACGCTCTCCCTATCAGCAATTCGCCATGCTGATGTACGCACAAAGTATGGGAAACGCAAACTATGAAGCCGGTACGGTAGAAGTTCAACACAGAAGTTTTCATGGATTATTTTTCCTAGGCAGCTATACCTTGGCGAAAAATATCAGCAACGCCCAAGGCACGGATGCGCCCACCGCATTCGCCGGCGAAGAACCTTATGCCGTCGAAATTGCCAATCGCTTCAATCTGCGCTACGACCGGGGCAACGTCGTGGGAACACCCCGGCAACGCTTTCTGCTGAGAGGCAACTATCAATTGCCCTACGGACAGGAGCGGCACTGGACTGGCGGAGGCAAGTTCCTCAACGGCATTTTCGGAGACTGGAACTTCAGCACCGTAACTCTGTTGCAGACCGGTCAGTGGCTGACGCCCACGATGAATCCGGCCGACGATCAATCGAATACTGACCTGAACAATGAGAGATATCTGGGAGGGGCCATGGCTCGGCCCGATTGTGTCGGCAATCCAATTCCCGCAAATCGGTCGCCGCAAGCTTACTACGCTCTAAGTTCGTTTGCCGTTCCGCCTCAAAACGCGGGGCGCTTTGGGACGTGTGGCTTGGGCATATTGCAAGGTCCCGGCGAAATCAATTTGAACGCGGGTCTGGCCAAGGAATTTTCGTTTCAGGAACGCTATCACCTGCGGTTCGAGGCCACGTTCACCAACGTGCTCAACCACACGAACTTTGCGCCACCGGCACTGAACATCAGCAACGCCAGCACCTTTGGCGTATTAGACGCCACCTTGCCACAGGGCCTCGGTGGAAACCGGACGGGGCAACTGGCGGTGCGCCTCGATTTTTAGGAGGGTGAGCACGATGGTTGGCGAACAATCCCGTGGCTGTTGAAAAACTCTGTGATTGGGACCGATCTTTGTGGGGGCAGCGGATACTCTGCCGAGTTCTTCTGCTCGATTCTACGCGGCGACTGCTGGCGCTGCGGTTGGCTGGCTGAGGAAGCGCACCAGTCGCTTGATGTTCTGCACAGCCGCTGCCAGAAAGAACTGCTCCCGCACGAACCTCATCCGGCGTAAGCGCAAGCGGCGCAGCCCGATCTGATTCTTCAGTTC
>CAYOUY010000118.1:0-7388 GCA_964407245.1 uncultured Acidobacteriaceae bacterium
TGGAGGCGCTGCATCCGGTGTATGGCTACGACGACCGTTCCATCTGGATCGTCAGCAGCCAGTACGAAGATACAAAGGGTCTGAAGCTTACGACGAAAATCTACAACCTCGACATGAGCGAAAAATTCAGCCAGCAGAACATGCTGGACGCGCCGGCTGACAGTACGGCGAAGGTGTTCACCCTGCCCGACGTATCCGGTCTCAGCCCTACATACTTTCTCACGCTGCACCTCGAAGACTCGACCGGCAGACGTGTGGGGTCGAATTTCTACTGGCTTTCGGCCAAACCGGAGACTCTTGACTGGGCCAAGTCCAACTGGTGGATGACTCCCACCTCTTCCTACGCCGACTTCACTGCGCTCGCACAATTGCCGAAAGTAAAGCTAAATGTCAGTGAACGTACCGAGCGGGAAGGCGATGAAGCCATCTCTCACGTGACGATCGAAAATCCGAGCAAGAACCTTGCCTTCTTTGTACGGCTGAAAGTTGACAAGGGCGTAAAGGGTGACGAGATCCTTCCCGTCATTTGGGAGGACAACTACATTTCTCTGCTGCCGGGCGAGAAGCGCGAAGTCACGGCCACGTATCGCGCCAGCGAATTAGGAGGAGCAAATCCAGCCGTTGAGGTCAGCGGCTGGAATATGGAGTAACGGGCACGTCCGGCTATTCTTCCGGCGGCAGTTCGAAGTTAATCAGGTTGCTCCGGAAGCCCTTGGTCCTCAAGGCACCATATAGAATGCCCGCCGTCATCCAGATTGTGCCCACGATCTTGGCCGGACGGCTCAAGTTCAGCCACAAACCCAGACAAATCAAGAAGCCCAGAACAGGCGGGACCAGATAGCCGAACTTTTTCTCTTGTGCACGTACGAAATAACGCAGCAGGGCAGCGACATTGACTCCCATGAACGCGATGAGCGCTCCGAAATTTAACATTTCCGCGCCCAATCCGTATGCTTCCCCGCCGTTCAGGATTTTCACGAAGGTCTCCCAAGTCAGAGCGGTCGTACCGAGAGAGTACGTTTTGTAGCCGGCAACGATCTCCAGCAGGAAAGCCCCGAGAACGGCTGCCGCGCCCACGAAAATGACGCTGTTGCGCGGCACGTGGTACTTGGAATCCACGGCTCCAAAGAAAGACTTCGGCAAAGCGTTGCTCCGCCCCATTCCGTAAAGTAAACGCGCCGCACCGATCTGCGCGCCGAATCCGGAACCGAAATTCGCCAATAGCAGCGTGAAGCCTACAACGGGAAACAGCGGCGCCCAGGACCGGCCGGCCACATAGGAGTACGCCGTGTTAACGTCCGGAAACGGTTCACGGGCCGGCCAGATCAGCTGAGCAGCGTACACCTCTAACGCTGAAAGGACTCCAATCACCAGGCAAGTGAGCACGGTCGCCAGAAGAATATTCCGCCTCGGGTTCTCCGCTTCTTCGGAAAGCGTAGAGATGCCGTCGAAACCAATGTAGGTCAGAACGGCAATCGAGGTACAACCGAAAAGGTTACCCCACGTAAAGGTGCTCGAATCGTAGAAGGGTCTGAGGTAGGAGACAGTCCCTTGGGGAGCACCAAAGACGTACCGGGCCGCAGCCACAAAGACTGCAACGACGACCATGCCCATCAGGACCGCCATGCCAGCATTGATCCTGGCTGAGGTCTTGATGCCGCGGATATTCAGCAACGTGAAAACAATTCCAAAAAAAATCTTCCAGATCCAGGCCGGAACCCCCGGCGCGAATTGATGCGCCTGGCCGGCGCACCAAACCGTACAGATGAGTGGGTTGAGCATGTAATCCATCACCATGCTCCACCCCGTCACGTACCCCACACCGGGATTGACTTCCTGGGCGACATAGGTAAATGCAGAGCCGGCACTGGGATACGCCCGCGCCATCCGCCCGTAGCTGATCCCGGTGAACAGCATGGCGACCATGGCAATGAGAATCGCGGTCACCACGTGTCCGCGGCCGCGGTCGCTGAGCACTCCGAACACCGACATGGGAGCGACCGGCTGAATGACGATGACGCCGTAGAGGATTAAATCCGAAAGAGTCAGCGTGCGGCGGAGGCGAGGTGCTGCAGTGGCGGGGGCTGAAGTTTCCATGCGTCCGGTTATTGGATTATGGATGAGCCAAAAATGTCAATATTAAAACGATTTTCTAGGTTGTGTTTCAATGCGGGCCGTTCTCCGGCGCCGCTGGTCCATAGTCGAATCGGTATCCCCGCTGCTCGTTGGCCGACATGTGACGCGTATTGTACTCGAGCAGATAGTTAACGTGCGCGTCGTCAAGGGGAAACTCCTTCTTCGGTGCGTATGGATATTCGCCCATGCTCAGGAATGGCAACGGCGCCACAAAGTTGCCCTCAGCAGCGTAGAAGTCCATGTCTTTTTCGTATCCGTTGGCCGCAAAGAAATAATCGCGCACCCAACCACGGGGAAGCGTGGGAAGATTCGAGGGATCGAAATCGAGGCGCACTTCATCACCCGATCCAAAGACAACAAGCCTGTCGTCGGTCGCGGTCAGCAGGGTCAGAACGTCGCCGTAGCGTGTATATGTCCCGGCAGGGCGCGTGTACGGCCCTGTCGCACTTGCCTTCTCGTAGATATAGTCCACATTCCCCGGTGGCGAGCCTTCGATCTTAAGCGGATAACCGTGAAATTCAAGGTCGGCGCGTACGAGAGGAACCGGCGTCAGTCGGAAGTCGGCTTTCGCTCTGTCATCCCGAGCGAGCGCGTTCTTTGCGCGAGTCGAGGGACCTTGAGTTTGCCGTTCTTGCAGCTGCGGCGTGCGGTCGATCAGAATGCTGTCCCAATAAACTTGCAGATTCGTTGTGATGCGAATTTTTCGCGTGCCCTGAGGAATTTTTCCTGTGAGATCGGCGGTCATCATGCGTGGCCCGCCGGCGGGAAAGCCCATGTCGTCGATAACGCGCTTCCAGTTTCCTCCTGCATCCAGCGCCTCCACATAAGGCGCGATGGCTTCAATTCCCGCCTGCGACGCGGCATACATGCTGTTCGCGGAAAAATATTCGACCTCGCCGTGTAGCAAAAGCCAAAGCGGGCCGCCGCCGTACGGCTCGGCCAGATCGAGCGTGAGGCTGTGCGGTTTGGCAAATCCCAGGAACTGCGTCAGCGCAAAATCGCCGATGTAGCGATGCGCCAGCAAGTCCGCTAGCACATCGTGACCGTGATCATCCCACGCGCCCGCCGGCGGATGCGAATCGCGGCTGAGCACGACTTTAAACTCAGGATACGGCGGGTTTGAGGCAAAATATTCGTTGGGATAAACGTCAACGTCCGCCGGATGATCGACGGCCAGCAGCCGCACCTGATCGAGATAAACGGCCTCCTCCAAAGGCTCCATGAATCGGAAGCTGAGCGCCTTCGTCTGTTCCGGGTGCCCCACTTCTCCCCGATTTTGGGAGAAGTGGGGATTTTCCTTCTCCCGAATCATGTCACGATCAATCTTGACCCATTCCACCGGCCGCGGAATGTCGCGCTGGCTGGGACCAATCCAATGCCCCACGACACCGGCGCCGAGCATGTCGGCAACGAACTGGTAGCGCTCGCCGTCCCAGACAAAAAGTGTCGGACACGAACTGCCGCGGCGGTCGATCTCGATAAAATCCTGCTGCTTGCCACCGGCAACTTGAACTTCGTCTTGCAGCACGCCCGTCGGCCAGAGCATGCGCACGATGTCAGCCTCTTTTGCGTCACCCAGGCCGACAGTGAGGTACGGCGAGTTCTGGCCGAGATATCCGTTCGATCCATAAATCTCAAACTTCTGCCGATTGCCCCCGGAGAAGACTTCCACCTTTGTCCCGATGGCGGACTTGTTGTCGTTCAGTCCCTTGAGCGCAAGCCGCAGCCAGTGATTCTGATTGCCGCCTTCATTGCGGAGGAGAACAGCCGGGCCGTGATTCTGCGTGATGAGCAAATCGACCGCGCCATCGTTGTCGTAGTCGCCGGTGATGATGGCGCGCGGGCTTTCGAGATGAATCTTGTCGAGGCCGACATCTGCAGTGACGTCCTTGAAGCCGTCGGGGCCGAGATTGCGGAAGAGCTTGATCTCGCCTTTGCCGTCTTTCGTCTCGCCGACCGCGACAAGGTCAACCCAGCCGTCATTGTCGTAGTCGAAAGCGGCGACGCCATAGGCGCGGACCCAGTCGGTCTCGGGAAGTTTCACCTGCTCGAAGGTTTTGCCGTGGTTGTTGCGCCAAAGAGTGAGAGCCGGTTCACCCGATTGAGTGAAAGCAAGATCCATCCAGTCGTCGTGGTCAAAATCGAGGACTGCCACTCCGGGGAAGCTCTGGCCTGTGGCGATCTCGTTCCACCACAAATGTCGCCTGAACTCTCCCTCTCGTGGATTCTCAAGCATCGTCGGCCACATGCCAGCGACAACTAGGTCTACAGCTCGATCATTGTTGTAGTCTGTCCCGATTGCATTTGTGCTCGGCGAGCTATCCAAGCCGCGAGAGGTGGCTACTTCTGTGAAGGTTTGGTCCCCATTGTTCCTGAACATCCTACTTGGTGCGAAGATCATCTTCTCGCCTTCGTGCAACCCAGGAGCAGGCTTTAAACCCTGGGCGCTAACATAAAGGTCGAGGTCACCGTCATGATCGTAGTCGACAAGGGTCATGCCTACGCTACCTAAGTCAGCATACATGTCACCCTTGATGCCAGCGGCCTCCGTGACATCGTTAAAGGTGCCGTTCTTCGCGTTGTGGAAAAGGTGAATCCGTCGGACAAGACGAGTAGTGGGGGTTGGGCCGGGCTCGGCATAGTTGACGTTGATGGCTAGATCAGTCGCCCCATCGTTGTCGTAATCCCCGGCCACGCAGCTGAGACCGTGCCAAGTAGGATCAAGCCCCGCGGCCTTCGTCACGTCTTCGTACTTCCCGCCAACGTTGTGCAGTAGGGCCAGGCCACCTTCGGGACCGTTGTCCGTAAGAAGAATGTCGATTCGTCCGTCGCCGTCGTAGTCAAGAAAACACGCGCCCGGACCAATGGGTGAAACATGAACTTCGCTCGTGCGCGGCAAGGGTCTCGAAACAATCCCAGCATCCTTCGTCACATCCACGAACTGCACCTTGATCTGCGGCGGAGGCTTGAGCGGCGCCAGCGGCGACTCCACGGCGTCCGAGTATTGCCCCTGCTCGCCGTAGGCCAGGGTAATAGGTGCGCCGAGCTTGTGCTCCGTAATGTATTGGAATTTCTTCAGATGCTCGCGCGCGTGATCCATACCAGCCGATTGCTGGTAAGCGCGCGACAAGCCGAACTCGGCCGAAGCGTGCAGCGGATTGATCCTCAAGGCATGTTGAAAAGCCTCAATGGCCTGCGGAAACTGCCTGGCTTGCGTGTAAGAGGATCCTAGAAAGTACCAGGTATCAGCGTCGTTCGCGTCAATCTCGGTCACGCGCTTGAAGGCTTCAATCGCCGCCTGCGCCTCGCCGGTATTCTTGGCCAGCAAGCCAACGTTGTACCACGCGTTCGGATTTTTCGGATTCTGCTTGACCACCTCTTCGAGTATGGATTTGGCCTCATCGATCTTCTGCAGATTCAGGTACGCGATGCCCTGATTCAGCCATGCAATCTCGAGTTTCGGATCAAGCTCCGCCGCTTGCTGAAACGCCTTCAGCGCCTTTTCGAAAAGCTGCTGATTCATGTAGGCGCAGCCGAGATTGTTCAGCCGCGCCGCTTCAACGGGATTCGACTGCGGTTCAGGCACGAGCAGGCCAAGGGCCGCGAGTAGCGTGGCGAAAAGCGCGAAGGCGGGCTTGAGGCTCATTGGAAGTGCAAATTTAACCACACAGGGCACTGAGGAACACAAAGGCTTGTCATCCTGAGCGAAGTTTAGCCGCGCAAAGCGCGGGCAAACGGAGTCGAAGGATCCCTGCCAGCTTGATCACATTCGAAGCGCGGCGAGACACTCTCGCGGCACCGGCGATCGGAGAATTCCTTGAAAAGTCGCAAGTCCGGTACAGTTGCAAGGGATCCTTCGACTGCGGGAATGCGTCCGCCACTGCGGACCCATTCCCTTCGCTCAGGATGACAACCTATTTGTATGCATGCGATGGCAAGTAGGGGCGATTCGCCGCAATTCCCTTCCCCTCCTGCACCGTCACCGTTTGCCCCGCGTTCACGTTCGACAATCGGTCGACTTGTCCGCTCGGCCACTGGATTTCCACGCCGTCGGCTTTCGTCTGCGAGCCCAGCCCGTAAGTGAGCACCAACTCACTCTGCGCCAGATAACTGGAGCCCGAGCGCAGCATCTTCTCCTGCTTGTCGCTGCCGGAGGTCACGCGCACGACTGCGCCGATACCGTCGCGGTTCGACCTGGTCCCGACCAGCCTGATTCGCAGGCTGTGATTCGTTCCACCCTCATTGTGATACAAGTGCGCCGGGCCCGCGTTGGTCGTAAGCAGGATGTCGAGAAACCCGTCATTATCGATGTCGGCATAGGCGGCGGCCCGCGCCACTTTCGGAGCGGCGAAGGCATCGCCCATTTGCGCAGTGACTTCCTGAAACTTCCCTCCGCCCAGGTTGCGGAACAAGTGCGGAGGCTCGGCATAAGTCACTCGTTTCTGCACACGCTCGATGCCATCTTCGATGTGGCCATCGGCGACAAAGATGTCCTCCCAGCCGTCGTTGTCATAGTCGAAAAAAAAGCAGCCGAAGCCTAGGGTAACCAGTGTATCCCGCCCAATTTCCGATTGCGGAGCTTCGTCCACGAACAGACCGTTGCCCTCGTTGTGATACAGCGAAACCATCTGGTTGGCGAGGTTAGTTATGAGGATGCTGGCATGACCGCTTCGGTCATAGTCGGCGGCATCAACGCCCATACCCGCCCGGGCCACGCCGTCTTCGCTGAAGCCGACTCCAGCCGCGATGCCGCGCTCCTCAAACGTGCCGTCCTTTTTATTTAGGTAGAGCTTGTTGGGCTGCGTGTCGTTGGCAATCAGGATGTCGGGCCAGCCGTCGCCGTTGTAGTCGAGAATCGCAACGCCCAGGCTCTTCGCGGTCGGATCGCCCAACCCAGCTTTCTGCGTGGCGTCCTCAAATTTCCCGCCGCCAAGGTTGCGCCAGAGGCGCACCGACGTGCCCTTGTACGATTCCGGCGTGCAATACGACTTATGCGCGCCGTCGAGCGTGCAGTAGAGATCGGTCTGCTCAGTCCATTGAACGTAATTCGCGACGACGAGGTCGAGCTTGCCATCACGATCGTAGTCAACCCAGGCGGCGCTGGTCGAAAACTCGTTCGGCCCCCAGAGGCCCGCAGTCTTGGTCACGTCGGTAAACGTCCCATCGCGCTTGTTCAGGTAGAGCTTGTTGGGCTGTGTGTCGTTGGCATTCAGAATGTCGGGCCAGCCGTCGCCGTTGTAGTCGAGAATCGC
>CAYOUY010000119.1:0-6040 GCA_964407245.1 uncultured Acidobacteriaceae bacterium
CTTCGAGCACAGCACCTCGCCGGGATGAAAAGGATCGGTGATGACGGTCGAGCCGCAGTTTTTGCAAGTCGTGCGCAGGTGATGCAGGCCCTTGAGGTGTCCGCACTTGCACTCCCAGTTGCCGATGGCGTAGTCGACGAACTCGAGTTGCGAGACGTTGCGGAAATCGGTGATGGGGAAGACGGACTGAAACACCGCCTGCAAGCCGCCATCTTCGCGCTCGCTGGGCAGTTTGTCCATCTGCAGGAAGCGGTCGTAGCTGCGTTTCTGAACCTCGATCAGGTTCGGGATCTGGATGGTTGCCGGAATTTTGGAAAAATCAAAGCGTTTACGGAAGGCATTTTTCATCGTCAAGAAACTCCCAATCTCAGGCGCAGCCGAAGGCCGCGCTCGAATAGCAGGTCAAACCGCGGGTCAAACCGCGGAATGTATGGGGCGCGCTTGTTGAGTCGCGCCGCGGGACCCTACAGAAGTTGCACCACAGAAATCGTTTCTACGAAAGTCGCTGCAACGAAAACTCTGGAATCGCCTACGCCTAGCCAACTTTGAACAATGTGAGGGCAGCAGAAAAGACGATAGGGCGCCCGCAGGGACAGTCGTTCCCGCAGACGCCAATCAAGGCGTTTCGCCATTTCTGATTTGAACTCTTTCGCGCCAGTTCTTCGGCCTGTTTCCGCTCCGCCTGCCCGCGGAGCAGCCGCCCAAAATCTTCCCTGCGACCTGAGTGACGCCCTGGGAAGCGACGTTATATAGATGCTAACACCGCCGCCCAGGCTTCACAAGTAGAAACGCGAGATATTTCCCATTTTTGCACCAAGTTAGGGGCAAAAGTGGATTGACCGCTGTCGAGGGATCCTTCGACTCAGCCACCTTCGTGGCTTCGCTCAGGATGACGCCTGCGGGCTCCCGGCCTCCCCTTCGACAAGCTCAGGGTCAGCCTCACGCCCGCAAAACGGCGTCACTTCACTTCTACGGTCGCCCCGGCCTCGGTGAACTTCTTCTTGATGGTCTCGGCCTCTTCCTTGGAAACGCCCTCTTTCACGTTCTTGGGGGCTCCGTCGACCAGTTCCTTGGCTTCTTTCAGGCCCAGGCTGGTGACTTCGCGGACGGCCTTGATCACGTTGATCTTATTGGCGCCGACTTCCTTCAGCACCACGGTGAATTCGGTCTTTTCCTCGGCCGGAGCCGCCCCGGCTGCCGCAACCGCACCGCCACCCGCCACCATCACGGGAGCCGCTGCCGCCGCCGACACGCCCAAGCGCGATTCCAGCTTCTTGACCAGCTCTGCCGCCTCCAAGAGCGACAGGCCTACGATTGATTCTTCTATCTGTTGCAGATCCGCCATGTTTGTTTCTCCAGTCTTTAAAGTGTGGCGCGGGCACTCCCTTCGACAAGCTCAGGGCAAGCTCTGCCCGCGTCTTGCTTTCGCCATCCGCAAGCCAGGTTTCCAGTGCGACCAGGTCTCGATCCATGCGCCAGACAACGATTGGATAAGGACCGCGCAACCCCTCGCTCACGGACAACAGAACTTTTGCAACTGCTCGTCGAGCTTCACTCGTACCGGGCGGAGGAATGCCTCCGCCCCTACACAAGCCCTTTAAGCCCTGGCGAAGGTCTTATCGTCGATCGCCTTGCGGATGTACCGCATCAGCGGATGGCCTTGTGCTCCGCTAGCAGCGTAGCTGTTCCCAAATCCTCGAGGCTGATTGGGAACTTGTACCTCGTTCCGTCGACCTCGACTTCGTAGAAGGCATATCCGGCCCGGTAGAAGGAAAATCGCGCCATGTTGTTCTTCACGATGTCCTTGATACTGAACGCGGGCACAGTTGCCTCCTGAAAATCGAGTCGAGCTTCGCTCGACCGGACAGCCCCATTCGACTCCCCCTCGTTTCCTCTCGGGGTCCCTCAGGGCAGGCTATGGGCGGCTGTCCCTACACAATTCAACGCTAGCGGGGCGGACGAATGCGTCTGCCCCTACACGAGCTACGCCTCTTTGAACTTCTTGTTCTGCACGCCCTGATCGACCACGACCGCCAGGTTGCGGCCGACCTGATTCATGACCGTCGCCAGGCGCTGCGCCGGTGCATTGATCAGGAACAGGAGCTTCGACATCAGCTCTTCTTTCGAGGGCATGGAGGCCAGCGCCTCGATCTCTTTAATGTTGATGACGCGGCCTTCGACCACGCCCACCTTGAAGGTGAACTCAGGCGTGTCTTTGGCGTACTTGGTAAGCGCCTTTGCCATCGCCACGGGATCGCCGGTGGTGTAGGCAATCGAGGTGACGCCGGCCAAATCTTTCAAGGCGCCCTCGACCTTGGTGCCTTTAGCCGCCTTCTCGGCCAGGGTGTTCTTGACGACCTGATACTTTGCACCCGCGCCGCGCAAGGCCTTGCGGAGCTCATAGTCCTGGGCCACGGTCATCTTGGTGTAAGTGGCGACGACCACGTTGGAAACGTTCTTCAGGTCTTTTGTCAGCTTCTCGACCTGTTCTGTTTTCTTTGCTCTGGAAACCGCCATTGTTTGATTCCTCGAATCTTTTCAAACTTGATGTCGCTTCGCGACCTGATCTTGAGATTTCGATCTTGTAAACGCTCGCTTCGCGAGCGGGGCGGACGAATGCGTCCGCCCCTACATACTCTTAAACTTTCGCCGCTGCCTCGATGGGAGCGACATCCAGCGCGATGCCGGGGCCCATGGTCGAACTCAGATAGCAGCCCTTGATGTACTTGCCCTTGGCCACCGAGGGCTTGGCCTTGATCACGCTCGTAATCAGCACGGTGGCGTTCTCGATCAGCTTGTCGGGCGTGAACGAAATCTTGCCCACGGGGCAGTGCACGAGCGCGGTCTTGTCGGTGCGGAACTCGACTTTGCCAGCTTTGACTTCCTGCACCGCCTTGCCGACGTCGAACGTGACCGTGCCCGTCTTCGGGTTCGGCATCAGTCCCTTGGGACCGAGAATTTTGCCCAGGCGTCCGACGGATTTCATGACGTCGGGCGTGGCGATGAGCGCGTCGAAGTCGGTCCAGTTTTCTTTCGTGATCTTCTCGACCATCTCTTCGCCGCCGGCGTAATCGGCGCCGGCCTGCTCGGCTTCTTTCACTTTTTCGCCAGTCGCAATGACCAGAACTTTTTTCGACTTGCCCAGGCCGTGCGGCAGAACGACCGTGCCGCGCACCATCTGGTCGGCGTGCTTGGGATCGACGCCCAGGCGCATCGTGACCTCGACGGTCTCGTCGAACTTGGCGTATTTCACTTTCTGCAGGAGCGGAACCGCATCCTGCAAGACGTAGGGGCGCTTTTCGACGGCGGCGTGCGCCTTGGCGATGTTCTTTCCTTCTTTTTTCGACATTTGCTTTTTCCTTGTCTCCCGCGGCTCGTCGGTGATCTGAGGAGCTGTGGTGATTTCGACTTCGAACTTCAGGGGCTAAAGCCCCGAATCCAACGGGTGTCTCAGCGGCACGACTGAAATCGTGCCCTTCCCGTTCCTGCCGCTGCCCGACCACTTCAATGCTAGTTGTAGATCCGACCGCGAAATCTGATCTTCGAACACCAGCGACAGAAGCCAGCTTTCTCGTTCGGCACCAGACGGCTTATATCCAACTCGTGCCACCGATGCAGACTCAACCTGCAGAGAGCGTTCTTGAGCCAACTCGATTCATGCTCTCTGTTGGGCCAGAGCCTTGCTAACGAAGCAATCAGACTCGGCTCGAGCTCCTCCGGCATGCGTTACTCACCCAACGACTTCAATTCCCATCGATCTTGCCGTGCCGCGAATGCTTTTGATCGCCGTGTCAATCGACGCCGCGTTCAGGTCGGGCATCTTCTGCTTGGCGATGTCTTCGACCTGCTTGGCCGTGACCTTGCCGACTTTATCTTTGTTCGGCGTGCCCGATCCCTTGGCGATGCCGGCCGCGCGCTTCAGCAGGATCGACGCCGGCGGCGTCTTGGTGATGAAGGTGAACGAGCGGTCGTTGTAGACCGACACCACCACGGGGATGATCAGCCCTTCGAGTTCCTTCTGGCTGGTCTTGGCGTTGAACTGCTTGCAGAACTCCATGATGTTGATCTGCGCCTGGCCCAGCGCGGGGCCGACCGGAGGCGCAGGCGTGGCCTTGCCCGCCGCGATCTGGAGTTTCACGTACCCTGTAACTTTTTTTGCCACTTCTTTAGCTCCTAGCTTCTAGCTCTTAGCCTTTAGCTTCTAGCCAAGGCTTCTCAATCTCCTGTCATCCTGAGCGAGACGCCTTTTGTCTCGCGAAGGACCCAGGCGCGCCGCGCGAATCGCCGCGATCTTTGCGGCGAACAGGTCGCGCGTTTGGCGCGCTTCCCTGCTACGCCACCTTTTCCACCTGGTTGAATTCGAGTTCCACCGGGGTGGAGCGGCCGAAAATCGTGACCATGACTTTCAGCGTTTCGCGATCTTCGTTTACTTCGTCGACCACGCCGGTGAAGCTGGCGAATGGGCCTTCGGTGATGCGCACCGATTCGTTCTTCTCGAACTTGACCTTGAGCTTCGGCTTCTCGCGGCTGTCGGCGACTTTGTAAACGATGTGCTGCACTTCCTCTTCCGACAGCGGCGTGGGCTGTTGCCCGGTGCCGACGAATCCGGTGACGCGCGGCGTGGATTTCACGACGTGCCAGACGTGGTCGTCCATGTCCATTTCGACCAGCACGTAACCGGGATAGAACATGCGCTCGGAGGTGTACTTCTTGCCGCCGCGCACTTCGGTGACCGACTCGGTCGGGATGAGCACGCGGCCGATTTTTCCTTGCAGCCCGAAGGCGGCCACGCGCGACTCGAGCGACTCTTTGACCTTGCGCTCAAATCCCGAATAGGAGTGGATGATGTACCACTTCATATTGGGGTTGCGCGGAGCTTCGGCGGGTGCCGCGGCTTCGGCTGGGGCCGGGGCGGATTCTGCCGTCGGCGCGGCCGGCTCGGTGGCTGCACCGGGGACGCTGGCTTCGGCTGCGTTCTTTTCTTCTTTCTGCTCGTCTTGGTCTTGCATATGCGGTGCTTGGTTGTCGATCGTTTCCTGCACTCGTTCCTCGTCTTCGATCTGGATCTAGCGGGTCTTGAAGTAGTTGAACACCTGCGAGACGCCGCGCTGGATGAAGAAGTCAATCACCCAGAAATACAGCGCGAAAATGGCGACGGTGATGACGACGACTGTGGTCGTGGCGCGAACTTCCTTCCAGGTGGGCGCGGTAACTTTGCGCATTTCCGTGCGCACGTCGGTGTAAAAAGACTTGATGCGCTCCGGCCAGGATTTGATTTGCTCGCCGAAGCTGCCACCCGCCGCTGCCAATGAATTCGCCATTTTCTTTGTCTCGACTGCCATTCCAGCTCCTAACGCATTCCTAAACTCTTGACCCGTCCAAAATTCTGGCAGGGGCGGAGGGATTCGAACCCCCAAGTTCGGTTTTGGAGACCGACAGTTTAACCGTTGAGCTTACGCCCCTGTTTCGATTGAGTGATTTTGTGATTGAGTCATTGAGGGATTGAAGTCTTCAATCGCCCAGCCGGCAATCACAGAATCGCGCAATTATTTGACCTCTTTGTGTGGCGTGTGCTTGCGGCAGCGCCGGCAGAATTTCTTGAACTCCAGCCGGTCGGTTGTCGTCTTCTTGTTCTTTGTGGTCGAGTAGTTCCGCTCTTTGCATTCACCACACTGTAACGTCACAATTTCTCGGGGCATTGCTCACTCCTAACCTTGGTCATCCTTCCATTGTTTGTGTGGGACCGGGTCTACGACCCGGTCAGGACGGATCGAAGATCCGTCCCCACACATTCCCTGCCACTACTGAATAATCTCCGCGATGGTGCCCGCGCCCACGGTGTGGCCGCCTTCACGGATGGCGAAGCGCAGGCCCTTCTCCATCGCCACCGGCGTGATCAGTTCGATCACCAGGCTCACGTTGTCCCCCGGCATCACCATCTCCGTGCCCGACGGCAACTCCGCCACCCCCGTCACGTCCGTCGTTCTCAGATAGAACTGCGGACGGTAGCCCTTGAAGAACGGCGTGTGCCGCCCGCCTT
>CAYOUY010000120.1:0-2595 GCA_964407245.1 uncultured Acidobacteriaceae bacterium
TCCTGCACCACGAACTGCCTGGCGCCGGTGGCGAAAGTGATCAACGATGACTTCAAGATCGTCAGCGGCGTCATGACCACGATTCACTCCTACACCAACGATCAGGTGATTCTCGACTTCCCGCACAAGGACTTGCGGCGCGCGCGCGCAGCCGCGCTGAACATGATTCCTACCACGACCGGCGCGGCCAAGGCGATGAAACTGGTGATTCCGGAATTGAGCGGGAAGCTCGACGGATTCTCCATGCGCGTGCCGACGCCGAACGTTTCGGTGGTGGATCTGGTGGTCTGGGTCGAGAAGAAAACGACCAAAGAAGAAGTGAATGCCGCACTGAAGAAAGCGACGGAGTCGGGCCCGCTGAAGGGATATCTTGGGTACGAGGAGCACGAACTGGTGTCGTCGGATTTCAAGGGCGACGCGCGCTCTTCGATCGTCGATGCGCCTTCGACCATGGTGGTCGGGGGCAACTGCGTGAAGGTGATCTCCTGGTATGACAACGAGTGGGGATACTCCTGCCGCGTGCGTGACCTGATTGACTACATCGCCGGAAAGGGCCTGTAAGGATGCGAGCCAAGCGCGCGGAGAATGCGCCGTAGCAAACACGGCGCGACGTGCGGCTCGCCTAGGTCCTTCGGCGCGCAAAAAGCACGCGCCTCAGGATGACAGATTGCTTTTGACTATTACATCCAGCCTCTCAAGGACTCCAGCCATGTCCAAGCTTTCCATTCGTGATCTTCCGCTCAATGGCAACCGCATCTTCATGCGCGTGGACTTCAACGTGCCGCTTGATGATGGCCGCGTAATGGATGACACGCGCATCCGCGAAACCTTGCCCACCATCGAATACGCCCTGCGTCATGGCGCGCGTCTGATTCTGGCTTCGCACTTGGGACGACCCAAGGGCAAACCCAATCCCAAGATGAGCCTGAAGCCCGTGGCCGAGCGGCTGCGCATGCTGCTCGACAAGGAACTGGCGCGCGGGGAAAACGTCGGCTTCTCTCCCGATTGCATTGGACCGGAGGCCGAAGAAGTCGCTACGCAGCTGGAAATGGGCCAGACGCTGCTGCTCGAGAACCTGCGCTTCCACGCCGAGGAAGAAGCGAACGACGAAAAATTCGCCAAACAACTGGCGAACCTGGCCGAGTACTACGTCAACGACGCCTTCGGCACGGCCCATCGAGCCCACGCCTCGACGGTTGGCATTACGAGGTTCTGCAAGCAATCCGCTGCTGGTCTGCTGATGGAAAAGGAGTTGAAGTACCTGGGCAAAGTCCTGGAGCATCCCGAAGAGCCGTTCGTGGCGATTCTGGGCGGCGCCAAAGTCAGCGATAAGATCGGCGTGATTCAGAATCTGCTGAACAAGGTGAACGCGCTGATCATCGGCGGCGGTATGGCGTATACGTTTCTCAAGGCGCAGGGACAGGAGATTGGCAAATCGCTGCTCGAAGCCGACAAGATCGACCTCGCCAAGCAATTGCTGGCGGAAGCGAAGAAACGGAATCTGAAATTCCTGCTGCCGGTCGATCACGTGGTGGCGTCCAAGCCCGAGGCCAATGCCGTGATTCAGCAAATTGGCGAAGGCCAGCCGATTCCGGCTGACAAGATGGCGCTCGATATCGGACCAAAGACGATTGAGATTTTCTCCGAGGAGATTTCGCGCGCCCGCACCATCGTCTGGAATGGCCCGATGGGAGTGTTCGAGGTTCCGGGATTTTCGCGAGGAACTTTCAAGATCGCGCAAGCTGTCGCCGACAACGCTGGAGCCATATCGATCGTCGGCGGCGGCGATTCGGTTGCTGCGGTGCATGCCGCGAACGTAGCCGACAAGATCACGCACATTTCCACCGGCGGTGGCGCGTCACTCGAATTTCTGGAAGGCAAGAAGCTGCCGGGCGTGGAAGCGCTGACAGACAAGAAGTAGTCAGCTCACAAACGGTCGAGCGTCAACTGATCGGGCACTCCGTCGAAATACTTTTGCAGGGCCTGGGCAAAAATGTCGCTGCCTGACGAAGCGTCGTCAGGCGAAATCTGGGCAAACAGAGTCATGCAGGATCTGAACTTCATGTCGTCAGGGGATCCGAAAATCTCGGCGGCAGATCGATTTTGCACCTGCAGAACGAGTCGCGTGCACTCCTTGAGTCGAGAACCGAGGACTGGATGCCAGAGATAGGCTCGTGCCTCGTCAACGCCGGAGATTGCGTATTCGATCGCGGTGGGGCTTCGTCCGAGACCTTTGATCTGGGGAAAGATGAACCACATCCAATGGCTCATCTTCGTTCCGGCGCGCAGTTCGCCGAGCACGCGCTGGAACACCGGTGCCTGAGCCTGCACGAAGCGCTCCAGGTTGAACGGATCGACATTTTCAGGGTCAACGGTTCGGCGCTCCGCTGCGGCACACATGGGTTTTTCTCCCAGATCGACGAGTTTATTAGGTAGCATACGACTTCCATCCGAAAAGGCGCACTCATGAGAAAAAAAGTAATGGCCGCTAACTGGAAGATGTACAAGACTCCAGACGAAACACGGGCGTATTTCCGCGACTTCTTGCCACTGGTTGCCGGCCACAATCGCGATGAAATCGTGGCCTGCCCGCCC
>CAYOUY010000121.1:0-9710 GCA_964407245.1 uncultured Acidobacteriaceae bacterium
AGCCACCGTCAAGCGTATCCCTCCGCCCAAGGGGTCGCCGGAGAACCGGCTGCAGGCGCTGATTTTCGACTCCTGGTTCGACTCTTACCGCGGCGTCATCGTTCTCACCCGCGTTTTCCAGGGCACGCTGCGCAAGGGACAAAAAATTCGTCTCTGGTCGAACAACCGCGTCTTCGACGTCGAAAATCTCGGCGTCCTCACGCCCAAGCCTGTTGACATCGACGAACTCAAGGCCGGCGAAGCCGGATTTCTCGTCGCCAACATCAAGAACGTTGCCGACACCAAAATCGGCGACACCATCACCGACGACTCCAATCCCGCCATCGAGCCCTTGCCCGGCTTCGAAGAAATCAAACCCATGGTCTTCGCCGGTCTCTACACCGTCGATGCCCACGAACACACTCAACTTCGCGAAGCGCTCGAAAAACTTCGCCTCAATGACTCCTCATTTTTCTTCGAGCCCGAAAGCTCCGCCGCGCTCGGATTCGGCTTCCGCTGCGGATTCCTCGGCCTGCTCCATATGGAAATCATTCAGGAGCGCCTCGAGCGAGAGTTCGGCCTCGACCTCATCACTACTGCGCCCGGCGTGCGCTACAAAATCACCCTCACCGACGGAACAAAACTCGAAGTCGACAATCCCTCGCGCTGGCCCAATCCCAGCGAGATCGCCAAAGTCGAAGAACCGGTCATTCTCGCAACCATCCTCAGTGCCGAAGAATATGTCGGTGGAATTTTGAAACTGGTCGAAGAAAAGCGCGGCAAGCAGAAGACTTTCGAATACGTCGGCGCCACGCGCGTCATGCTGCACTATGAGCTGCCGCTGAACGAAATCGTCCTCGATTTCTACGACCGCCTCAAATCCGTTTCCCGCGGCTACGCCTCACTTGACTATCATCTCGCCGGCTACTGGGAATCGCCCATGGTCAAGCTCGACATTCTGGTCGCCGGCGATCCCGTCGATGCTCTATCGCTCATCGTGCACCGCGACTTCGCTTACGAACGCGGCCGCGCCCTCGCCGCCAAAATGAAAGAACTCATCCCCCGCCAGATGTTCGAGGTCGCCATCCAGGCCGCCGTTGGCGCCAAAGTCATCGCCCGCGAAACCGTCCCTGCCATGCGCAAGAACGTGCTCGCCAAATGCTACGGCGGCGACATCACGCGCAAACGCAAACTCCTCGAAAAACAAAAAGAAGGCAAGAAGCGCATGAAGCGCATCGGCCGCGTCGACATCCCCCAGGAAGCCTTCCTCGCCGTCCTCAAAGTCGGCGAAGACGGCTGATTGCGCTTACCCGGCCGATGCAGCACCATGTAGCCACAGCCGCCCTCGGCTGTGCGAGTGATGTTGTGTAGGGGCGGAGGCATTCCTCCGCCCTGCGGAGCGAAGCTCCGCATGAATCCACGCGGCCTAAGTCTCCCCTGTCATTCTGAGCGAAGCGCGAGCCCGGCGAGCGCGAGTCGAAGAATCCCTGCCTTACCTCGAAGCCCGCCAGTGCCGTGAAGAAATCTACCTTCCCGCCACCCCCGCCCGCGACTTCTCCTGCAGCTTTTCCTGTTCCTGAAACCCCGGCACCTGCGCCAGAACGTCCACGAACACCCGCCGGAACTGCTCGAATAATTGTTCGAACTGGCCCACTTCGTCGTCCGAACTAACTTTAATTTCCGTCGCGTAATCGCCGCCCACAACCCGCGTCGCCACTACAATGATGTGATCCAGCCGCCGGAACACCAGCCGGCGGAGCATCCCCGAAATCAGCACTCCGCCCAGTGCCAGCGCCACCACCGTCAACATCACCAGCACGTTCTGCGTGTGCCGCATCGCCAGATAAAACCCGGAAATGTCCCGCACCACGAACATCGCGCCCACGCTGTTCCCCGCCGCATCGTGAATCGGAAAGATGCCGCGCACGAACACCGAGTTCCCCTGCCGGAAGCGCTCCAGCACCTCGCCCTCGGCCGGAACCGCAGCCAAGTCGCCCGCAAATCGAATGATGCTGTCCGAATCCGTCGTCTTGTCCGCGACGACAAAGTCCGGATTGTCATCCCAGTTATCGCGCCGCTTCCAGACCTTGCTCGAATCTGCCCAGAACTGCCGGTCCACAAATTTCTTGCTCAGCAACAATCCGTAGTCGTTTCCCGTCTGGTTTTTCATGGTGTGAATGAACTGCCCCAATTCCTCGCCGAACTCCACATACCCGGTCACGTTCGCCTGCGCGTCGTAAAACGGACGCAGGATTCTCACCGCAAACCCCGCCTTGGCCAGCTCGTTGCCCGTGACCATGGCATGCGTGCGCACGACTTCCTTATCGATGAACCGGTTCAACTGGTCCCCGAACTTCCCCGGATTGTGCAGCCGCAGCAACACGCTCATGTCCGGCTCCGCCGTGTGAAACATCCAGTTGGTGATGCCTTCGCTTTTCAGCTCCGGATACAGCGGCGCCGTCACTTCCATCAGCCGCTCTCGATCCCTCGCCACAAACGCCTCGCGCACTTGCGGGTTGACGATCAGCATGTCGCTCAC
Organism: uncultured Acidobacteriaceae bacterium; assembly: GCA_964407245.1. Taxonomy (GTDB): domain Bacteria; phylum Acidobacteriota; class Terriglobia; order Terriglobales; family Acidobacteriaceae; genus Sulfotelmatobacter. The sequence goes on from CAYOUY010000121.1 coordinate 2,519, forward strand.
CGCCGTCATCTTGCTGATCTCCCGCGCCTCCAGAATCGCGAACAGCTTCTGCGCCCCGGTCACCGACTCCGTCGCCAGCACGTGTGAGTTGTGTTCGAAACTGTAATGCATCAGGGCCACAATCCCGCCCACGCCCAGCACCAGACTGCTGAACAGCACGCCCAGTACTTTCGTGCGAATCGAATTCCATTTCATACACGCTCCTCACAAAGTCGGCATTTACAGAATCAGGTTTAGTACTTCCTTCGCAGCCGCTTTCATCTTGGCGATCGACTCCGCGTCATCCGGCGTGCTCGGCGTGATGAACGCCAGCAGCTTTCCCGCGCGCAGTCCGATCTTCCCCTTCACGGCCACCGGATCCAGCCCGTCCGCCGCAATCTTTGCCTCGATCTTCAGTTTCAAATCGTTCAGTTGACTCACAAGCCAGACCCTCCCGTGGCATGCCTTCGCAGCAATCTCCCGCGCGCCAGAGCTTCTTCAGAGCACGCCAAGGCTGCACGCCAGAACTGGTGGTTCCGTTTCTTACCATCGGGGAAATTTCAGCTGGACTTTAGCAGCGGCGGACTCATGGACCGCCGGCCGCCGCCCTCGTCCGTTAAGAGACCGCGAAGGCTATCAGCGGCGGGCGCTGGCAAATTTCAGCCCCGAAGGGGCGCCATGAGAAAGCCCGGCACGGAAGTGCCGGGTAGAGATGAACAAATCGAACGAGTCTCGGAGGGACGACACAAACCTAAGACCGAAGACCTAATACCGAAAACCTAACCCCCAACTAACCCAACATCCGCGCCGCATCCTTTGCGTAATACGTCAAAATGATGCTCGCGCCCGCGCGTCGGATCGACACCAGCGACTCCATCATTACGCGGTCGCGCTCAATCCAATTGTTGCGCGCGGCGGCCTCGATCATGGCATACTCGCCCGACACCTGATAAGCGGCCAGCGGCAAATCAAACCGTTCCCGCGCCGCCCGAATCACATCCAGATACGGCAGCGCCGGCTTCACCATGATCATGTCCGCGCCCTCTTCCACGTCTGCCGCGATCTCGCGCATGGCTTCGCGAATGTTCGCACCATCCATCTGATACGACCGCCGGTCGCCGAACTGCGGCGCCGAATCCGCCGCTTCGCGAAACGGCCCGTAGAATCCCGAAGCAAACTTCGCCGCATACGACAAAATCGGCGTATTGATGAACCCCGCCTCATCGAGCGCTTTGCGAATGGCCGCCACCCGCCCATCCATCATGTCCGACGGCGCAATCACGTCGATCCCGGCTCGCGTCAGCGACACCGCCGTCCGCGCCAGCAGCTCCAGCGACGCGTCGTTGACGATCTCATACTCCGTCGTCGCCGCCGGCGGTGCCGCCACCGCCGCTCCCAGCGATTGCGGCGCGGCCTTCACGATCCCGCAATGGCCGTGCGACATGTATTCGCACAAGCAAACGTCGCCCATCAGAATCAGCCCCGGAATTTCGCGCTTGATCGCCCGCGTCGCCCGCTGCACGATCCCGTCGTCCGCCCAGGCACCCGTCGCCACTTCATCCTTCTTATCGGGAAGCCCGAACAAAATCACGGACGGCACGCCCAAAGCACGCACTTCCCGCGCCTCCCGCACCGCCTCATCCACTGACAAATTGAACACGCCCGGCATCGAACGCACTTCCTTCCGCACCCCCTCGCCGGGACACACGAACATCGGGTACACAAAGGAATCCGGAGCTAGTCGCGTTTCACTGACCAGGTTGCGCAGTTCCGCGGTTCGGCGCAGGCGGCGGAGGCGGGTTACAGGGAATGCCATGGCAGATCATCCTCGCAGAAGGGGGCACAAACACAACCCTCTCTGAATGATTCTAGCCGCGTTGCGGCGATATGGGAAAGCCCCGCACATCGTGTGTAGGGGCAGACGCACTCGTCCGCCCTGCGGAGCGTAGCTCCGCATGTCCTCAACGTCTAAGGTCGATTGTCATTCTGAGCGATGCGCGAGCAACGGCGAGCGCGAGTCGAAGAATCCCTGCCTCCCCTCAAAACGGGGCGGTATCACCACTCACCCCCCGTATGACAAAAGTAACCATCCTCATTCCCGTCGGTCCTCGGAATCCAGCATCGACTCCCCTAAAATTAAAATCGAATGAGTCTGTTTCGACGGCACCGCTGGTTTGTTGCCGCGGCCGGGATCACCCTGGTCTTTGCCGCCGTGTCGTTGACCGCACACAAAAGCAATGCCCTCACCGGCTTTGCCGATCTCTCGGCTTTCATCCTGCCCTTAATTGGCGCCGGCATCACCTTGGCCAACGCCATCACGCGCCCACGCACCGAGCGCAGTTTCTGGGCCATGATGACCTTGGGTTTCGCGCTTTGGGCGAGCAACGAGGGAGCCTGGGCCTGGTTTGAGATCCTGCTGCATAAGGAAATTCCCGATCCCTTCTTCTTTGACATCATCCTCTTCTTTCATATCCTGCCCATGATCGCGGCGGTGGCCTGGCGCCCGGACTTGCTGAAAAAAGAAGGCAGAATTCACCTCAGCGCGCTCAACTTCCTCATGCTGCTGGGCTGGTGGGTCTTTCTTTACGCCTTCATCGTCTTCCCTCACCAGTACGTGGTGATCAATTTCGACAAGTACAACCTCTACTACGACCGGCTCTTCGCGGTCGAGAACGCGCTGTTGCTGGCCGTTCTCGGCCTGGCCATTGGCACCAGCTCCGGTGGCTGGCGGCGGCTCTACCTGCATTTGCTCGGCGCCACCCTGTTGTATTCCGTGAACTCTCAGCTTCTCGACCGAGCGGCGGTGCAAAAGTCCTATTACTCCGGCAGCCCATACGACATCGGTCTCATCGCAACCCTGGCGTGGATGGCGGCTGCTGCCCTGTCGGCCCGCAACTGGAAACTGGAAACCGTCGAATATCGGCTGGACGCACGATGGAAGCTGGTCGTTCCCCGCGCCGCTATGCTCGCCATCCTGTCGTTGCCGGTGTTGGGCCTGTGGACCGTTCTCCTCGACCAATCCCCGGCCCCCACCTTGATCTTCCGCGTTTTCATCGTGCTGGGCGCGATGTTGGTGTTGGGCACATTCGTCTTTTTCCGCCAGTTTTTTCAGAACCAGGCCCTTATGGCTTTGCTGCGCGACTCGCGCCATAGCTACGACGGCCAGAAGCGCCTGCAGAGTCAGCTGGTGCAGAAAGAGAAGCTGGCTTCATTGGGCACGCTGGTCGCAGGCGCCGCCCGCGAAATCAACAACCCCCTGGCATCCATCATGAGCAGCTCGGAGCAGCTTTGGGCACAGCCTGGTCTCACCGAGGAGCAAAACGCGTTGCTGCGGAAGATCGTGCACCAGGCCAGCCGGACTCGTGACCTGGTCGCCAATCTGCTCAGCTTCGCCCAGCAGTCGCCCGGAGAAAAACAACTCGTCGACCTCAGTATCCTGCTGAGCCGCGCCGCTCAAATGCTCGAATCCTGCGCGTCTTCGGGCAAAGTCCGCGTCAGCGTATCGATCCAGCCCGACCTTCCCCGTGTGCGCGCCAACGCCAATCAGATGTTCCAGGCGTTCATCGAAATCATCGAGAACGCCGTGGATGCCGCCATCGAAGCAGACAACTCTGGAACCGTCGAAATCACCGCGCGCCGGCAGGACAACGAACTTGTGCTCACCTTTTCCGACACTGGCCTCGGCATTCGCGAGCCCGACCGCGTTTTCGACCCCTTCTATACCACCAAAGCCGTCGGTAAAGGTACCGGCCTCGGTCTCAGCGTCGTCTATGGCGTCATCCAGGATCACGGCGGCCAGATCACCTGCCAGAACAAGCCCGACGGCGGAGCGTTATTCATCGTCCGCTTGCCCGTCGCCGCCGAATCCGCCGCCCACGTCGCCGGTGCCTCCGGCTAGATCGTCTCCTTTTTTGGATTTGTCATTCCGAGCGGAGCGAGGAACCTGCTTTGCCGGTTGCCCCACCCTTATCCGCGTTCTTTGCGGATAGAGTGGGAACTCTCCTGTACCATAACTTAACGATGTCGCAATCCCTCCTCCACACGTCCGCCCGCGTCCTCGAATTTGACTCTCTCCGCGAACTTCTCCGCGGATACGCCCCCTCCCCGCTGGGCCAGCACCGCATCTCCAGACTCACTCCCTCCCCCGACCGCGCCTGGATCGCAACCCAGCAAACCCTCACCACCGAGATTCGCGAATTCTGGCGCGTCGGTGGACGCTTCGACTTCTTCGGCCTGACCGAAATCTCCCCGCTGGTCGAAAAATCCCGCATCGCCGGCGCCGCCCTCGAAACCGCCGAAATTCGCGATGTCATCCTCGTCGTCGATCGCGCCGCCGAATGGCGCGAGATCGCCCTTCACCCGCCCGCCAGCATGAAGTCCGACTGGCGCGAAACCACCTCTCTCTCCCGCCAGATTGTCGACTTCACCGATTTCCTCCGCTCCTTTCGCAACAAGATTCAGCCCGACGGCACCCTCGACGACAAAGCCTCGCCCGAACTCGCTCGCATCCGCCGCGACATCGAAAAACAGCGCCGTGCCATCCAGGATTCGCTCCGCTCCTACCTCCGCCGCCTCGCCGAAGACGGCGCGGTGCAGGAGGAACTCGTCACCATCCGCGGCGAGCGTTTCGTCATCCCCGTCAAGGTCGAGCAGAAGCGCCGCGTCCAGGGCGTCGTGCATGGCGCCAGTTCCAGCGGACAGACCGTCTTCGTCGAGCCCCTCGAAACCATCGAGCAGAACAACGAACTCGTCCGCCTGCTCGAAGAAGAACTCGCCGAGATTCACCGCATCCTGCTCGAAATGACCGAGCGCATCGGCGCTAACGCCGCCGCCATTCTCACTGCCGTCGACACCCTCGCCGAACTCGAGTTGCAGTTCGCCAAAGCCCGCTTCGCCGAAGACTACAACTGCGTTGCCGTAAATGTAGGGGCGGAGGCATTCCTCCGCCCCGCTCGCGAAGCGAGCGTCAAGGAAGCGGGTGCCCCATTCAAGCCCGGTGTTGGCTTGAGTGGAGACTTTTCCTCGAACGCCGGACGCCCGGCACCGGAAGCCCGTCTTCTCCTCCACCACGCCCGCCACCCTCTCCTGGAGCGCAACCTCAAAGCCAAAGGCGCCGCCGTCGTCCCCATCACGATCGAACTCGAAGGCGACCATTGCCAGCTCATCATCACCGGCCCTAACACCGGAGGCAAAACTGTCGCGCTCAAAACCGTCGGCCTGCTCGCGCTCATGGCCCAATCCGGCCTTCCCGTTCCAGCCGACCGCGCCGAACTTCCCGTCTTCGACGCCGTCCTCGCCGACATCGGCGATTACCAGTCGATCGAGCAGAATCTCTCCACCTTCTCCGCTCACGTCACCAACATCGACTTCATCTCCCGCACAGCAACGCCGCAATCGCTCGTCCTTCTCGACGAACTGGGCTCCGCCACCGATCCCGAGGAAGGCGCCGCTCTCGCCGTCGCCATCGCCGCCCACTTCGCCCGCATCGGATCGATGACCGTCATCTCCACCCATCACACTTCGCTCAAGGTCTACGCAGCCAACACCCCCGGAGTGCTCAATGCCGCCGTCGGCTTCAACGAAAAAACTCTGCAGCCCACGTATGAACTGAAAGTCGGCGTTCCCGGCGCTTCCGCTGGCATCAACATCGCCCAGCGCCTCGGATTGAATCCCACCATCATCGAAAGCGCCCGCTCCCGCCTCGGCACCCAAGCCCGCGACGTCGGCCAATTTCTCGATAAACTCCACGCCGAATTGCGAGAAGCAGAAAAAGAAAGACTGAACCTGCAGGAAGGCCAGAGAGAACTCGAGAAAGAAAAAAGTCGTCTGGCGGTTGAAGGCAAGAAGGACCAACAAAATAAAGTCCGCGAAATGGAAAAAAAGCTGGAAGCTTTACTTCGCGACTTCGAATATCACGCCCGCGAAGCCGTCAACGCCATTCAGGATCGCGCCGCCGCCCAGAAGCTCTCCAAAGACGCCGAGCGCCGCATCGCCCGCCTGCGCCGCGAATTCCGCGAGCAGTTCGACTCAACCGTTGTCGCTCACTCCACTGGCGCCGACCAAGGCGACCCGCACGCCCAGCCGCAACTCGTCAAGCACGTCTCCGAAGGCGATACCGTCAAGCTGAAGTCCACCGGCCGCGCCGCCAAGGTTGTCCGCAAAATCACCGACAACCAATTCGAAGTCGAAATGGGCGTGATGAAAATGAAAATTCCGCGCGACGACATCGCGGAAGTTCTAGCCAACGCGGCCAGCCCGCGTCCCGCCGACTCTCCCGTGAAAGCCGCCCGCTCCCGCGGCATCAACGTGTCGCTCGAAAGCGAAAACACGGCTGTTCCCACCGAAATCAACGTCATCGGTCACACTGTCGACGACGCCTCCCGCGAAGTCGAAAAATTCGTCGACCGCGCCTTCCTCGCCGGCCTCCCCCGCGTCCGCGTCGTCCACGGCAGCGGCATGGGCATCCTCCGCAAAGCCCTGCGCCTCGCCCTGCAGCAGCATCCGCACGTGGAGTCGGTAGCCGAACCTCCGCAGAACGAAGGCGGCGGTGGAGCCACGGTAGTCGAGCTAAGGGTGTAATTCTGTCTCGACCTCGATACCGTTGTCATGTTGAGCGAAGCAATATCGCCGAAAAGGCGATATTGCGCAGTCGAAACATCCCTACCAGCACCCACTGCCTGTCATGTTGACCGGAGGCCATCGCCGATAGGGCGATGACCGCAGTCGAAACATCCCTACCGCAGCCCTGTCCCATATTGGACCACGCCAACATCCCCTGTGACCAGAATCACAAAGAATCAAGACGAAATTCTGGAATCCTTCGAGGATGCCCCGCGACCGCCGCCACTACTGCGTCTACATAATGGGCAGCCTGTCCGGCACTCTGTATGTAGGTTTCACCGGCAACCTCCCCAAGCGAGTCTTTGAACACAAATTCCACCTGAAAGAAGGCTTCACCACCCAATACGAAGTGGACCGCCTCCTTTACTGGGCTTCTTTCGATGATGTTCACAAAGCGATAGCCCGCGAAAAGCAACTCAAAGGCTGGAGCCGAAAAAAGAAAATCGCCCTGATCGAATCAAGAAACCCTCACTGGCTCGACTTGGCCAAAGAATGGTAACCATGGATGGAGCCGAGTAAAGGTAGGGATGCTTCGACTTCGGGGGCCCGTCCTCCGGACGGCCCTCCTCCGCTCAGCATGACGACGATAAAG